>CAXTBP010000010.1:0-21074 GCA_964241985.1 uncultured Armatimonadaceae bacterium | reverse complement strand
GATTTGCAGGATTCTCGGCAGCATTGTCCCCTACCCTTAGTCGCTTGAAAAACCTTTTATGTTTCATGTGCCGCGCCGCAAAATACCGTATTTTTACGTGCGAGTCGGAGCGCGTTCAATCGCTGTTCAAGCCGCGCGAACTTCCTGTACACTATGTCCAACAGATACAGCGGGTTATAAAACGAAACCGACGCCGCCCCGAACGGTCTATAGGGGAAGCAAAGCGGGCCATTGTTAATCGACTCGCGCAATTTTAGGAAATTTTTGGTATGTCTACTTTGACACTCAATCCGCAGGCCGCGTCGGTGCATAGCGGCGACACGCTTCCCGACATGACGCAGGGCCTCGATGGCTATATCGGCGATTATTTTCAAACCCTGACCCGCCTTTTATCCGACCCAGAAATCACAAGCGGTCTGGAAACCTGCGTCGATTTGGTCGTGGGAGCCTACAAAACCGGCAAGCGGCTGGTTTTTTGCGGAAACGGCGGTTCGGCTTCCACGTCGTCGCACCTTGTTTGCGATTTTATGAAAAATATCTTGCTCGACGGCGGCAAACCCTTTGAGGTCGTGGCCCTGACGGATTCGCCCGCGCTCCTTTCGGCGTGGGGTAACGACACCGAGTTCGCCAACATTTTCGCCGGACAGGCTCGCACATGGCTTCGCAAAGACGACGTGCTTATCGCTATTTCCGGGTCAGGCAATAGTCCCAACGTTTTGCGGGCGGTCGAAGCGGGCAAAGAATTGGGTGCGATTACGATTGGCTGGTGCGGCTACGGCGGCGGGAAACTGGCCCAAGCGGTCGATGTTCCAGTCGTCGTGCATCAGCGCAATATGCAGCAGGTCGAAGATTTGCACATGATTTTCGGGCACGTCGTTTTTTCCGCTTTGCGCGACCGCATTAAAGGACTGCTGCCGGAGTGAGTGATGCGTCCCTACGCCCCGCCGTTTTTTTAGACCGCGACGGCGTACTAAACACATACCTTCCCGACGACTATGTCAAAACGGTGGATGAGTTGCGTGTCGATCCCCACGCGGGCTGGGCGGTGGCCTTACTTTGTGAATTGGGGCTGCCGGTTTTCGTCATTTCCAATCAGCAGGGCGTCGCCAAAGGATTGATGACCGAGGGCGATTTGGACGCCATTGACCGCGCTTTGCGTGACGCATTGGGCAAGGCGGGCGGAACGATTGCGCAGTCGTATTACTGCATTCATCCCGCCTCGGCAAACTCCGAATACCGGAAGCCGCGCCCCGGCATGATTTTACAAGCTGCCCACGAGCACAACCTCGATGTGGCGCGCTCGTTTTTCGTCGGCGATACGGACACGGACGCGCAGGCCGCGCGCTCAGGTGGCGTGGGGCATTTTATCCTTGTCTTGTCCGGCAAGTACGCGGGCGATGCGTCGGTCGCCGATGACAAAAGCAAATTCCCCGTTCCGCCGGATTTCGTCGCTGCCGATTTGGTGGAAGCGGTTTGCTGGATAAAGGAAAAAAGCGCGCACTTGTAGAACACCCGTTCAACGCCTTTTGGGCCGTAGAAAGTAACGGGAAATGCGAAGTGGATTGCACCTAAAGCGAAGCGGTTTGTGCGCGGGGTTTGTGTTGGGCTTGACCGCCTTGACGTTGACACTCGGCGGGTGTGGCAGCGGTGGCGGGAGTACCCCATCCCCTGCGGTCACCAATACCGACAGCACCAGCGGCGATGCAACCATTGTAACCTCGGCGGGGCGCGGGCTGGCGAAAGCGCGCATCCGTTTGCAGTGGCCCGATGGGTCGGATTCGCGGGTCGTCCCTGTGGCGGCGAGAAGCGTCAAAATCTCGCTTTCGCAAAACGGCCAGTCTCTTGCGGGAACCGAGCGGCTTTTGGTGCGTCCCGCGAGCGGCGCGGCGGAGATTGCAACCGCGCAATGGGAAAATCTCCCGGTCGGCGACCTCGTGGTTCAAGCAACCGCGTATCCCAACGCCGACGGCACGGGGACGCCGCTTGCGTTTGCTTCGGTCGTTATTCCGCTTCGCGCCGATCAGGAAAAAACCGTCGCGCTGACGCTCGCTTCCACGATTGACCATTTGCAATTCACGACGGGCGAACTGGCCCCGGCGACCGAAATCGCGCCCGCCACGCTTTTCAAGGGCGACACCTTGCCCGTTGCCGTTTCCGCCCTCGATAAAAACGGGGCGGTCGTGCTGGTAAAAAATACGTTTCAGTTTGCGAGTTCCGACAGTGCCAACGCTCCGCTGACGGTTGGCCCGGACGGACTGTCGGCGACGCTTTCGGGAAAAGAAGCCACCGTGACGACCGTCACGGTAACGGAAACCGACAGCGGAAAAACCGCTTCCGTCGAAATTCCCGTGACGGGCTTTGTTTTGTACCCGGTCGAAGTCGGCTCGTCGCCCGACGCAGCCACGATCAACAATCAAGGCTGGGTTCTCGTCAACAGTTCCAATTTTCCAACGGGTGTCGTCAAGCCGCCGTACACGAGTTTAACCCAGCTCTCGTTTTCGGCAAACGCGCATCCTCGCACCATTGTGCGCCCTTATACGGTGAACAACAAAGGGCAAATCGGCGGCGTGTTCGGGGATCAGGAACCGGGCAATGATGTGCGTGTCGGCGCGTATATACTCAACGACATCAATGATGCGGCGTCTCCGCTGTCGCTGGGCGAAGGGCCGAACGGAGGCAACAAATTTATCTCCGTCGTCAGTCTCAACGACAATAATAAGGCGCTATTGCAATACCGAGAACTGCCCACCAATACCGTCATCGCCTACAAACGCGCGGTACTTGACATCGGTTCCGGCGCGATAACCGATGTGCCAACCAGCGTTGCCTACAACGGAACCGACGTTCCCCTGCAATTTTCTCAAATTACCAACAGCAATTTGCTATTAGGAGCGGCGACGCTTCTTTCAAATCGTACCGTTGTGGTATCCCTCGGAGCCGTGGCGCGTATCGACGGCGCGGTTCAGCTTATAACGCCGGTTTCCGGCGACACCGTGACGATGGTTTCAGACGGCAACGCTTCCGGGCAGGTCGTCGGAACATCGTTCTTTAATTTGCCCTCGTTTGGCGGCGGCGGCAATACGGGCAATGTCGAAGAACCGACCGGGGCATTTGATACGGGAAGGGCGCTAAACGATTCCGGGTTTGCCCATCCCTTTGTGTGGACAGCAGCCAGCGGCCCCGTCGTTCTGCCGACCCTGCCCGGTTTTACCGGCGGTTCGGCAACGGGAATCAACCGCAACGGTTTGATTGTCGGCTCGGTGAATGCGGACACCTATCAAGCGGTTGCCCCATACAGCAAGGGCGTTTTATGGCTAAATAATCGTCCGCACGAACTGACCGCACTGCTGACGGGCGCGTCCGCCGATACCGCTGTGCTCAATGCAAACCGCATCAGTGACACAAACTACATCACCGCGCGAAACAAAGCCATCGGCAAACCGTGCGTTCTGGTTCCCGTGACCCGCAAGCCGTGACCTTTCATCGGCGACACAGACAAAGGGATATTTAATTGGTGAAAAACCGTTTCAGCGAGCCGCCGGGCTTGGAGAAAGGGGTCACGAAAATGCGAAGCGGGTTGCGCGGGTTGCACGGTAAACAAAGCGATTTGCGTGTGGGCTTGGTTGTTTCAGGCTTGTTCGCGCTCACGCTGACACTGGGTGGATGCGGAAGCGGCGGCGGTCAGGCTCCTTCTACCCTTCCCGGTGAAGCGGATGTGATACCCGTTGTGCAAACGACGAGTACCCCCATATCAAACCGTGGCACGGGGCAGGCGCGTTTCTTTTTCGCTTGGCCCGGCGCGCAGCAAGCCGCATCCTCTTCACCCGAAATTAAGCGCGTCCGATTTCAGTTTGTCAAGGACGGCGAACCGATTGCGGGAACCGAACGCATTTTGACCCGCCCGGAACAAAACGGCGAGCAAACGGACACGGTTGCGTGGGATGCTCTTCCGGTCGGCGACCTAACCGCGCGGGTAAGCGCGTACACCGATCAGATCTTGGGCGAAACGCCGCAAGCGCAAACGGCGATTGTTGTGACTATCGCGGACGGGCAAGTACCCTCCGCGACGTTCACAATTCAGAGCCAAGTTGACCATTTGCAAATCACGACGGGCGCATTGGTTCCGGCAACGAAAAATAATCCGGCGACCGTGTTCAAAAGCGACGAACTGCCGCTTGCCGTGGCCGCCGTGGATAAAAGCAATCGCGTCGTTTTGGTGGATATGGCAACCGCGACGGCGGGATACACGTGGACGAGTTCGGACGAGACAAACGTACCCCTCGATGTACGGGGCGGGACGGCAACGCTCCTTGCCAAGAACCCCACAATCTCTACGATAAAAGTGGCCGATCTATCCAGCGGCAAAAACGCTTCCCGTACTATTCCGGTGACCGCGTTTGTTGCCACGCCCGTTGATTCCCTCGGAGGAGTCAACGGCGGTATTAATAAAGACGGCTGGATTTTAATGCGGGGTTATGTAAAAAAACCGCCGTATACCCGCATTTTTGAAATCGCGTCCCGCGAGCAGCTGGGCGCGCAGGATCTTTCTATCGCCGGGCTGAACAACAAAAACCAAATCGCGGGTCGCATCGGCGCGTATGACGCCTCGTATTCGGAGTACGTCCCGTTTATCTGGCAGGAAGGAACCGGACTGGTGCGCGTTCCCGCCACAAGCGGCGAAAAAGCATACGCTGTGCTGGGTTTGAGCGATACCGGTCAACTGCTCGTCGAGTACGTCGCCACCGAAAACAATCAAACGAAAAACGGGTATGGCTTTCTCGACCCGACGAATGGAAAAGTGACGCGCCTGCAAACGGACATACAGCGCGATGGGCGAACGGGTTACACCGATTTTTACCGTTGCACGCCCGCCGGTCAGGCGATTTTTCAGTTGGCATTCTACGGCGCAGCGACCAATGGTTCGGTTGGGCTTGTGTTTGCTCCCGGCACGGCTCAAATGCAGTACGTTCTTCCTTTAAGCGGCGATGCCCTGTCCACGGCAAGGAGCGGAAATGCGCTTGGGGTTATCGTTGGATCTTCGTCTGGCAAATCCGCCGTAACAGGCGCGTCCGATTTTGAAAGCCACGCTATTTTTTGGACATCGACAAGCGGGACGTCTGCCTTACCCACATCGAAAAATTGGCCCAGCACGTCGGCGGAGGGAATTAACGGGCAAGGCTACGTCGTCGGCTCCGGCTACCAGCGGAGCGTAGGCGCGCGCACCGCGCTGCTTTGGCGCAACGACCGACCCCGGCAGTTAGATAAAATGCTCATGGATGGGCAAAATTTGACACTGCTTGAAGGCCGCGACATCGGGGACAGCAATTATGTCCTTGCCTACACCGAAACGGGCGACGCCAAAGGCACGGTCATTTTAATCCCGGTCACCGGCAAAGCGAAGCCTTAAAAGACGGGCAAACCCCGTAGATGAAACGGCGGTTGGGGAACATGGAAGGCGTTGATGGGGTATGAGATAATAAACATCATGGACAACGCCGCCCAGCAAACGAACGCCAATCGCCCCACCCTATTTGAAGCCACGCTTCCCCCGCCCGCTTCACCCTCGCCCATTGCGGCGGGAACCCACTTCGCCGTGTCGTCGCACTCCTTGCAAACCGCCCCGCCCACGATCCATTGCTTAACCGTCGCTATTCCCGTATACAACGAAAAAGACACGGTAATGGAACTGTTGCGTCGCGTACAAGCCGTGCCAGTGCAAACGGAAATTATCTTGGTGGACGACGGCTCGACTGATGGGACGCGCGAACTCCTCCGCTCCGACGTGGAAAACCGCTACCCGAATGTGCGCGTCGTGTACCACGAGCAAAACCGGGGCAAAGGCGCGGCGATTGTAACCGCGATTGGTCACGCGACCGGCGACTTCCTCATCGTGCAGGACGCCGATTTAGAATATGACCCGCAGGAATACGTCCAACTGCTCGCGCCGCTCTTAGCAAATGAAACAGATGTCGTGTACGGGTCGCGCTTTTTGGGGTCGGTTAAGCAGATGCGCCTCGCCAATCGGATCGCCAACTGGGGACTGACAACGGCGTGCAATATCTTGTTTCCCGGCTCGCGCGTCACCGACGAAGCAACCTGCTATAAAGTTTTCCGCCTGCCCCTTTTGAAGAGCCTGCCGCTCCGTTCGCGCCGATTCGACTTCTGCCCCGAGGTGACCGCCAAAGTCCTCAAACGCGGCCATAAAATCGTAGAAGTCCCCATCCATTACGCCGCCCGAACCACCGCGCAAGGCAAAAAAATCCACTGGACGGACGGCTTCGCCGCCCTCTGGGCCTTAATCAAGTACCGCTTCGTGGATTAGAAAACGGCGGCAGGTAAAATATCTGATGCTGAAAACAACCTTTGTTGATATAAGCGACCCGTTTATTATTCGGGTTAAGAACGCCCCAACGCTCAGTGCCCGCCCAGATTTTCGCGCCTTGGTACAACAAGCAGACGCTTTTTTGTACGACGAAACAAATTGGGACGAAACCAGTTTGTGCCCCACTCCTCGCGCCGTGCAAACGCTTTTTGGCCTGCTGGCAGACACAGCGCAGGCAAACATGTTGCCGCCGGGCAAGCTATATCCTGACGGCGAAGGCGGCTTACGTTTGGAATGGCGTTCGTTTACCGCAACAAACGAAGAAACCTATTTACTCTTAGCAATTCACGCTTCGGAGTCAAGCAAAGATTATATTTACCATCAGCGAGGAAGCGTCAAAGGCAAATTAGAAGAGACTGCCGCCGACCAACTAACACGGCTCTTACGAGCGCAACCAATTTAGTGAAGTAAATGCCAGCCGTGACCGACAACACCGAACTTTTCAACGAACCATCATCGTGGCCTCCGCTTCCCGACAACACCCCTACCTACCGAATGCTCCTAAAACCTACGTGCATCACGCCTGAGGGGAACGTTACATCGCTTGCGTTTTTGCTCCGCCCTGCAGACAATGGCTGCTTATCGGTTGCGCTTCGAGGCAGTCGAACTGAGACCGAAGTATTTCAGGAAGAACCGACCCGCTTCAACCGGTGCGTCGGCATCAGTAAAAACAGCGTCGGCGAACTGAAATCGCCCATTCCGCAACACGACACGTTACTTGAAGTTGTTCAGGACAAGATATATCACGCCTGCGTTTTTGGCTTGCCGCCACCTCCCGAACTAACAAGCCCCGATTACGAGCAACAAAAAATCGACGCCGAGTATGTAGCGAACGAACTGGCGAAGCGGGCGCGGTTGGTTTGGCGAAAGCCGTAATCAGCCCGTGCCGCGCAGGTAGGTGTGCAGTTCTTCGGCGACTTTTTTGTTCATGCCGGGGGCTTTGGCTAAGTCGTCGGCGGTTGCGGCGCGCATCCGTTCGACCGAGCCGAAGAATTTGAGAAGGGCGCGGCGGCGGGTTGGGCCGATGCCGGGGATTTCGTCCAAAACCGACATTTGGGCCGCGCGGCCTCGAATATTTCTATGGTACGTGATGGCGTAGCGGTGGACTTCGTCGCGGATACGCTGCAACAAAAACAGAGCGGGCGAGTTGCGCGGGAGTTCGATGGGTTCGTCGCGGCCCGGTAAGAACACGAGTTCAAACTGCTTGGCAAGTCCGATCATCGGGAAATCGTAGCCGAACTGCTTCATGGCGTCCTGCGCGGACGAGAGTTGGCCTTTGCCGCCGTCGATGAGGATCAAGTCCGGCTCTTGGGCGAATTTGACGTTGCCGTCGGACATTTGGGCGAACCGGCGCGACAGCATCTCGAACATCATGGCGAAGTCGTTGGGCGTGCCTTCCGACTGCTCGATTTTGAAGCGGCGGTATTCGGATTTTTTGGGCTTGCCTTGCTCGAACACTATCATGCCGCCGACCGCGTGCCGTCCCTGCACGTTGGAGTTGTCGTAGGCCTCGATACGGGTTAAGAGATTGTCGGGTATGTCCAATGCGTCGGCAAGCTGTTTGAGCGCGGTGTCGATACGGGATTGTTCCTGCGCGGAATGGGCCTTGATTTGATCCAAAGCCAAGCGGGCGTTGTTTGCCGCCATTTCCATGAGCCGCTTTTTTTCGCCGCGTTCGGGCACTTGAAGACTGACTTTGGCCCCCTTTTTTTGCCGCAGCCACGACTCGATAATTTCCATTTCCTCGACGTGGGCCGGGAGCAAAATCTCCGACGGCACAAACGAGGCGTCCTGATAATACTGCTTGACGAACTCGGATGTTGCCTCTTCCAAACTGCCTTCTGACCCGTCGGCCCCATCCAAAAGGAAGTGTTCCTGCCCGATGAGTTTGCCGCCGCGAATGAAGAACATTTGCACGCACGCGCCCGCGTCGTCGGCCACGACCGCCATCACGTCCTGATCGCCGGTCGTTGTGGACACGACTTTTTGGCGCTCGACGATGGTTTCAATGGCGTTGATCTGGTCGCGCAGTTTGGCGGCCCGCTCGAACTGCAAGTCTTCGGCAGCGGCCTCCATCTTCTGCTTCATGGCCTTGACCAAATGCTCCTGCCTGCCCGACAAAAACTGCTCGGCATCGCGGACGCCGCTCATATAGCGGTCTTTGTCGGCCAAACTGGCGCACGGCGCTTCCGGGCAGCGGCCCATGTGATGGTATAAACAGGGCTTCTGCTTTTCCGTGTTCGTCCAGTATTTGCGGCACGTCACGAGCGGAAAGACTTTGTACACCAAATTCATGCTTTCGTAGACCGCATGGGAATTGGTGAACGGGCCGAAGTATTTGTTGCCGTCGCCCTGCTTGACGCGGCGGGTGATGAGGAGGCGCGGGAACGGTTCGCTCGTCGTGAGCAGCAGGTACGGGTAGTGCTTGTCGTCGCGCAGGCGGATATTGTACTTGGGCTTGTGCTTTTTGATCAGGTTGCACTCTAAAATGAGAGCTTCCAATTCCGAATCCGTGACGATGATTTCCAAGTCCACGATGTTTGCGACCAGCCGCTTGGTTTTGGGCGTATGGTTCGCGGATTTTTGAAAATACGACCGGACGCGGTTCCGCAAATTGATGGCTTTGCCGACGTAGATAATCGTGCCGGTGGCGTCCTTGTACTGGTACACGCCCGGCTGCGTGGGCAAAGAGGACAGTTTTTCTTTGAGCGTCAGCGGCGCGTGGGTCGCGTTATCGGCAGCAGGAACCGGCGTGTTTTCTCCGGGAACGGTGTCAGAAGAAGCGTTTGACATAAGCAAACTTATTGTACCACCGAGGCAAAATGCTCCTCGGTCATAGCCCCCCTCTCGGCTCGCTAAGGCAAGGGGCGTACACGGCCCGCTTTGATGTCGGCGCGGGCTTCGGCAATGAGATGATTCAAGCGTCCGGCTTTTGCGTCCTCCTCTATTTGCTTATCCCAAGCGTCGGAAGCGGCTTCTTCGGCCTTGACGCGCTGCTCGTTCATCCAACGGGTCAGTTCATTCTGTTCATCGGGCGTCATTTGTGCGACGGCTTCTTTGACTTCCGTGAGGCTCATTAGTTGGTTTCCTTTTCGCGGGCGTTGTGATTTTGATTATACCGGTTAACACCTTCGTTTCAGTCGGAGGTAAAATCGATGCAACGAAGAAATGCCCCGCACCCGCTGGGCATCGGGCTACGCAGTAAAATCCCAAAACCACCTATTTAGTTTTTAGTAAGTGACGCTTTCTAATGTTCACGAAAATACGTTTCGCCTTCTTTACCGCCTCACTGGCTTTTGTGTTTGCAGGCTGCAATAACGCAAATATGGAGGATTACCCCGATGCTCCGTCGGTCTTCCGTGCCACCTTCAATACTTCGCCGCCAAACGACGTAAACAATCTGCAAGGGTACGGGCACGTCTTCCGGGATAATTCTGCGTGCTATCTGCGTTTCACCTCGCCTTTTCCCACGGTTCAAATGCTCACTGGAAAGACTTTCAAAGCGATAACGCCCGACACTTTTTCAACCAGCACCGCAGGCGGAGCCATTGTCGGGCCGACGCCTTCATGGTGGACACCGCCCCGCACCAAAACAAGCACGTTCTACACGTCAACCGATTTCCACCCGGATTTTTCTACCGGTCGTGCATATCTTGCTTACGACTCTGCCACGCAGGTCGCGTATGTTTATTGGGACGGCGTTGATTGATTTGGTTTGCCCCTTCCCGCGCCCAAACGGTATACTAAGCCGTTGCGGGCGGCCTCGGTTTTTCAAATACGCGCCCGCTCCCATTTTTCAACGAAGGCAAACCCTAAACTTATGACAGAAATCGCGTGGCGTCCGTGGAGCGAAGAGGTTTTCGCGCAGGCGCAAAGAGATAACAAGCCCATCCTTTTGTCCCTCACGGCAACATGGTGTCAGTTTTGCAAGCGCATGGACGAAGACACCTACGGCAACGAGGCCATCGCCCAATACATCGGCGATAACTTCGTACCCGTGCGCGTCGATTCGGACAAGCGGCCCGATGTCAACTCCCGCTACGCGCAGGGCGGCTGGCCGTCCACGTGCATCTTGACGCCCGAAGGCGACGTAATTTGGGGCGGAACGTTCATGCCCCCGGATCAAATGGGCCAACTGTTGCCCCAAGTTTTGAACGAGTTCCACAACAACAAACCCGGCTTGTCCCAGCACGTTTCTCAACTGCGCGAACAAATCCGCCAGCAAAACAGCCCGCCGCCACTGAACACGTCGCTGCAAGTGACCCAGGACGCCGTGGTCAGCACGCTGCTTGCGGTCATGCACAATTTTGACTTCGCCTTTGGCGGTTTTGGGCACAACGGGCAAAAATTCCCCTACGCCGACGCCATCGAATTGTCGATGGAACAGTACGCCAAAACCACGCGCACCGACGCCCCGAACAACAAAATCATGCTCATGGTGAGCGAAACGTTGTTCGGTATGGACAACGGTGGACTGCACGACAAAGAAGGCGCGGGCGGCTTTTTTCGCTACACGCAAACCCCGGACTGGCGCGATCCGCAGGTCGAAAAACTGCTGGAAGACAGCGCGGTTTTGACCCGCACGTATGCCCGCGCCTACCAACTTTTGGGCGATGATCGGTGGAAAGAAACCTCCGAGCAAACCCTCAATTATCTGAACAACACGCTCTACGACAGCCAAACCGGGACGTGGGGCAATTCGCAGGCTGCCGATTCCGACTACTACGCCCAACCGCTCGCTGAGCGGGGCGAATGGAACCCGCCGACCGTGGATCCGACCGTGTACGCCGGGTCGAACGCGCAGGCCGTCCGCGCCCATGTCGCGTGGTGGCAGGCGACCGGCGACACCTCCGCCCTCGACAAAGCCCGCAAGGGCATGGACTATGTGCTGACGAACCTTTTGCAGGCCGACGGCGCGCTCGACCATTACGTACCGCAGACCGGCGACGACAGTGGCAAGGTTCCGACCGGCTTTTTGGCGGATTCCGCCCGGGTCGCGTCCGCCTGTTTGGACTTGTACGAGGTCGGGCAGGGCGTGGAATATCTCGACCGGGCCGACGAGATCGCCGCTTGGGTGCGCGGGCACTTGGAAGACCCGCGCGCGGGCGGTTTGTACGACGGCGTCGTTCGGCCCGATGCGGTCGGGAACCTCAAAGTCGGCACGAAAGACGTGCCCGACAATATGCTGATGACCGACGCCCTTTTGCGCCTGTTCCTTGCGACCGGCGACGAAGACCATGCCCGGCTCGCTCAGCGCACCTTGCAGGCATTCTTGCCCGCCGCCGCGCAATTAGGATTCTTCGGCGCGAGCTACGCCCTTGCCGCCGAACGCGCCTTGCTCGCCCCCATTCTGGTTCACGTCGTCGGCGCGGCAAGCGACCCAAAAACGCAGGCCCTGCTTGCCGCCGCCCATGCCGCGTACCGGTTTGAGCGTGTCGTCCAGCCGCTCGACCCCTCCAACGAGGACGACCGGGAGCATATCGAAAGCTTGGGCTACCCCACCGATGCCGAGCCGCAAGCCTTTGTGTGCGTCGCCACCAATTGCCTGCCCCCGACCAGCGACCCCGCCGCGCTGACCGAACTCGTCAAAACCGCGCAGTAAACTTCCGCGCACATACAAAGCAAAACCCGGCGACTTTGCAAAGTCGCCGGGTTTTGCTTTTTGAAGAAGTCGGTTTATTCGTGACGCGGAATTTCTGTTGAATTGAGCGGCAGAGCCAGTTTACGCACATCGTCGAACGTTTGCGATAAATGTGTGCCAAACCGGCGCGACGGATCGGCGAACCAAGATACGGTTGCGTGAACGAAAGCCGCCATTCCAATTTGCGCCGCCAAAGCCGCCAGCCGTTCGTCTACGCCGCGTTGCCGCAGGGCCATCGCCAAGTCTTCCGTGAGCGCGGCAATCTTTGCCAACTCGCGTTCTTGGAGTGCCGGGGTAGTTGCGATTACCTGCTGGCGAGGTTCGGAAAACGGTCGATTGTCCTGTATGAGCTGCTCGATGGATCGAAACGCCAAGAAAAGAATTTCCAGCGGCGGCAACGCTTCCGCCGTGCGATGTATCGCGCCCGTTAAAGCGATTCGCAGTTTGACTTGACCGTCAAACAAAACTTCGCGCTTGTCGGAAAAGTGCCGAAAAAACGTTCGCTCCGTGACACCGGCACGGGTGGCGATCTCAAACGCGGTCGTTTGGTCATAGCCGCGTTCGCTAAACAGTTCTAAGGCTGCCTGCTGCAAACGTTGGCGCGCTTCTTCTCCACTCCGGGGCATAGTTCTATTCTACCCTTTCCTTCAATTCGTATTGACAGCGACTGACACTACGATATAATGTCATAGACTGACGTAAAAAATGGCAGACTAAATCGCGGCGCGCGAAAGGAAAGTTTCGATGCAAGTATTTGTTACCGGAGCTAATGGGTGGATTGGCTCGGCTTTGGTTAAAGAGTTGATCGGGGCCGGTCATCAGGTGTCCGGCTTGGTTCGCTCCGAAGAAAAGGCGCAGGGCCTACGCGCGGCGGGCGCGCAAGCAGTTATAGGTTCGCTCAGCGATCTTGATGTTCTGAGGCAAGCCGCGTCGGAGGCCGATGGCGTTGTCCATTTGGCTTTCAGCCTCGATATGTCGAAAATAGTCGAAGCCTCCGAACAAGACCGGCAGGCTATTGAAGCCTTCGGCGACGTTTACACGGGATCCGACCGCCCGGTGCTCGTGACGAGCGGATTTGGTCTTTTGCCGCCGGGCGACGTGTTCACCGAAGCCACGCCGCCCCCACCCCTTGATCCGTCGTTTCCCCGCGCCGGTGAGGAGGCAGCGGTTGCGATTGCCCAGCGCGGCGTCCGCGCCTCGTGGGTTCGCCTTCCGCGCACCGTGCATGGCGCGGGCGAAACGCACGGATTCGTGCCAGAGTTGGTACGATTAGCGCGTGAAACGCAGGTTTCTGCGTATGTGGGCGAAGGGCAAAATCTGTGGCCCGCCGTCCACCGGCTCGATGCCGCCCGCGTTTTTCGCTTGGCGCTGGAACACGGCGCGCAGGACGGGCCTTTCCATGCGGTCGCCGAAGAAGGCATTCCGTTCAAGCGGATTGCGGAAACCATTGGCAGGCAGTTGGGTATACCGACCCGCTCGCTTTCTCCTGATGAAGCGGCCAAGCACTTTAGCTTTTTCTCCGGTTCCGGGGCCATGTTCGCCGCAGGCAACGGCCCGGCGTCCAGTGAAAAAACCCGTGCCATTTTGGGTTGGGAGCCGAGGGAAATTGACCTGATCGGCGATATTAGCCAGCCGGAGTACTACGAGTAGAGTCAACTTTCGTCGGATGAAGCGGGTCGCCTTTGGTCGCACTCTAAATACCACCGCGCGGATGATGTGGAAACGAACGCGCGCGGTGGATAATAAATCACAAAGGATAACCCAATTATGTTTGTTTTACCGCGGTTTGCCGCTTTTCAACGTCCTTTGCTTGCCCTTGCGGCGACCTTCTCTTTTTGTGCCGCGCCTTTGATTAGCACAGCGAACGCGGCCCCGGATCAACCCGTTGCGAGTGCTGCCCCGGCAACGTTTCCGGCTCTGCGAACGGTGAGCGCGGGAAACCTTGTCGAGTTGAATAAAGTTCTGCAATCCGGCGCGGCGCTGGGCGCGGTCGATACCTACGGGCGCACACCGCTCATGATTGCCGCCGCCTTGGGGCGAGCGGATTTGGTGCACGTGTTGATTATCAAGGGAAGCGACTTGACGCAGCGCGATAAGACCGGGCGCACGGCGTTGGACTATTCCCGCGCGGCGGGAAATTTGCCGCTGTTCAAAAGCCGAAACACTATTTTCGCCCAAGCGAACAAAGTACAGCGAGCCGGTGAAAAAACGTTGAGCGCCATCGACAAAATGCAGGGCGGCAAGCGCGTTTTGTTGTATTTTTTGCCGGGCGGCGACAAAGCGCAGAAAACCGCGCACACGCTCCTCAAAAACCGCGATAGTTGGTGCGACGCGCTGGGGGCCGCCCTTCTTGCCCGCAATGAGGAACCCGCCGTGCTGGTCGCAAGCATTTTGGATTTGCCGCAAGCCGACGACGTAAAACAGGGCCGACAGTTGGTTGCACTGCTGGCCTCAGCGCGCGCAGGCGATCCCAAATCGCTCAAACGCTTGTGGCCCGCGTTCGACGGAACCGGAATGTCGAACGAAGACACGGAAAAGTGGAAAATGTTTTTGCGCGTGATTGACCGGGGCAAGATCAAAGACGCGGAACGCTTGACTATCGACCCCGACTACAAGCCGTTTGTTGAAAATGCGCTTGATTTATTCACGCAGGCCGCCGTGCTTTTGCCGGGGAGCGTGGACGATCAAATGCAGGTGGAACGGTTATTGACGCCCCCGTCGCGCCCGAATAGCGCCGAGCCGACGCTTTTGCCCGTCGCGCCGTAGCGAGGCTGGCAAGATAAAATGAGGGTATGACCAGTCCCGCTTTGTCGCCCGCTGATTTTCCGCTTGTGCCGGACGCTTCGCAGGCGTTTGGGATAACCGCGCTCATTGGGCAAAGCGTTTTCGGCGACCGACTGCAAATGCTGACGCGCTTCGCACAAGCGGCGGAAGCAACGGGCGGAATGGCGCGGTTTCGGTTTGCGACGCGCACCATTGTTTTAATCAACACGCCCGAAGCTGTCGGCGACGTGCTGCTCGCCCACGAGGCCGATTTCAGGAAAGGCCCGGCCCTGTCCGTGTACAGCCGTCCGGTTTTGGGCAACGGGCTTTTGACGAGCGAGGGCGATTTTCACCGTTCGCAGCGGAAGTTGGCCTCGCCCGCGTTCGCCCATGCCCGCATCAAGGACTACGCCCCGCTGGTCGCAGGCGCGGGCGAACGGGCGCAAAGCGAATGGGAAAACAACACGGTTCGCAACATCGCCAATGACATGACGCGGCTCACGCTCGGCATCGTGGGCGAGACACTGTTTGGGGTCGCGGGGATGGAGCGCGACGCCGACGCATTGGGCGAGGCTCTTTCGGTTTCCATGCGGCATTTATCCGACGTACTCCGCGCCCCGGTTCGGCTCCCGTTCGCGTTTGTGCCGCCGTGGAAGCGCGACGTAATACACGCCCACGCGGTTTTGAACCGCGCGATCTACGGCCTTATCGACGAAAAACGCGCGTCGGAAAAGAACCACGACGCCGTAGGCGCAAGCCGCACGCCGACCGACTTGCTGGCCCGCTTGGTAGCGGCCCGCGACGATGCAGGGCACGCGATGGACGACAAGCAACTCCGCGACGAAGCCATGACGCTATTTTTAGCAGGGCACGAAACGACGGCGAACGCGCTCGCATGGGCCGCGTATCTGCTCGCGCAAAACCCCGACATTCAAGAGCACATGGCGTCGGAAATCACGGAGCGTTTGCGCGGGCGTACGCCGTCCTACGATGACTTGGCGCAGTTGCCCTATACGCTGCAAGTTTTCAAAGAAACCTTGCGATTGTATCCGCCCGCCTACGCTTTGGTGCGGCAAGCGTTGCGCCCAACCGTTGTCGGCGGGTTTCGCGTTCCCGCGCGGGCGATTGTTTTAGTTAGCCCGTATCTTTTGCACCGCCGCATGAGCGCGTTTCCCGACCCAGAAACGTTCAATCCGTCTCGCTTTGCGCCCGAAAACGACGCGGCCCGCCACCGCTACGACTTTTTGCCGTTTGGCGGTGGGCCGCGCGTGTGCATCGGGGCCGCGTTCGCGCAAATGGAAGGCCATTTGCTTTTGGCGACGCTCGTTCAGCGCGTCCGGTTTTCCCTGCCGAACCCAAACGCCGCGCCGATTATCCCCGAACCGACGATTACCCTGCGCCCGCCGGAAAAAACGGGGATACCGTTGCGCATCGAGCGGCGAGCATAGGGTTCGCTTGCTTACTTTGTGACGGGCGTCAAAATCACGCTGTGCGTTTCGGCTCCGTCGCCGACCGTGACGAGCACTAAAATCTGCCCCTTGTCATTGATCGCTGTCGCTTCGCTTCGGCTGTTGGGGTACGGGTTGAAGGCGTTCAGATCGGTGACGGCCCCGTTTGCGTACACAAAAGCGTGGGTGTTTCTGTTCACCAAAACCGAACCGACGATTTGCCCGCTCTGGTTTATGTCGGTCGCCTGACTGAACGGCCCCGTCCCCAAGTCGCGCATCGCGCCGTTCTCGTAAAGGAAGGCCCGCTGGGATTCCAAGTCGTCGTTTGACTGGTACACGCCGACGATTTGGCCTACGTTGTTGATGGCCCTCGCCTCGGACGACCTGCCGCCCAGCGTGCCCAAATCGCGCATCGCGCCGTTTTCGTACAAAAAGGCGTGGGACTGACCGGCGGCGGTGTCGGCGCTGCCGACGATTTGGCCCGCGTCGTTAATGCCGCGCGCTTCGCTGCGGTCGCCCCCCAGCGTTCCCAAATCGCGCTGTCTGCCGCTCGCGGTCACGAACGCGCGCGGGTCAATCGAGTTCGTGTCGCCGGTGGACGCGCCCACGACCTGCCCGTTATTATTGACGCCATTGACGGCTGCATTTTCCGTACCGATGGCCCCCAAATCCGTGACCGCGTTGTTTGCATACAAAAAGGCGTGGACGGTGGTACTGCCACTCGGCGTATAAAATCCGGCGACCTGCCCGTTCTCGCTGACGGCGCGGGCACTCGACGAAACGGACTCCAGCGTGCCGAGCGTTTGAAACGCGCCGCTTGCGTATAAGAACGCGCGATAATCGGTATTCGGGTTCGTGCCGCGCAGGCGCGTTCCCACCACCTGCCCATTCGTGTTAAAGTCGCTGGCCCCGAACGCATAGTCAAACCGAGCGACTTCCTGCGCCGTGTAGCCGGTGACCGTGCCGGGCGTCGGGCTTGCGGACGGCGTAGGTGTTGGGAAGCCGGTGGGAATCGGCGTGGGCGTAGGTATTGCGGTAGACGTGAGCGGCGGGTTGACGTAACCGGTTCCATGCCCGCTGCTGCAGCCGCTCAAAACGGCGAGAGGCACGGCGACCGCCGCAATGGGCAAAACGACGCGCCGAAACGCAAGCAAAATCGCAGGATGTACAAACGAAAATCGAGAGCGCATAAACAAAAGCCTTTCATGTAAGAAAAACCGCTGTGCGGAGTGCGCTCATCTTACACGGCTACCGTGTGGCAAACGTGTGGAGTTTTTGGTTTTTATTTTTCTTAAAAACCGAGCCGCACGGATTTGCCGGGCGGTTTGTAAAAGGCTTCGGCGTATTGCTCGCAAAACCGTTCCACGCTTCCGGCCTGTTTGACTTTGGCGGAATAGCCGGGCATTTCGGCGACGCCGTGCGCGACCTCATGCACCAAAACGCGGCGCAGCACAAACGTTTTGTAGGCATCAAGGGGCCAAACCGCGTAGAGTTTGTTGCCTTCCCATTCAAAATCGCCGCCCCAGCGCGCTACATCCGCCCCGGTTTCGGATCGACCCATTAAACGGCGGACGGCAACCGTTCCGTTTTCGAACGGTTCGGCACTGGCGATTAAACAATGCAGGCGGATTTCGCCGTCCAGCCAGTCCCCGTCGGCCCCGGTTTTCTTCTGGTTAGACAACCGGATTTCGTACAAGGGTTCCGTGTGTTCGGGCGGCAGTTCGGCAAGCACGGCTTTGATTTCGTCGAACGTGACGGGGAAGAAAAAACCGGGCGGGGTCGTATCGGCGACAAAACGTGGGCCTTTCGTGCGCTTCGGCTTTTCCGCTTTGGTTTGCGCGGCGGGCAAATACGGCGCTTCAATCGGCAGCGGGTCTTCGTCGGGCAGGCCCAATTTTTCGCGCAGGGTTTGGATTTTGCCACGGAGCGCGAACAAGCGACGTGTTTGCTCGTCGCGGCCTTTGAGGTCGTCGGCGTAAAATTCGTCCCACGATTTGACCTGCGCGGCCTGTTTCAAAAACGCCAAAAACTGCGATTGGTTTTCCGTCTTTTTCTCGTCCGCCAATCGCTCCGCGTATTCCGCCTCGAAGGCGTCCAACTGCGCCCAGTCCCGCGCCCCTTTTGCTGCCATATCGGGCTTCATTTTATCAGAAAGCAATGAGACGTTGACATACACGACCATGCGCGCCATACTGGGCGCAAATGTATAAAACCCTTTCATCGCGCGTTCTTTTAACGCATCCCCGTCTAACGGTTGTGGAAGATACGGTGGAACTGCCCAACGGACAGACCGGCGATTACGTGCGATTCGCCCAAAGCCGTGATGCGGTCGGATTACTCGTGCGCCGCCCCGATGGCGCGATCCTCGTTCAGCAGGAGTATTCGTATGTGCCGGGCGTCAGCTTGTACCAGTTGCCCGGCGGCGGCATGGAAATCGGCGAAACGCCCGACCAAGCGGCCCGCCGCGAACTTGCGGAAGAGGCGGGTTTAACCGCCCGAAACTTGACGCTGCTCGGCAGTTATTTCATGGATCATCGCCGGTCGGCAGGGCGGATGTTTCTGTTTCTCGCCGAAGATTTGGAAGAATTAGCGGATAAAGAAACGCGGCAAAAAGACAAATACGAGGTCGATTTGACGCACGAATGGCGGACGGAGCGCGAAGTCGCCGATTTGATTGCGGGCGGTCACGTCGTCAACGTTCACTTTTTGGCGGCATGGACGCTTTACACGGCGTTCTCCCAAACTCGCGTGTAAAGTGCGCAAAAACTTCGCGTTTTTTGCCGGGGCGTGCATGGTAGAATGAACCACTTTCCCCTTCCCGGTTCAGGAGCGTAAACGTTGGTGTTTTCATTCAAACCGCTTGCTCGTTTTTGCGCGGGCCTGCTTCTTTTCGGGGCTTTCTTTTCCCAAGCGGCACACGCTGCCCCGCCCGTTGCGCCGAACCAATCCGAAGCCCTCGTTTTCGCTCGCCGCATGGGCGTTGGGTGGAATTTGGGGAACACACTGGAAGCGACCGGGATAAAGGGCACGTCTGTCCGCGACTACGAAACCGGGTGGGGTAATCCGGTCACGACGAAAGCGATGCTCCAAGGCATCAAGGCGGCGGGCTTTCGGTCGGTGCGCATTCCCGTGGCGTGGTCGAATTTGATTGGCCCGAACAACACCATCAACAAGGACTTGATGGCCCGCGTCGATCAGGTGGTGAACTACGGCCTCGGTAGTGGAATGGTCGTTATCATCAACATCCACTGGGACGGCGGCTGGATTCATAAGTTTTCCACCGACTACGAGGGAACGTCGCGCAAATATACGGCCTTGTGGAGCCAAATCGCCGACCACTACAAGGGCTATTCGGATAGCCTCGTTTTCGAGTCTATGAACGAAGAAGGCCGCTTCGATGACCTTTGGAACTCCTATGGCGGCGGCACGCCCGAGCAAAAGGCCAAGGCATATACCATTCTCAACCGCGTCAATCAAACGTTCACCGATTTGGTGCGCGCGTCCGGCGGCAACAACAATCGCCGGTATCTCTTGATTGCGGGCTACGGAACCGACATTGGCCTTACCGTGGATCCCGCGTTTACGATGCCCCGCGACCCGGCCCGGCACAGTATGGTGTCCGTACATTACTACACGCCGTCTACATTCACGATTTTGGATAAAGACGCGAGTTGGGGCAAAGCCGTCTTTACGTGGGGGACGCCTGCCGAGGTCGCCGCCGTGAAGCAAAATATGCTTCTCATGAAAGCGCGCTTTTCGGACAAGGGGATTCCCGTCGTTGTGGGCGAGTTCGGGTGCAGCGCGAAAAAAGATGCACCGAGTGTGGTGAAATACCTTTCGACGGTTTGTGAAACGGCGGTTGCTTTGGGGTATGTTCCCATGCTGTGGGACGCCGGGGATCATTATAATCGCCGGACGTTGAAATGGAACAATCCCGGGCTTGGCGTGGCGCTTTCCCGCATCGCAGCCTCCGCGCCGCGTTAGGAATTGACGGGACGACGCTTTTCATAATTCGCTCAGGTTTGCCCCCACTTCTGCATGATAAAATGGGAAAACTTTCCCCGTTCGGTTTGCTTCGGTATAGAGTAAGGGTAACACGTATGCTTTCTCGTTTTTCTCGTCGCGCCGTTGTTTTCGTTTCTGCCGCAGGCTCGTTGACCGCCGCCACCCTCCCCGTTTACGCGCAAAATTCGCAGCCCGCGCCCCCTGCCGTCGGTGCAAGCACCGCGCAGGCCGCACCGGCGACAAAAGCCGCCGCGACGGTTCCCGCCGGTAAGTATTTGCTTGCGCACAAGGCCAAAGCCGGGCAAATCAAGCGCAGCAAGTCCAATGTCAAAATGGTCGCCGATGTGGGCGGCACGAAAAGTACGCGCGAATCCAAAGATGTCACGCGCACCACGTACACCAAAGTGGACGAGAAAACCGGCGAACTGACGGCGGAAGACAAGGACGAATCGTCGGAATCGACCGTGGACGGTGAAAAAGAAGAGGCCGACAAACCGCAAACCGTTACGATTACGATTAAGCCCAATGGCGTCCTGACCGGCTTCACGTCCACCGACGACGATAAAGATTCGGTCGGTTGGAGCGCCCGGCTTTTCGCCGCGACCAGCGCCGTCTTTCCCGATAAACCCGTCGGTGTTGGCGATAAGTGGGCATGGGATTACAAGGCCGATACCAAAATCGGAACCCGCGACGCCCACGCCGATTTTGAAATCACGGGCGAGGAAAAAATCGGCGACGTTCCCACGCTCAAAATCAAAATGACCTACGCGGAAAAAGGCGAAAAGGCCATCACGTGCAGCGGCACGATGGCGGTTGAAATCGCGTCCGGCGACCG
>CAXTBP010000009.1:23562-53311 GCA_964241985.1 uncultured Armatimonadaceae bacterium | reverse complement strand
GGATAACACGCCCAACAACCTGCCGCAACAACTCACGAGCTTTATCGGTCGGGAAAAGCCGATAGCCGACGTGACCGCGCTCCTATCAAAAACGCGCCTGCTCACACTGACGGGGTCGGGAGGATCAGGCAAAACACGCTTGTCCCTCCAAGTTGCCGCCGACCAAATCGAGGCGTTCGCGGACGGGGTGTGGCAAGTGGAACTCGCGCCGCTTTCCGACTCGTTTCTCGTCGCGCAAACGGTGGCCCAAACGCTGGGCGTCAAGGAACAGGCGGGGCAAAGCCTGACGCAAACGCTGACAAGCGGCCTCAAAGACAAAACGCTGCTTCTCGTTTTAGACAACTGCGAACATTTGCTCGACGCTTGCGCCGCGCTTGTTAGCGTGCTTTTGCGAGCCTGTTCCGGCATCAAAATACTGGTGACGGGACGCGAACCGCTGGGAATTGCCGGGGAGCAAACCTATCGCGTGCCGTCGCTGTCGCTGCCCGATGCAAAAGCCGCAAAAACGGCGACGCCGGAAAGCCTTTCTCAGTTTGAGGCCGTGCGTTTATTTATCGCGCGGGCGCAGGCCGTTAAGCCCGATTTCGCGGTCACCAATTTCAATGCGCCCGCGCTTGCCCAATTGTGTTTTCGCTTGGACGGCATTCCGCTCGCCCTTGAACTTGCGGCAGCGCGAACGCGCTCGCTTGCGGTCGAGCAAATCAACGATAAATTGGACACCCGATTCCGCCTGCTCACCGGCGGCGATAGATCCGCCGTGCCCCGCCAGCAAACCCTGCGCGCTCTGGTGGACTGGAGTTACGATTTGCTTTCGGACACGGAAAAAACGCTGTTCGCGCGGCTGTCCGTTTTTGCGGGCGGATGGACGCTCGACGCGGCGGAAAGCGTGTGCGGGGTCGAGCCGGTTGAAGAATGGGAAGTGCTGGATCTGCTGACGAGCCTTGCGGACAAATCGCTCGTGGTGACCGAAGAGGCGGGCGGCGAAACCCGCTACGCGCTTCTGGAAACACTGCGTCAGTACGGAGCGGAAAAGCGCAGGGCGGACGCTAACGAGTTCGAGGAAGCGCTGCAAATCCGGCACATTGACTATTTTGCCGCCTTTGCCGAATTTGCCGAGCCGCGTTTGACCGGGCCGGATCAGTTGGCGTGGCTAAACCGCTTGGAGGCCGAGCAGGACAACGCGCGGGCCGCCTTTGAATGGTGCGCCGCGGCGGCAAGCGAACCCGCCCACCGAGCGGGCGTCCGGCTTGCCGGGGCGATGGCTGCTTTTTGGCAGGCGCGCGGCTATTACGGGGAAGGGCGCGAACAAATAGCGCGACTGATAGCCGCACGCCCCACCGACAAACCGGAAGCAGGCGACGCGACGCGGGCGAAAATGCTCGTCGCGGCGGGGCGTTTGGCCTTCGCGCAAGGCGATTACGAGGTAGCACGGCAATTTTACGAACAAGGGCTTGCCGTTTTCCGCGCACGGGGCGACCAAAGCGGGGTGGGCGGTGCTCTGAACGGTTTGGGGGTTGTCGCGTTCGCGCACGGCGATTACTTAGTCGCCCGGTTGCTACTGGACGAAAGCCTACAAATCCGCCGTGCCGTGGGCGATAAAAGCGGGATGGCATTATCGCTCAATAATTTGGGCCTCGTCGCCGCCAATCAGGGCGATTTCGCAGCCGCCCGACCGCTGCATGAGGAAAGCCTTACGATTCGCCGCGAACTCCATGACACGACCGGCATCGCGCAGTCGCTGAACAATTTGGGCAATATAGCCATTCATCAAGGCGATTACGCGAATGCCCGCGCCCTGCTCGAAGAAAGCCTCAGTTTGCGCCGCACATTGGGCGACAAAACCGGCATCAGCGCGTCGCTCAATAATTTGGCGAACATCGCTATCAGTCAAGGCGATTACGCGGTCGCGCGGCCTTTGCTTGGAGAAAGCCTCGCCATTTGCCGCGAAATCGGCGATAAAAACGGGGCCGCCTTTTCCCTCAATAATTTGGCGGTCGTCGCCACCAACCAAAGCGACTTTGCCGCCGCGCGGCCCTTATACGAGGCAAGCCTCGCCATCCGCCGTGAATTAGGGGATAAATACGGCATCGCTAACACGCTTGGCAATTTGGGGATTGTTGCCACCTATCAAGGCGATTACGCAAATGCGCGCAACTTGCTCAAAGAAAGCCTCACACTATTTTGCGAGCAGGGCGACAAGCGGGGCATTTTTGAAACGCTCCATGCGTTTTCCAACCTTTGCTTGGATACGAAAGCATTTGAGATCGCGGCGACTTTGTGGGGAGCCTCGGAGGCGGTACGGGAAAGCATCGGCGCGACATTGCCGCACAACGCGCACGCCGAAGATGAGGAAAACGCGCAGCAAGCCCGGTCGGCGCTCGGCGAAGCGGCCTTTGCGGCGGCGTGGAACGCGGGCCGCGCCCTGACGGTGGAGCAAGCCGTGGACTTCGCCCTGAAACAAGAGTAGTGAATCAAGCAATGAGCACCGCAGAAACTATCGACCAAGAAAACTACAATCGGCAGATGGTTGCGTATTACGACCATTCCCTCAACGGCGCGACGAATGCGACGTCTGAAGGCGTGCACAATTTGGACGAACGGTACGCCACCGAGGGCGACGCTTTACACGAACTTGCCGTCGCTATTCAGGAAACCGTGCGCGGACGGAGGGTTTTAGAGATTGCTTGCGGGCACGGACGCTGGACGCGCTTTATCGCCGACGCCGCCGATTATGTTTTGGCAACCGATTTGTCTCCCAAATTACTTGAAGCAGCCCAATACAACGTTCACGCGGGAAAAGATTTGCCCGAAGGCCGCGTCAAGTTTTTGCTAATGGACGCCCACGATGTCGCAAACGCGCCCGGCGACTTCGACGCCGCCGTTCTCGTGAACTTTTTCCAGCACATTCCCCTTGCGCGGCACGACGCATTTTTGGACGATCTGCACACGAAACTCTCGCCGGGAGCCGTCGTGTTTCTTGCCACCAACCATGTCCGCGACACGTCCACGTTTTTTCAAAAGCCGGGCGCGGCGGATTGGTTCGAGCCACGCACGCGCCCCGACGGCTCGCAGTGGGAAATCATCGACAACGTGTTTACCGAAGCCGATTTGCGGCGCATCTTTGAACCCCGCGCCAACCATTTGCAATTCACGCGCGGCAAAGGCTTTTACTGGATTACGTATGAGGTTGCGGGGTAGCGCACTATTGCTTTGCGTGGGGAGCGAGCGTAATGTTCGGGCGCGGGGGCGGCATCATGCCGTCGCCCAAGTAGAAGCCCAGATGCGGGGGTTGATTGTAGGCGACGTTTTGCCATGCGATACCCAAGCGATACACGGGGTCGTGCATCAATGTGTAAAAGCGGTATTTGGTCGGGATCGTCGTGGTGAAAATTCGCAATTCGCGGTTGTCGCGGGTACGGTAGATGATTTCTTCGCGCCAGTCACCGAAAATGTCGGCGGATAAGGAGGGGTTGGCTTTCGTGCCGTTGTTGGGGGCGCAGTCGAAATCGGCGGCGTTGAGGATCGTGTCGGATTTGGCGTTTAGGTAGTCCCATTTTTGGATTGTCGTGCCGCTCAGGATTTCGCTGAGTAAGTCACCGTCCCAATAAATGCCCATGTTGCAGGTTGGGGTTTTGTTTCCGATGAGATTGCCCTTGCAGTCCCACAGCATACTACCCAAACCCGCACCGGCGGCCCAGCACTCCGCCCCCGGTGTACGCGGGTCGATGTCGAGGGCCAACCCGCGCCCCGGCCCTTCGCCTTTGTCTCCGCCCGATGTCGCCGCAACGAGCGACGCCTTTTTCCACAGCACTGCGCCGGTTTTGGCGTCCGTCATGTGAACGCCTGCATCGTCGAACCGCTCCTGAATATCGAAGACTTCCAAGCCGGGGTGGGTCGGGTCTAAGTCGGAAACGTGCAAGGCGTCGCCGTGGCCGAAACCGGTGGAATACAAACCCTTGCCGTTGTCGTCAATCGCCATCGCGCCGTAGATGATTTCGTCTTTGTTGTCGCCGTCCACGTCGGCGACGCTCAAATTGTGGTTGCCTTGCCCGCCGAATTTTTCGTTGCCGGGTGTGGCGGAATCGAACACCCAGCGCGGGGTCAGTTTGCCGTCCTTGAAATCCCACGCGGCTAAAACCGTGCGCGTGTAGTAGCCACGGCACATCACAAGCGACGGGTGCACGCCGTCCAAATACGCGACGCAGGCCAAGAACCGATCCACGCGGTTTCCGTAATCGTCGCCCCACACGGCTTTGAGTTCCGGCCCGGTCGGGTCTTGCTTGGTCGGATGCCGCGACGGCACATACGGAACCGTCACCAGTGCCTTGCCGGTTTTGCCCTCGAAAATCGTTAGGTATTCCGGCCCGCGCAAAATGCGCCCGGCTTCGTTGCGATAATCCGCTTTGGCGTCGCCGATGACTTTGCCGGTTCCGTCAACGGTTCCATCGGCGGTTTTGCAGGCGATTTCGGCTTTGCCGTCGCCGTCCAGATCGTAGACCATGAACTGCGTGTAGTGCGCGCCTTCGCGGATATTGCGGCCCAAATCGATGCGCCACAAGAATTTGCCTTGAAGCGTGTACGCTTCCAGTTTGGGCGAACCGGTCACGCCGCTTTGCGAATTGTCGCGCGGATGTTCTTCCTGCTTGACGACGATTTCGTACTCGCCGTCGCCGTCCAAATCGCCGACCGAGGCATCGCCGGGCGTGTAGCCGGTTGGCGTTTGCAAAGGGATAGACAAATAATTGCGAACCGGGGCGTTTGCGGGAATTGTGAAAGCCGAACCCGCCGCGCCCGCCGCGCTCTGCTTTTCTTCGCGCCCGTCGCTGCCAACCAAGCGCACCGAATACACATTTTCTTTATCGACGGGCGCGGTTGTATCCACAAAACTCGTCGCGTCGCGGAGCGGGGCCGCGTTGAGTTTGACGGCTTTTGCGCTACCCGACGCGCGGTACACGTTGAAGGCGACGCTGTCCGGCTCGGTCGCAAGCATCCGCCAGCCGACATACACGCCGCTTTCCTGCTGCAACGCGACCACGCCGCGCCCCAAATTTTCCATCTGCCGCTGGGCGTGCGAAGGCATAGAAAAAGCAAGCGTCATGGAAAAAGCGACAGCCGAAGCGCAGATGGCGCGGCACGAAAAAAATGACTCTTTGCTCCACATTAAACGACTCCCCCAAAAATCAACCGGTTTATGCACCTATTGTACGGGTTCTTCACGCATTTTGTTCACCCGTGCCGCAAAAATTTTATTTTGTCACGGTGTAACGTTTTGGCGGTCTGTTTGGTACACTCTGCGAAAGCGCAGTGACCGCGCTTTGGAACCCACCGATTGGAACCCACGGACGAACAGCTTATGGAACGCGCAGCCGAGCGCGGCGATTTGACCGCCTTTGGCGTTTTGTTTGAACGGCATCAGGCGCGGCTTGTCGCGTTTCTGACCCGGTTCTTGGGCGAGCGGGCGACGGCGGAAGACATCGCGCAGGAAGCGTTTTGGAAAGTGTGGCAAAACCGCGCGCAGTTTAACCCGAAGCAATCGTTTCGCGTGTATTTGTATGTCGCGGCGAAAAACCTCGCCCTGAGCGACCGCACGAGCGCCTATTCTCGGCACACCGTTTTGTCCGATTTTGCCCCCGAGCGCGCCGAGCCGGACGACGAAAACACGCCGCTCGATGCCGCCTTGCAAAACCATTTGCGGTGCGCGGTGCGCCAAGCCCTGCAAGCATTACCCGAAGACCAAAGGCTGTGCGTTTTGCTCCACGAATACGACGGCTACACCTACGGCGAAATCGCGCGAATTTTGAACTGTTCAATCGTTTCGGCCCGCGTTTTGGGATTCCGCGCCCGCAAGCGATTGGCGCAGTTGCTCGAGCCCCTAATGGAAGAGAAAAAGGACGCACAAAAAAAACTATGAAGAACGACCGATTATCCGACGCGCTGCGGCGCGGCGATCCCGCCGAACAACAAATCGAGGCGCAGATCGACGAAGCGCGAAAGGCCGCCCTGCTTGCCCGCTGCGCGGCGGAACCGTTTACCGAACCGTCTTCTTTGCCGTCGGCGGCGCAAAATATGCGACACCGAAAAACGCGCTGGGCGCTTCCTGCACTGGCGGGAGCGGGCGCATTGACAGCGGCGGCGTTGTACGGCGCGGCATGGTTTGGCGCAAACATTACGGCTTCGCAAACCGTTCCCGCGCAGATTGTGAAAGTCAATCCGCGCCCTTCGACAACGCCCGCGCCGCGTAAAACGGCGGCTCCTTTGCCGCGCTCCGCTTCGTCAGAAAGCGTGATTACACAGGCTGTAAATCCGAAAAAAACGAAAACGCGCCGCGATACAAATGTGGCCGATTCTGAGCCAACGGTTCGCGCGACAAAACAATCGGTTTCCGCAAAGCCGCTTCGTCAAAACGCAACGATTTCGCCCGTATTTGTGAAAACGATTGTCCGCACAAACCATAAAAAGAAATTTGCCGAACCGGGTTTCATTGCGAACGCTGCAAAATCGCAGGCCGCGCTTGCAGCCACCAAACTCGTGGAGCCGGTTGTGGAGCGCGTGATCATCGAGCAGGACGGTACGCCCGCTGAAAACACACCGACCGTTACGAGCGTCGCTATTACAATGAACGGTCGCGCCGAATCCGTTATCGTTTCCCGCGCCGCCGAACCGGCGGCCAATTAGCCTTTTGTAAAGAAATCGAGGAACCTTTGATGAACCAATTCCCTTCGCTTCGCGCCCAAACGATTTGCTTTGCCGCGGCGCAATGTGTTCTTTTGCCGTGCGTCGTCCCTGCTTGGGCGCAAGACAAAACGGCTGCCGCCCAAACGAGCGCACCCACTCAAACCCGCCCCGCCTCACCCGTGCGGGTTAGTTTGACGTTGAATGAAACCTCTTTGCTTCAGGCGCTGAAGTCGCTTTTTGCCGCCGCGAACGCCCAATACAATGTAAACGTAGGCGATTTGCCCAATAAACCTATCACACTGACCATCCGTGACCAACCGCTGGACAATGCTTTGCGGCTTCTTTTGCAGCAGGGAAACGTCGAAGGACGGCGGCTGACCTATACTATTGAGTCGGGCGTGTACCGCATTAAAAATGTCGCTCCTGTTTATACGGGCGGCGGTGGCTTTGGTGGCGGTTTGGGAGGCGGCGGTTTCGGCGGTTTCGCTACGGGATCCGTGCGAACCGAGCGCATTGTCCTGCTCAATGTCCGCCCGTCCGATGTTATGAGCCGTTTGCAAACCGCGTTTCCGAACAGTTTGCTTATTTTGCCGGGCACGGATGCCTCCTCGCTCTTGGTACGCGGCTACGAACAGCAAAATCAGGAGGTACGCGAAATGGTGTCTTTGCTCGATACCGCGCCGAAGACCGTCGTACTCAAAGCCGAAGTCGTTATGGTGACGGATGGCGGCGCGAAAGCAGGGGGTAAGGCACGCTCCGCGCTTTTGTCCACCAATCTAAAAACCCTGAGCGGGCAGGAAACAACAGGCGACGAAAAAATCATGGGCACGCCCACTCAGAGCGCCAAGTTACAGTTAAACGCCACGCCCTTTTTGCTTGGCGATTCCACCTTTCAAGTGGACACGCGCTGGGACGTGTCACTCCCGCTTCCAACCGGAAAGACGAACGCCAGTGGCGGAAAAGGCGCGGGGTTGGTGCGCTTGGAAAAACGCCTGACGACTACCACGCGCCTTAAAAATGGCGAAACCGCCCTTGTGGGCGGCGTCGTTTTAAGTCAATACGGCCTCAAAGGCGAAGTTTTATTCTTCGTCACGCTGAACGTGGTCGGCCCGTAGGCCGACCACGTTATTGCGCTTACGGCGTCGGGTCGGTGCGGAAGTCGTTGTCGGTTTTGCTGCGCCATACCGTGTTGGGCTGCCGGAACTTGACGTGACCGTCCGAATACGCGGCGTTGAAACCGCCCTGATGGCGCGGCGCGGCGGCGGCTTGCGACGGGTTGGCCGTCCACGCGCCCGGGTCATAGGAAACGGTATTGTTCAGGTTTTTGGGATCCAAATACTGCGGTGTCAAACTGCCCCGGGCGACCTGATGGTCGGCGCGGGAAGCGTCCGTGATAATCAAAAACTGCGCGGGCGCTTTAATGTCGGCAAGACTGGTGAGTTGCGAAAAGCCAAACGTTGGGTTGTTCGTAAAATACGTATCGGCGGCGGCGTTCACGCCGGTCGCGCCGGTGCTGTTGGCGACAATCGCGTGCTCGTTAATGTTGAATCCGTAGTCGTTGGGCCAGTAGATAACCGATGTTGCGCCCGTACTCGTGGGTGGGCCGGAGCCTTCGGGGCTTTGGTTCGGCCATTCATCGGCGGATGAGGGATCGGCCCACACATTGTTGCGGCCTACGCTCGCACCACCGGGCACATAGGATGCGAGCCTGCCCCGGACACTGTAAACGAGGGCGGATTTCGGCCCGGTAATCGTGGACGCGACGCCTTCGCGCTCGGTGACGGTGGGCGGAAACGCCTCGTCGGAATCTTGCAGATATTGCAGCAACCCCAAAACGAGTTGTTTTTCGTTGTTCAAGCACGAAGCCGCGCGGGCTTTTTCACGCGCTTGGGCGAAGACCGGGAACAAAATCGCGGCCAAAATAGCGATAATGGCAATAACAACGAGCAGTTCTATTAAGGTAAACCCCGCGCCCCATTGATGGGCGCGGCGACGGGAAAAAGACAACATAACGGGTGTTCTTTCTGTAACCAACTAAGTCAAAAACTAAGGGGCTGAGGGCGCGGCAAGCGATACGGGCGGCAGTTTGCGCGAACTCCGGCTTTCATTGAGCGGATCGAGGGCAAAAATCGCGTTCATCGGCGCGCCGTCTTTGACGTAGCCCAACTGCTTGCCCCAGTCGGCGAACGTCAGCACGCTTTGCGGAATCGGGTCGCTCGTCAGTTCAGTGCGCGACAAAGCGGACGCAATAACGGAATCGGGCAGGGTGCGCGTCGTCACTTCCTTGATGCGCTTGCCGACCACGGCGCGGGCCTCGGCTTGATGCGCGTTCGCCCATTCCACGTTTTCCAAATGGGCGTCCAAAAACGCTTTCACCAAATCGGGGTGCGCGTCCAAAAACTCTTTGCGGGCGACAATGACGGTCGTGGCGAACTTTTTGCCCGGCCATTTGTCGCGCTCGTCGAAAATGAGTTTCGCCTTGTTTTGTTCCTGCAACACGGACAGCCACGGTTCCGGCACATACGCGGCGTCTAATTCTCTGCGGTCGAATAGTTGCGCGATATTGGCGGGCGCGTACTGCACGACATCGACATCGCCGCCCTTGTTTTTGGGCGTGAGGCTGGCGTCCGCTAAGAAGTGGCGCAGGGATATGTCCTGCGTGCCGCCGGTTTGCGGCACGGCGACGCGCTTGCCGCGCAGGCCCGCCAAATCCGTTATGTTGGCGTCGCTGCGGGCGATAAGTCCCGCGCCACCCGACGACGCCCCGCCGATGATGCGCAGCGCCTGCCCGCCCGACTTCAAATACGCATTGATGGCTGGCCCCGGCCCGGTAAAGCCAATATCGACGGCCCCGGCAAACAGGGCTTCCATTTCGGACGGCCCCGCCGTGAATGTTTTTTCGTCGATGGTGGCGTTTTTGGCTTGCAACGCTTTGGCGAACGTTCCGCGTCCCGACCCGACCAGCGCAGTAGCGTGCGTGACATTGGGAAAATACGCCAAATGCACCGTCACCGGCCCGCCCTTTGCGCCGGACGCGCTATTGCCGCCGTTGCCTTGCGGTGTGCAGCCCGCCAAAAGCGCGCACGCTCCGACAAGCCCGGCTGCCAAAACGGCGCGGCGATTAAAGTTATAAAAGTATACCGATTTAGTCAACATTTGAGCTTAAGTTTTTCTATGATACCAGATTGACAGGGATTGTCAAACGTTTGACGACGCCGGGCGGGTTTATTTGACGACGGGCAAAGCGCGGCCCAAAAAGGTATGGATGCCGCACTCGGTTTTGTCGAAGCCCGTCCAGCGTCCGGCCCGCTCGCTGTCGCCCTCGCCCACGGGCCGCGTGCAGGTCGTGCAGCCGATGGAACGGTAGCCGCGATTGAGCAGTGGATTGGTCGGTATTTGGTATTCTTTGAGGTACGCCTGCACGCGCTCGCGTGACCAGTTCGCCAGCGGATTCAACTTAAAAAGATACTGGTCGCACGAAGCGTCAAACGGGTAGAGTTCGATAATTCCGGCGGCTTGGCGCACGTCGGACTGGTCGCGGCGCACGCCGGTTATCCAGACGTCGAGCTGATTGAGTTTTTTTTGCAGCGGCACGACTTTTCGCAACGTGCAGCACTGGTCGGGGTCGCGCTCCCACAATTTGTCACCGAACTCGCGGGCTTGCTCGCTGACCGTCAAATCGGGTTTGAGGCTTTCGATTTTGCGACCGAAGAACGTTTCCAGCCGAGCCTGTAATTCGAGTGTTTCTTCAAACAAAAGGCCCGTATCGAGCGTAAAAATCGGGAACGGCAGATTTTGCGTGACGGCGTGGTGGATAATGACCAAGCCCGCGCCCTGGAAACTCGTGCCGATTCCAGCCCGGTCGCCCCATTTGTCCCATGTTCGCTGCAAAACGTCGGACAGGGGCAAGTCTTCCCAGCCTTTGGAAAATGAAAGGGCGTCGATTGCTTCGCTTGCGGAAAGTGTGAAAGCCATATAAATGATAGTACGCCGGGCCGGGAAGGGTTCCCGGCCCGGCGCAAAACACTATTTGGCTACGATACCGACCAAGCCGACATCGATGTATTGCCCGCCGCCGCCTTGATGGCAATGCACGGCAATCAAGTTTTTGCCGGGCTTGAGGGTGGCGAGGGCTTCGGGCAAAATCGGAACCTGTGTGTAGGTGTGGCCGTATTGCGGCAGCGTCGCGGCAAGGACGCCGTTGAGGTAGATTTCGGCGTCGTCGTCGTGGCTGACAACGAGCGAAAAGCGGCGCGCCCCTTCGGGAAGCGTGAACTCGCGGCGCAGATACAACTCGGACGTGTCCCACTTTGTGCGGGCAAGGTTTGCGGGAATGTCGTCGGGCTTGTTACCGAAACCGGCGGGGCCTTCTTTCCATGAGGATGCGTCGAAGTTTGGCGCGAACCAGTTTCCGGTCGGCGTCGTGGTCGTGTATTTCCACAAAACCGTGGCGCTCGTTTGCGCGGTTTGCGCGATTTCTTGGTTCGGCGGCAAGGGCGCAACTTTCGCGGTCGCCAAGAAAACGCGCGTCATGTCTTTGTTTTCGTCCATTGCCGATGTGCGGAACTGGGCGGACTTGCGGATTAACTCGCTTGCGGAATCCTTGAACGGATCAAGCGGCTCGATGGCTTTGCTCGTGTGATACCAGCCCCACATTCCCCCGCCGCCGTTTCGCATCGCCACTTTGTACGTCCAAATCGTCCACGAGTAGCCGCCTTCCTGCCATGCCTGCAGCCCTTTTTGCAACGCCTTTGGCGTGCCGTTCGGCTCCAACTGAAACTCGCCCATGAACACCGGGGCCTTGTACTGGGCAATCACGCGCTGCGCTTCACTGTCTACGCCTGCCATACCGTTTGCTTGCTCGGCCTCGGTTTTCGCCCCGAAATTGTAGTGATGCCACGACAAAACGACGTTTTCCCAACCGACCGCGTTCAACTGCGGGAAGGTGGTTCGGCCTTTGTAGCCCTCTTCCACGAAAATAATGTGCTTGGGGTCTTCCTTACGGATGGCCCGCACCAAGCGATCCTGCACGACGAACATGGAAACGGCATCGGGCGCGCCCACGGGTTCGTTCAGCAAATCGTAGCCCGCGACTTCGGGCCGGTCTTTGTAATGGGCGGCGACCCGCGACCAGACCGCTTCCGACGCGACGATATTTTCCGGTTTCTTGAACAGTTCGTTGACATCGGCGCGGCCCGTGTGGTCATACGAACTTTGCCGACCGGGCGCGCCGTGCAAATCCAGAATGACGTACAAGCCGCTTTGCTTCGCCATAGCGACGGCTTTATCCAATGTCGCCATACCGTCCGGTTCATTGAGCAAATCGAACGTGAACGGGATACGGACGCAGTTCATCCCCGCCGCTTTGATGCGGTCGAAATCGCCTTGATTGACCCATGCCTCGCGCAAAGCGGCCCGAACGCGGCGCATTTCGTTTGTGCCGAAGCGTTTTTCCACGGTTTGCCACAGCGTGACATGATCGGCGACCGGGGCGAAGGGCGAGCCTTCCGGGGGCTTGGTTTCGTAGGGCATCATCCACATTTCTTCCACGAACCAGCCGCCCAAATTGACGCCTCCCAAAACTACGTTTTTGCCGCCCGAATCGACAATGTTCGTGCCGCTGACATGAAGCAGCGGCAGCGCATCGGCGGCATGTGCGCGCGGCGTGGTTTGCGGCGCAAGCAAAAGGCCCGCAAGCAGCGCGGAACACAAACCCAGTTTCCAAATTTTCATACGTTTAATAATTTTTCCAATAAAAAGGCCCGAACGCAAAATCGCGTTCGGGCCTTGCCTTCGCTTCCGCGAAAACGATACCAGTCTACTTAGGCCCGGGCGGAGCATGGGCGGCCCGAGCCGCAGATTCCGCTTGTTGCTGCGCGTTGATCTGCGACTGAACCGCAGGAGCTACCGCAGGCGGCGCACTGCTGGCGGATGTGCCGCCCGGCGTAGTCGCCGTGGTATCGGCGCTTTTATTGCAGCCACAGACACAAGCGATTAACGATGCCGCCGCGATAAACCCGGCAAATGCGCGAAACATTCTGCCCGTCATTATCGCGGTTCCGTTCCTGCCCAGCTGTAACGCGCCGCGATGGTGTCTTGGTGCGCCCCTTGAACATAGATATTTTTGTACCACTTGATGCTGCCTTTGGTCATGCCTTTGGCGTGCCCGTCAGCAAACAAACAGTTCGCAACACCGCTATGGCGATACCGAATAGTGCGCGGCCCTTCCCATCGGGTGTCATCGCTCGCCGTTCGCTGCAAATCGCGGTCGTAGCCGGGAAGGGTTGAAATACGGCTGTTATCTTTGGCGGGGTCGTATACGCCGCCCGTCAAAACAGAGTCGGCCCACCAGTTTTGCAGCGCGAGGAACTGCTCGTAGCCATAGTACGAACCGTTTCGTCCTTTTTCCAGCACCAGAATCGTGTCGGCGGGACTGGTTACCACGGTTTCCGAAACCGCAGGCCGCGCGGCAGGAGCATCAGGAAAGTTGTTGACGAACAAGTCGTCGTGCGCACCGTAGTTTTGCCCCTGACCGTAATCGTCGGACGGGAAGGACGGGCAACTAAAAACGCCGCCGCGTCCATACGACAGGCTTTGATAAGTTTCGCCATTTTTTATATACGGCTGAACCATGTTGTACCACTGGACGTAGTTTCGGTCGGTCGCCTGCGGGTACACGCCGTCGAAGTCCTGCACATACATCATGATGCCTGTGCCAATTTGTTTTTCGTTCGAGAGACACGTGGTTTGCCGCGCTTTTTCGCGGGCTTGCGCGAAGACCGGGAACAAAATTGCCGCCAAAATCGCAATGATGGCGATAACGACGAGCAGTTCGATAAGGGTGAATGCGCCACGGACGGTGCGCGGACGCGGCGATAAGGGTTTCATCAACTCTGGGTTCCTTTCGGGGTGGGCGTTCCTCGCCCGGACATGACCGTTTCACAGGGGTCAAATGGTGAAATACAGACCGTGCCTTGCGGCGCGGCAGTCGTGGAATCCCGGACGATAAGTTCGGGATACAAAAGGCGGGCCGTGGGCGATGCCCCTGCCGCACCTTCGGGTTCGCTTGCGGATTGACAAGAAATCCGCTCAATAAGAAGCCGCACCGCCGCGCCGCCGATTTCGGCGAGCGGCTGACGCAGTGTGGTCAGTTTCGGCGAAACGTGCGCGGCGAGCGCGACATCGTCAAAACCGATTACGGATAATTGGTCGGGAACACTAAGGTTCTTTTTACGCGCCACTTCCAATACGGAAAGCGCGATACTGTCGTTTCCGGCGACAATAGCGGTGGGCGGTTGTGGGAGCGCAAAAAGTGCGTCCATCGCCTCGTCAACCAAACTGCCGTCATACGCGCATTCGCAAATCAGCGCGTTGTCGGTTATCAAACCGTGCCGGTTCGTTGCCGCAAAGAACGCATCGCGGCGCACGCCCACACTATACATATTGGCGTTGCCGGTTAAATGGGCGATTCGCTCGTGACCGAGACTTGCAAGATGGCTGACCGCAAGGTCAATGCCTTCACCGTTATCAACATCGACGAACGCAATATGGTTCCCCATCGTTTGGAAAGGGGCCGCGCTAATCGCAACGAGCGGCAAACCGCTTGCCGCCAAATCCGCCATCACGGCATCGCCTTCAAGCGGCGCGACCACAATAATTCCGTCAGTGCGCTGATCCCGAAATCGGGCGAGCGACGCCATCGACTGCGGATCGCCCGGCGCGCTCGTGTCGGTGTAAAGGAGAATGTCGTACTGGCAGGCGGCGGCTTCGCTGACAATGCCTTGCAGAATCGCCGACGAATAATCCGTCGTTAGCACTTCAGACGTGCGCACATAATCGAAAAGGACGCCCAGCGTTTGCGTGCAGCGCCGCGCGAGGTTGCGGGCTTGGGCGTTGGGTTGGTAGCGCAGGCGCTTGGCGCTGGCTAAAATCCGGTCGCGGGTGGCAGGTGACACGCGCGTATTGGTGCGCGCGCCATTAAGGACGCCCGACACGGTGTAGGGGCTAACACCCGCTTCGCGGGCCACATCGGATAGAGTAGGGGCTTTAAGAGTGGACATTGCTTCGCTTCATCGCATCCGCGTACCAAACGTTTAGTCAATCGGTTTCGTCGTTGAACCAAACGCTTAGTCAAAGTGTATCCGGCGCAAAAACCGTTGTCAAGACATAGAAAGGGTATACCGGCGCAGAGCGAAAATTAAACGGTAATTTTACGGAAACGCAGGGTTCCCGCGACAAACGAAAAGCGGTCTTTTTGACGGAGCGGGGCTTTGCGAATCGCTTCTTTCCACCGATACCAATGGCTTAGGTGGATTTGCGTGTGAAAGTGGACGGCGAGCGGCGCGTGCCACGCGGATTTGGCAATCGCCATATTCTTGGCCTGCATCAAATGCACTATCTGCGGGCTGCGCGACAAAACGTAGATATGCCGACCGCGCCGAACGTGGGCGTCGTCAAATGCGGCCTCGAACAGCAAACGGCTTACGCCGCGCTCCCGAAACGCGGGCAGCACATACAAAACGGCAATGTCCGTCCAGTTCCCCAGCAAATCCTTGCACAAGCACGCCCCGGCAAAACTACCGGTTTCCGTTTCGGTCGCCACAAAGCACTCCGAAAACCGCGTGAGTTCGCCGGGCAAATAGCCCAAAATATTCGCCGTCGTTTTGAGTTCGCAGTGCAGGACTTCGGCTTCCGCAGCATTCAGCGGGCGGGCCGTCAAACGAAATGGAGGCGACATAACGTTTTTATACCTTGCGTTTCAAACAAATTTGGGAACGGCTGCAAAAACATCGGGTATTATAATTAGACAAATTTAATTTTTTGTCTATTTTTTTGTTTGATTTTGCGCAAAATCCCGAAGGCCCATCATTGCTTACCTCGCCCCCGCCTGTTAAAAAAACAACGTCTTTATCTTCTACGCAAGCGGACGGCGTTATGCAGGCCGCGCCGCGCCCGCTCGCCCCGCGCGATTCCGTGCGAACCGCCCTGCTCGACGCTACCGGCGCGCTTTTGGAACAAAACGGCTATCGCAAAACGTCGGTGGAAGACATCGCCCGTATGGCGCGCGTCAGCCGCGCGACCGCGTACTTGTATTTCGCTACCAAAGACGATTTGATCGGCGCGTGGATGGCACGTAGCAACGCGCGGCAGTTGGTGTTGGTGCAGGCCGAAGCGCAAAACGCCGCGCCAAACGCGACCGCACAAATCGCCGCGTTTTTGCTCGCTCGCATTTTGATCCGATTGGACAGCGCGCAGCCGTTCAATGCCAGCATCGACGAGTTTTTGGCGGCTCTGCGCCCCCGTGTTTTGCAGGAGCGCGACAAGCACCACGAGGCCGAAGCCCTTGCGCTCACACCATTTCTCGCTGGGGCCGCCCAAAACGGCGAAATCGCCGCGCTTGCTGACCCGACCGCAACGGCCCGCCTTTTGCTGCTGGGAACGAGAGCATTGCTTCCCTACAGTTTGAGTTCAGCCCAATTAGGCGAACGCGCACAGGTGGAAACTCGCGCCCGTGGCTTAATCGCTTTGCTTATGAACGGCTTGAAAGAGGCCCCCCTGCCCCCCAATAAGGGGGGCTGAAAAAGCATTTACGTTTATCCGCCTATCTTTATAATTTTTAGCAGGCCACTCAGAACCCCCATTATTGGGGGGCAGGGGGGCCTAAAAGTTTTCAACCATGCCAACCGTAAAAGAACGAAAAATCCCCCCGCCGCCCTCCGAAGACGACGCACGCACACCGTCAGGCGATGAAATGGCGAACGCCGAAACGAGCGCGGTTCCCGCCTCGCCCGCTCCCGCCGCGACCGAATCCCAAGCCAGTTCCGCAAATGCGGGCGAGGAACCGCTGAACCCGTACCGCTGGATTATTCTCATCGGCCTCATTACGGCAGCGATTCTGGAAGTGCTGGATACCACGATTGTCAATGTCGCTATGCCGTCGATGGCGGGCGAACTCGGCGCAACCCGCGAAGAAATCGCGTGGGTTTCGACCGGCTATATTTTAAGCAACGTCATCGTGCTTCCGATGACGGCGTGGCTGTCGTCGCGGTTTGGGCGCAAGCGGTATTTGACCGGCTCGATTATTTTATTCGTGGTTACATCGCTGCTTTGCGGAACGTCCCGCAGTTTGGGCGAACTCGTTTTGTGGCGCATTTTGCAGGGCGCGGGCGGCGCGGCCCTGCTTTCGACCGCGCAGGCAACGCTCCGCGAAATTTTCCCCAAAGAGCAGCAAGGCACGGTTCAATCTATTTATGTTTTGGGCGTGATTGTCGCGCCGACCGTCGGGCCGATGCTCGGCGGATATCTAACCGACAACTATTCGTGGCCGTGGATTTTTTATGTCAACGTACCCATAGGTATCATTTCGGCGGGCATTGTCGCCGCCTTTTTGACGGATTCCAAGCACAAAGTCGCCTCGATTAAGGTGGATTTTATCGGTATCGGCTTGCTTGCCGTCGGCTTGGGCGCGCTGCAATACGTGCTGGAAGAAGGCAACCAAAAGGACTGGTTTCAAGATTCCACGATTGCGCTTTTAAGCGTCGTCGCCGGTGTTGCATTATCTGCGATGTTGGCGTGGGAGTTGTGGCCCGGCAATACCGCGCCGGTCGTCAATTTCCGCGTGCTCAAAAACCGCGACTTATCGGCGGCCCTTGTGCTGTTTCTCGCGCTGGGCTTCGGCTTGTACGGCGGAACGTTCATTTTCCCCTTGTTCGCGCAGAACATTTTGGGCTTCACGCCGACCGTCACGGGCCTCGCCCTTATGCCGGGCGGCATCGCCACAGGCTGCACGGCGATTTTATGCGGGCAACTTCTGAACCGCCCCAAACCGATTGTCACGCCGCGCTGGCTGATCATTATCGGCATGGGTTTGTTCATGTGGGCGATGTGGGATTTGGGGCACATGACCACACAGAGTGGTCAGCCGGACACGCGGATCGCGCTTATTTTGCGCGGCGCGGGCTTGGGAATGCTGTTCACACCGATTAACCTTGCCGCGTTTTCGAGTTTGAAAGGCGTCGAAATCGCGCAGGGCGCGAGTATGCTGAACCTGATGCGGCAGTTAGGTGGTTCGTTCGGAATCGCCGCACTGTCCACCTATATCACGCGCTCCACCGCCGTGAGCTACAACGCCCTCGCCTCACACGTTTCGGTCGGAAACCCCTACGCCGAAGAGCGCCTGCAAACGCTCGCCGCCGGACTGATGGCGCGCGGCTACGATGCCGTGACCGCAAAACAAGCCGCCCTCGGAATGCTCGCCGGAATCGTGCAGCGGCAAGCGACGACCATGAGCTATAACAGCGCGTTTTTGCTGATTGGCATGTCGATTGCCTGCGTGTCGCCGCTCGTTTTCGTGTTGCGTTCGCGCCGCCCCGAAGCGACAGGTTCGTCGTCTGTGGCAGCCGATATGCACTAAGGCGAAAGTGACGGTTTTGGAACGGCGGGTAAATCCGCGTTCTATAGCAGAGGCAAAGCCCGCCTGCGCGGGCTAAATGCCGAAACGCGAAAGCCTTGCGGTTTACTGGGAGGCTTTCGTATTAGAGCCGACGCATCACGCAAGCGTGATAGAGCAGGTCGGCTTTGCTTCTTCATAGACCGCGGATTTACCCGCCGGTCGCAATCCCATCGGTCGCTTGTGCGCGTGTTTTACTTCCCGAATCCTTCCGGCAGTTCGACGTTGAGGCTTTTCACCAAAAAGGCGTAGATGTCGGAGGCTTCTTCGATGATTTTCGCGGTCGGTTTGCCCGCGCCGTGTCCGGCGCGCGTTTCGATGCGGATTAAGACGGGCGGGCCGTCCGGGGCTTGCGCGGATTGTAAGGCGGCGGCGAATTTGTACGAGTGGGCGGGAACCACGCGGTCGTCGTGGTCGCTTGTTGTGACGAGAGTGGGCGGATAGGTCGTGCCGGATTTGAGATTGTGGTACGGCGAATAGGCGTAGTTTGCCTTGAAATCGGCCTCGTTTTCGTCGGGGTTTCCGTAGTCCGACGCCCACATCCAGCCAATCGTGAACTTGTTGAAGCGTAACATATCCATGACGCCGACAGCGGGAAGGGCCGCGCCGTACAGGTCGGGCCGCTGCGTCAAACACGCACCGACCAGCAGGCCGCCGTTCGAGCCGCCTGCAATCGCAAGTTTTTCTTTCGACGTGTAGTTTTCGTGGATCAGATACTCGGCGGCGGCGATGAAATCGTCGAATACGTTTTGTTTTTTCGTCAGTTTGCCGTTGTCGTGCCATGCTTTGCCGTACTCGCCGCCGCCGCGCAGATTGGCGACCGCGTACACGCCGCCCATTTCCATCCACGTCAGCGCGCTCACGGAAAAATTGGGCGTCAGCGAAATGGTGAAGCCGCCGTAGGCGTACAAATAGGTCGGATTTTGCCCATTCTTTTCGATTCCTTTTTTGTACGTAATGAACATGGGAACCCGGGTTCCGTCGCGGCTTTCAAAAAAGACTTGGGTCGTTTCGTATTGGTCGGGATCAAAAGCAACACCCGCTTTTTTGTAGACTTCGCTCGTTCCGGTTTGCAAATCATAGCGGTAAATCGTGGGCGGGGCCGTGTAGGACGCGAACGAGTAAAAGGTTTCGGTCGCATCGCGCTTTCCGCCGAAGCCACCGGCGGAACCGACGCCGGGAAGTTCCAGTTCGCGCTCAAAGGTTCCGTCCAAACCGAAAATTTTGATTTGCGAGCGGGCGTCTTTTAGATAACCGACGTACCACTTGTCGCCGAAAAGGCTTGCGCTTTGCAAAGTGTCGCCGCTTTCGGGCAAAACTTCGCGCCAATTCGCCGGGTCGGACGGATTGGCTGCGCTTGCGTCGATGGCGACGACGCGCCCAAACGGCGCGTCTTTGTCGGTTCCGATGTAGAATAGCGAGCCGTCATTGTCCAACACGGAATACTCGGCGTCGGGGGTGGGCAAAAACTCAATCACGTCGTTGTTCAGAACCGCGCCCGCACCGTTTGTTTCCCCGTTGGGCGACATTAAATCTTTGAGAAAAATGCGGTTTTTGCGCTCGGTTCCCTCGTACACGGTAATCGTCAGATACCGTCCGTCGTCGGTCACGCCGCCGGAAAAGCCCCATTCTTTGTGGTCGGGTCGGTCATAGACCAATGTGTCCTGCTCCTGCGACTGGCCGACGCGATGGTAATACAGCTTTTTATAATAGTTGACGGCCTGCAACGCCGCGCCTTCTTCGGGAGCGTCGTAGCGGCTGTAGAAAAAGCCCTTGTTGTCTTTCGTCCACGACGCGCCCGTGTTTTTGGCCCACTGTACCAAGTCCGGCAAATCGTCGCCGGTCGTGATGTCGCGGACGCGCCATTCCTGCCAGTCCGACCCGGAGTGCGAAATGCCGTAGGCGAGCAAATTGCCGTCGTCAGAAATCGCCATGCCGGATAGGGCAATCGTGCCGTCCGGCGACAATCCGTTCGGGTCGAGCAAAACGCGCCCGTCGTCGTGCAGGTTGTCCGCAACATACAAAACGAATTGGTTTTGCAGGCCGTTGTTTTTGGAGTAGAAATAGCGGCTGCCTTTTTTACTCGGCATCCCGAATTTTTCGTAATCCCACAACTGCGTTAGGCGCGATTTGATCGCGTCCCGGGCGGGCACGGACGCCAAATACGCGGACGTAATCGCGTTTTCGGCTTCTACCCACGCTTGGGTCGCCGGCGCATTGGCGTCTTCGAGCGGTCGGTACAAATCGGAAACGGAAACACCGTGGTAGACGTCCACTTGGTCGGGCGATTGGGGCGCGGTCGGGTACGAAAAAGCCATAAAAATTCCTTTGAAAAATACGGTCGGTATGGTTTTAGTCTACCCGCAACGGCGGCTTGGGAAAATTGGGGTTTTCAACGCAACGCGATGTCGTTTATAATTGGGGAAAATTGGCCTATTGCCATAGGCGGGGCCAAACGCAAAGGGGCAAAGGTATGGCGACCAAGCCGGTGGGAATGGGCGTTGTCGGGGCGGGCAGTATCGGGATTCGCGGGGCGCTGGAGCATTTGTGCTTGCCGGATGTGCAAGACGATGTGGTTCTTGCCGCCGTGTGCGATCCGGTCGAAGGACGGGCGGAAGCGGCGGCGCAAAAATACGGCGTCAAAAAGGCGTATGTCGCGTATGAAGACTTGCTTGCCGACGAAAACGTAACCGCGATTGTTTTGTGCTCGCCGATTGGGCTGCACTACGAGCAGGGTCTCAAAGCGTTGCAGGCGGGCAAGCACATCCACTTCAACAAAACGATGACGGTGACGAGCGAAGAAGCGACGCACCTTATCGACGAGGCCAAAACGCGCGGTTTGCACATGGTCGCGTCCCCCGGCCAAATGCTGCGCCCGTCGAATTTGCGGATCCGTAAAATGGTGCAAAACGGCGATTTGGGACAAATCGCGTGGGCGGCTGTCGGGGCCGCGTTCGGCGAATACCACGAAAAAGAATCCGTTCGCACGGGAACCGACGTTTTATCGAACATTAACCCCGCGTGGTACTGGCGCAAGCCCGGCGGCGGCCCGATGTACGATATGACCGTGTACGGCTTGCACACGCTGACGGGTGTGCTTGGCCCGGCCAAGCGCGTGACGGCGATGAGCGGCGTGGGCGTCAAAGAGCGCGAATGGAACGGGCAAATGTTCCCATCGGACGCCGACGACAACACGCTTTTGGTACTGGACTTCGGCAATGCCTTGTTCGCGTTCGTGTATGGTACGTTTGCGGGAAGCCCGTTCGCGTTTGGGCAGCCGTCGTTTTTCGGCACGAAGGGGCGCGTCGAGAACCTGAACCTCAACGGGCAGCCGCTTGAGTATCCGGGCAAAGCCGACGGCTTGGATCCTATTAAACTCCTGCCGCACGTCACGGGCAAGCACCGCGACATGAGCGAAGCGCATGTCTATGAGGACACGATGCAGCTGGTCGATTTAATCAACCACGGCACGCCGACATCGGCGACGCCCGAACACGCCCGGCACGTTATCGAGATTATCGAGGCCGGATACAAAGCGTCGGAAACTGGGCAAACGCAAACCCTCAAAACCACGTTCACCCCGCCCGACGGCATCTAAAACAATTTATCGGTTTAACGAAAAAGGCCGCGCCAAAAGCGCGGTCTTTTCTATGAAACAGCGAACTCGCCCAATTCCCGTGTTTCCGGCGGATAAAAGGCAAGCACAATCTGCGTTTTAGGAATGCCTGCCGCCAATAAATCCGTTGCGATGCCTTCTTCCGTGTTGTCAGTTAGTATCCAGATTTTGCCGTTTTTGATTTCCAGATGCGCTAACGTGTTGCTTTTGTACGCCCCATTTTTGTCTTCAACAAGATGCAAAACGTATTGATTGTTGCGGTCATCAAGCATAGGCACGACTTTGAGCGTATGGCTTCGCTCTAAATAGCGCTCCCATGAGGCGAACGCTTCCTCGATGCCACGTTTGAGGTCATAGGAAATATGCGCGGTCGCGGCGGGATAGGTTAGCGTTATGGTATCCATCGAACGATTTCTTCCTTTGCTATGGAATAGCCCAAAAGACGCACTAAATAATCTTGCGTTATCGCAACGCCGATTTCCTCGGCGAATATTCCATTAAGTGCCGCGTCCGGCACGGCGAGATATAGAACGCGCTCCGGTTCACTCCGTTTCAAAGCGGATTGGTACATAACAAACTGACCTAACGCCTGCTGCAAATCCGCAATCGGCGACGGACTGCCGAACGTTTTAACTTCGACGGCGATTTTTACTTGCTCTTTTTCCGCAGCCACCAACTTTTCCGCGCCCAAATCAATCGCTAAAGTACGGTTACCCATTGATAAAGTAAGTGGGTCGTTGGTGATAGTCCATCCATCTTTCTCCAATGCGCGGGGCTTGATGATAACGGTCAAAAGCAGGCATTTATGTTCATTGTACCGCTTACAAAAGCCAAAAAGGCCGCGCGTTGATGCGGCCTTTTTGTTGTTAGGGCACGGCGACGGTGCGGGGACGGCGCAGATACGGGGCCAAATAGTGGCGGGCTTCGGCGCGGAGCAGGGCGGCTTGGTCGGGTGTACCAGACACTAAAATGCCCGCGCCCTGAAACGTGCCGCCCGGCGCGTCCAAGCCGTTGTTTTCGCGGGCGCGTACTGCGATAAGTTCGGCGGCTAAGAGTTTGACTATTTGCCGTTTAAGGAGCGGGGTTAAGCGGGCGTCCTGCAAAGCGTCGGGGCGCAGAATGGTTTCCAAACTTTCCTGTTCGGCGCTCAGAACGGCTTGCGCGTCGGACAGGTCGGCGGGGTTTGCGGCGTTTAGACGGGCGCAGGCAATCACGTCGTTTGGCGTGATAGATAAAACGGCGGGCATGGAAAATCTCCTTATATTAAAAATTGAAAAAAGACCCCGCGCTTAGTAAAAGCGCGGGGCTGTTGAAACGAATTGGTGCGGCTTATAAACGCGCTTCGATTACCACAGGCGGAATGACGGGCGGAATTATGCCCGCGTTACCGCCGCCGCCCTGAGTTGCCGGGGGCGGGGTAGGCGGAACCGGTTGGCCCTGTTGTCCGTCGGGCGGGGTTTCCTGTTTGTCGCCGCCCGAGCCGACGCGCACGTCCTCAATCGTGACCACGGCAACCGGGTGTCCATTGTCGTTATCGGGCGGCGTGCTGCTTCCGCCGCCCCCGCTATTTTGACCGTCTGGCATAGTGATTATTCTCCTAATCCGGTGGATTTGTACGCCATCTGCCACAGCCCGAAGCCCGCGTTGCCCCGACTGCGAACGCCATAAAGGTACACGTCGCGCAAAAACGACGTTTCGGATTCGCATCCGTCGGCTCCGTCCAGAGCGGTAAACTCCGGCGCGACGCGCTGCTGCACGATGAACGGTTTGACGCCCCGACCTATGTCAAAAATGTGCCACTCGGTCGGCGACGTAATCCGCGCCGACGTAATGATCTGCAATTCGTTTTCCAATACGTTCGCCGACTGCGCGCCGGGTTTATTCGCCCCGGCGGCATCGGGATAAAACGCGCTGCTCAAAATCCGCTTGGCGGTGAAACGGAGTTCGGGCGGAACCAAAAGGTGCGTGGGCCGCACGAGCATCGGCTCGCCGTTTTCCAAGGGAACCCGCGCCATTTGCGTTAGGGCGGCTTCCAAATTGGCGGCGGTGAGCGGCGCGTCGGTCAGATTGCTGACGTTGCTTCCGGCGACGGTGTGTTCGGTCGTGTAAAACGGCTTGCCGTCGTAGCACAGCGCGGATTCGCCCGACGCGATGAGGGCGAACAGCAACTGGTCAAAGTGCGCGGACGCGGCTTCGGCCATACTGCGAACGCGCATTTTCACCTGCCCGTACTGTTCGTCTTCCAAGACTTCGCGCTCGACGCCAATCGTCGCCTCAAATTTGCGGTTACGGATGGAATACCCATAGGCGGCGAGGCTTTTGATCGCCCGCTCGTCCACGAATTCGCGCATTTGCGGGAGTTCGGACAGCCACGTGTAGTCTTCCGTGCGCTGCGACGATTCCACTTTGGTCGCCAAAATTTCCCATACGCCCGAGGCTTGCGCGAACGCCTCGTCGTAAATCGTTTTCGCACCGGCGGTAAACAAGCGCACCATTTCCCGTGTCACGGTTGCCATTGATTGTTTTCTCCTTGAGATTTTTGGAAAGTCAAACAGTCAAACCACCAAGACGCCAAGAGCGCCAAGATAAGAGAAGAAATCGAAAAGAAACAGTTAGAAAGAGAGTAAGCGAGGGGTTTTGCTTTGCCCCTTTGTTTCTTATTAATATTTTCTGACCTTTGTGTTCTTGGCGTCTTGGTGGTTAAAAACGAAGTTAAAGATTAGGCCACGGCCCGGTTGATGCGGACGCGGACTTGATTGCTTCCGACCAAGCCGACAATATCGCCGACGTATAAGTCGTTGGTGGTTGTTGCGGCAAGGGCGACTGTGTTGTCGTCCACGGCGTAGGCTTTTTTGCCGACCACAGCTTGCGTTCGGCTGCCGCTAAACGAGTAGGCGAACGTGCCTTCTTTTTGCACGCGCACGCCCACGGCCCCGTCGATTCCTTCGTCGTTGTCGCCGGGTTCAAACGCGACGCCGCAAAACGTGCGGCTTGCGGTATCACTTGCGGGAACGAGCAATCCCGTCGCGTCGTCGGTCGCCACCAATGCGCCGCGCCAAATGCGAGCGCCCGCTTTGAGGTTGTAGGCCACGAGCGTTCCCGCTTTTTCGTTGGCCTCGTAGTTCGTCGTTAATTGTGCCATTGGGCAAAATCTCCTTTTTCTCTCCGAATAATACATTGCGTTGGCCCCCTCCCGGCTCGCCGAGCCGGGAGGGGGCTTTGGTAAAGGGCTATTTAATCCGCGCCGACAACGCCTCCGGCGAAACGCCCCATTTAGACGCCATCTCGGACGCCGCCCGACTTGCGCCCATCGTGCCGGGTGTGTAGCGCATTTGCCCCGAATGCGCCCCAGCGAGCGGGGTACGCGGGCAAACCGAAGGCGTTGCGTCCAGAAACCGCGCGAACACGTCGGCTACTGATTCGGCGTCGCTCGCGCCTTCGTTGAAAACGAACGCGCCGCTTGCGCCGCTTGCGCCGCTCTCGCTACTCACGTTTCGCTGCCGCGACGTAGACGAGAGCAGAAACGCCGCCAAAGGTTCGGTCGCGGGTGTGAGTTTGCCTTGGGCGCGAAAGCGGGCCAGCACGTGTTCCGTCGCTGTGTTTTCGCCTCCTTTCGTAGCGGGTTCATGCAATACCGCGCCCGGCGCGGCGTGGGCGTTAAGCTGATTATGCGCGCCTTCGAGTAGCGTCGCCGATGGGATACGCCCCTTCAAAACGAGGCTGACCTCTTTCAAGGAAAAGCCGCCCTCGGTATCGCCGTCGCCGGTTTCGCGGATGAGCGCGACCGACACATTTTCCACGCCCCGCTTCTGCAAATGCGCTTCCACCCCCGACGAGAACGCGAGCAGTCCGTACAACTCGCCCCCGCTCCGATGCAAGCCGACGACCTCGCCGAGCGGGTCGAGGGCTGACACGATATGCTCGATTTGCACCGGCTTTCGCGCCCCGTCCGCGTGGAACCGGGCGATAAGGCCGTCCAAATCCGCTTCGGTGACGGTCAAGTTTTTATCCGCATACGTTCCCGCAACGAACAGCCGCGCGACCCGATGGGTTACCAATTCCCCGCTTGGTTGGGCCGCTGTCGTTTGACGCGCGCTCTTCGTTTCCGCCGCCCGCGTCGTGAACCGCCATTCGGTCGGCCCGACGACAATTAGGCTTGCGGCGTCCGCGTCATTGTGCGCTTCCGTTTCCGCCATGTGCGTGATCTCCTTTCTCTCCTCTGTTTTCGTTATTCGGTTTTAGAAGCGGGCGAAATCGTTTGCGTTTGCCGCGCTTCGGCTTGGGCTTCAGCCTGTGCCCGTAAGGCGAAATTCACCTGTTGCCGCGCCGCTTCTTTTGCCGTGTCCTGCGCCTGCTCGGCGGCGTCTTTCGCACCCGATGCGGCCCGGTGCGCCCGCCATGCGGCAACGAGGGCCGCGAGCGCCATCAAGATTGCGGGCAGCTGTTCGATCAGCCGTCCCGCCAGCGTCAGCCCGACGCGAAGCATGATTTCGTGCCCGTCGCCGCTTCCGCTTGTGTTGGTGAGGATCTCCGTTTCTCTCATGCTCCCATCATACAAAAGAGCCGAGAAAAAGCAAACGAATGTTTTACTAAATTCTAACTATTTTCGTTTTCGGGCCATTCGTTAGCCCAATTGGGCGGCGGGATGGGTTCAAAGGTCATGGCGCTGAAATCCGCAAGTTCGGTCGAGGTCAAGCGTAAATCGGGCCACACTTTGGCGGCGAACAATTTGCCCTCTTTCGCGTAGATCAAACGTCCCGCCAAGTCCACATCCGCAAACCGCGCGACTATGCGGGCGACGGCCCCGGTTTCTCGATGGTTCAGCAGAAACGGCCCCCCGTTTTTCCAATCCGCTTGGCGCGGCGTAGAAAGCAAAATAGCATTGTCGTTCAGCGGCTTTTCGTAAGCGTCGGTTTCTTTGTTCAATGTCCAGCCGCGCCCCATTCGGTGATCCCAACCCTGCGGCGTTTCCCCAACTCGGAGCCAGTTTGGCGGCGGTTTTGCGGGTGTGGAATGGGAACGCGGCCCCAGCAAAAGCGTTTGGTTATCGGGAAAAACGGTGTAGCCCGAATGCGTACTATGTTCAAACCAAAGCGCGAGCGCGGTCAAATACGGCGGGCGGCTGACGGCGACCCAATTCCACGACGCGCCCAATTCCGTCTGACTGCGAAGTTCCGTGTTAAAAGCATCGTCGGGCGTCGGTGACGGCCTCGAACGGTAATCGGCGGCGAAATACGACAGCAATTTACCGTTTGGCGACAAAGCGGCCTTGTGTTCGTCAATCGTTCCTTTGAGCCATTGCCCCGGCTCGAACGTATCCGTATCCGTGTGCCACAAAATGAGCCGGACGTATTTGGACGGCCCGCGCCGCAAAACCACGACAACGGGCGTGTCGCGGGCAAACACAACGGAAAGACGGGCATTGGAAGACATAGGTATAAACTACCCGATTTGCCTTTCAACGTTGGAAGTTGGGAAGACTACTCACAAGCCCGGCGGGTGAGAAACCCCATTTTCGTCCCGGTGTTCCTCCCACGGGCTTGCATACACATAATCCGCCCAATCCACCAATATGAGCGAGAGCCTATCTGCAAACCAACGCAAATGCAGCGGACTTATTCCCAAAGATTCAAAACATTCTTCTTTAGGTACGGATTCCCTACCGCCCGGTACGCTGTCAAGAAGGTGAACCGCGCTTGATATTAGCTTGAGTTGCTCGTTACTGAGGTGTGACAAAGTATCAAAGGTCGTTAAAAAGCCCGCGTATTCTTCAATTTCCCAACCGGAAATAATAACCACATCGTCACGATTCACAAATTTTCCTGTCCCAATGGCAGCGACACAACCACGCATAAGGGAAAGTTCTTCGCCCTCAAAAAATCTCAGAGTAATCTTCGCTTCGTCGTCATTTTGAACTGACGCTTGATCGTTGTTCATATTTTTAGAAATGCTAAATTTTCTTCAACTGCGCCGTCGTGTCCACCAACTCGCGAGGCCGGATAAAATCCATGCGCACGCGCCTAAAACGAGGGCGTCGCGCAGGGCGTCGGTGTCGCGCCCGGTTTGGATGGCTTCGTACAAATGGAGCGGCAGGGTTTGCGTTTGGCCCGCGATATTTCCGGCCACCATCAGCGTCGCGCCAAACTCACCGAGGGCGCGGGCGAACGCGAGCGTGATTCCGACCGCGATACCCCGACGCGCAAGCGGAAGCAGAACGTACCAAAGAATCTGCATTTCGTTCGCGCCCGCGCTGCGGCCCGCGTCCAACAGGTCACCGTCCACGGCTTCGATGGCGGCCTGCGACGCCCGCACCAAAAGCGGCAAACCCATCACGAACGCGGCAAGCGACGCCCCCTGCCACGTAAAAAGCCACTGGATGTGGAGCGTGTCGTTGAGATATTGCCCCGCACATGTTCCCCGTCCCAAAAGAAGGAGCAAGCCATAGCCTACCAAAATAGGCGGCAAAACAAGCGGCAGCAGCACCACGGTTTCCCAAAACACGCGAAAGAAACCGGGGCGGGCGCGGGCCAAACACCACGCAAGCCCAACGCCCACGGGAACCATGAACAGCAAGGCGACGCCCGCTGTTTGCAAACTCAAACGCAACGGATCCCAAAGCGGCGTGGCGACGGTATCGGGCATTGGCGCGCGTTAATTCACTATGGGTGGGGGCACAAACCCGTAGTCTCGCAAAACCGCCTGCGCCGGTTGCGTTCGCAAAAATCGCGCGAACGACCGCGCCGCGTCCTTTTGCGATGAGCGGGCAAGCACGCCCGCAGGATATGCAATGGGCGCGGACAAATCGCTCATCTCGGCTTCGGCGACCACGCGAACACGACTTTTTTCGATGCGGGCGTCGGTGGCGAACACGAGGGCCGCGTCGGCGTCGCCCCGCGCGGCATAGGCGAGCGTTTGGCGCACGTTTTCGCCCTTGACGAGTTTGGGCTGCACCGCTTCCCACAAGCCACGGTGCTGCAACACGTCGCGGGCCACGCGCCCGGACGGCACAGTTTTCGGGTTGGAAATCGCAATTCGTTTCACGCCCGCGCCGCGCAAATCGTCCCACGTTTTGATAGCTATGCGCACCCCAAACGCGGGCACGATCAAAACGAAATTATTCCCGGCGAAAACGACGGGCGCGTCCGCAAGCAATTTCGCTTTTCGCAAAACGTCCATTTCGGCAAGGGCGGCGGAAGCAAACACATCCACGGGCGCGCCCGCTTGTATTTGTTTAAGCAGTGTGCCCGACGCGCCAAAGTTGAAGCGGGGCACGGGCTGTTTGACGGTTTTTGCCCACGCCTGAGCGATGCGCGGCAAAACGTCGGTCAAACTCGACGCGGCGGAAACAAGAAGCGGGGTCGGCATACCAAAAGGATACCCGCGCGGGTATCCTTTCAACAAGAACGCACGGCGACCCAATGAAAATCCTTTTGTGCCCCGATAGTTTCAAGGGCGCGCTTTCCGCGCCGAACGCCGCCCGCGCGATGGCGGACGGCTTGCGCCGTGTGTGGCCCGACGCCAATTTGGTATTGCTACCCATCGCCGACGGCGGCGAAGGAACCCTCGACGCATTGCTTGCCGCATCGGAAACTATGGGCGCAGAGCGTTTGACGCAAACGGTTTCCGGCCCGATGAGCGAATCGGTGCGAGCGGATTGGGGCCTGCTGGATAACAAACAAACCGCCGTTATCGAACTGGCACAAGCCGCCGGTTTGCCGCTTGTGCCGCCCAGTAAGCGCGATCCGAAAATCACGACGACGCTCGGCATCGGGCAGTTGCTCATATCAGCCTTACAAACTCCGACTGTGCGCCGCGTGATTATTGGCCTCGGCGGATCCGCAACCAACGACGGCGGCGCGGGTTTGTTAAGTGCGCTCGGCGTTCGCTTTCTGGATACTAATGGCGACGATTTGCTGCCGGGTGGGGCTGCGCTCGCAAACCTCGCTCGCGTGGACGAAAACCGTTTGCTTTTCGATACTGCCGACGTGAACCGGCGCGGCGTGGAAATT
>CAXTBP010000009.1:0-23552 GCA_964241985.1 uncultured Armatimonadaceae bacterium | reverse complement strand
AATTTATATCGCCTGCGACGTGGATAATCCGCTTCTCGGGCCGCGCGGCGCGTCCGCTATTTTCGGGCCGCAAAAAGGCGCGACACCGGAAGATGTCGCCGTTTTGGATGCTGCGCTGGCGCATTTCGCATCCGTGTGGGACAAGCCGCACGACACGCTGGGCATGGGCGCGGCGGGCGGCTGCGCCTTCGGGCTGCTTTCTTTGTTTCCGCAGGCGCGGCTCGTGCCCGGCATTGATTTGGTTCTGGACGCCGCCCATTTCGACGCACACCTGCAAACCGCCGATTTGGTGCTGACCGGCGAAGGCAAACTGGACGCGCAAACGCTCGGCGGTAAAGCGATTGCGGGCGTCGCGCGGCGCGTCCGGGAGCAAACCGGCGGGCGCATTCCCGTTGCCGCTCTCGTCGGCGCGCTGGGCAATGACGTATCCGCCGAGGCATTGGCGCAAGCCGGAATTGCCGCCGTGCTGCCCTTGTCTATTGGGCCGGAAACACTCACTGACGCTTTGCCGCGCACACGCGAACGCCTCGCCGACGCCGCCGAACGGGCCGCGCGATGGATGGGCGTGTTAGGTACAATAAAACCGCTATGACGCCCCCCGATTTTTCCAACGACGAAACCAACCCCATCAACCCGGCCCGCGTTCCGACCAAAACCCTGCCGACCGGCGCGAAAATGCCCGCGATTGGATTGGGCACGTTCGGCTCGGACAAATACGACGGATCGCAAATCGCAAAAGCGGTAGAAAACGCGGCTCGCATCGGCTACCGGCATTTCGATTGCGCGTCTGTGTATGGCAACGAAGCGCAAATCGGCGGGGCTTTACAAAACATTCAAAACAGCGGCATAGCGCGTGGCGATTTGTGGATCACGTCCAAAGTGTGGAACGACCGGCACGACGATGCCGCCGCGTCGTGTGAACAGTCGCTCCGCGATTTGCAATTGGATTATTTGGACTTGTTTTTGGTGCATTGGCCGTTCCCGAACTCACACGGCAAAGGCGTGGACGTGTCGTCGCGCGACCCGCACGCGGTTCCGTATATCCACGAAAACTTTTTGCGAACGTGGCGACAGATGGAAGATTTGGTTGACCGGGGTTTGGTCAAACATATCGGCACGTCGAATATGACCGTGCCCAAACTCGCCCGCCTTTTGCCCGACGCCCGAGTAAAACCCGTCGCCAACGAGATGGAACTGCACCCGCATTTTCAGCAGCCCGGTTTGTTCCAGTTCGTCGTGGAAAACAGCATCGTCCCTATCGGATACAGTCCGCTCGGTTCGCCGTCGCGGCCTGAACGCGACCGCACCCCGGACGACACCGTGGATATGGAAGACCCCATCGTTGTCGAAATCGCCGAACGGCACGGCGTTTCGCCCGCCTTCGTGTGCATTCAGTGGGCCATTTCTCGCGGGCAGGTTCCCATCCCGTTTTCCGTGAAGCCCGTACAGTTTATCGAAAGTTTGCGCGCCGCCGTCGCACCGCCGCTTTCCGATGCCGAAATGGCGGCCCTTTCGCGCATTGACAAAAACAATCGTCTCATCAAAGGGCAGGTGTTCTTGTGGAAAGAAAACCAGTCTTGGGAAGATTTGTGGGACGTGAACGGGGAAATAACGGCGGCGTAGCCGACAGAAAGTAAATATGAAAACCATAGCCCAAACCATGCAGGGCGTCGTTTTGCCCGGCAACAGCACGGTCGAGTACCGAACGCAAGCCGTTCCCACGCCCGGCTACGGACAAGTCCTCGTGCAGATGAAGGCCTCGTCCATTTGCGGGTCGGATATTCGGGCGATTTACCGCGAGCATTTGGGGGTGGGCGATGAGGCGTACCGGGGCGTCATCGCCGGACACGAACCCTGTGGGCAAATCGCGGCTGTCGGGCCGGGATGTAAGCGGTTCAAACCGGGCGACCGCGTGATTTTGTACCACATCAGCGGGTGCGGCGTGTGCGCGGACTGCAAAGGCGGCTATATGATTTCGTGCCACTCACCCCACCGCGCCGCGTATGGCTGGCAGCGCGACGGCGGACACGCCCCGTTTCTGCTCGCCGAAGAAAATACCTGCATCGCGCTACCCGACAACTTGACGTATGTGGACGGCGCGCTCGTCGCGTGCGGGTTTGGAACGGCGTGGGAAGCCTTAACCCGCATGAGAACGTCCGGCCTCGACAAACTGCTCATCACAGGTTTGGGGCCGGTGGGCCTCGCGGCGGCGATGCTTGGCAAAGCGCTCGGCGTCCATCGCGTCGTCGGCGTGGATGTTAGCGCAGCCCGCATCGAACTCGCGCAAAACTTGGGCTTGGTGGACGACGCTTTTGTCAGCGATAGCGACGCCCTGCAAAACATCCATCGCGTCACAAGCGGCAAAGGGTGTGAGGTTGCCGTGGACTGTTCCGGGGTCGGGGCGGCACGAAAACTCGCTTTGCAAGGGACGCGCCAATGGGGCCGGTGCGCGTTCGTCGGCGAGGGTGGAACCGTTGACTTTGACGTATCGCCGCTCCTTATTCATCCACAAATTACGCTGTTCGGTTCGTGGGTCACGAGCTTGGCGCACATGGAAGAACTGGTCGAGCGGTTGTCGCGCTGGAACCTGCACCCCGAAGCGACCGTCACGCACCGCTTTAGCCTCGATCAAGCGAGCGAAGCGTACCGCGTCGCCGATGCCGGGCAGTCGGGCAAGGTAACGATTGTGTACGAGTAGGTTGGAGGAAACCAAATTCTCTATTTGGCGTTTATGTTATAATAAAAGCGAACCGTTTTTGGGGGAATTTGCATGAGTTTGTCCGGCCCGTCGCCCGTGCCCGCGTCGCCTTTGTCCGCGCTGTCGGCCCGGCCCGGCGCGCGGCAGTTCGTCAAGTTTTGTATTGTGGGCGCGTCGTCGGCGTGTATCGACTTCGGTCTGCTGAACGTATTGCATTACAAACTGGGCGTGCCGGTCGCCTTTGCCCTCACGATTTCCTTTTTCGCTGCTATCTGCAATGGGTTTTATTGGAACCGCAAATGGACGTTTCGCGCCCAACAGGGCCGCGCGACCACGCAGTACTCCAAGTTCGTGCTGACCAATAGTATCGGCTGGACTTTGAACACGGGCATCACCATTACCGTGCTCATTCTCGCCAGCATTTTCGGCCTTTTGCACACGCACCGCACGACACCGGAAATTATTTCCCTGATTGTGAGCCAGCAGGGCAAGGGCGAATTCAACCCGCTGGCCCTTAACGGCGCGAAGTTAGTTGCAACCTTCATCGTGACGGCGTGGAATTTCACCGCCTCCAAATTGTGGACATTTAAGCAGTAGTTTTTTCTTTTCGGCCCCCCCTGCCCCCCAATAAGGGGGGGTTCCGAGTAGCCCATCTGCATCGATAGATGGCGCGACTTATAAAAACGCTCTTTTTAGACCCCCCCCTTATTGGGGGGCAGGGGGGCTAAGTTGCAAGAAAGCAGAACCTTTGTCGAAAGAAATTTTTGTTAATACCGACGCCCACGAGGCGCGTATCGCCGTTAAAGAAGACGGGCAGTTGGTGGAATTGCATATCGAGCGCGAAGAGCGCGTCGTCGGCGGCATTTACAAGGCCCGCGTCGAGTCCGTGCATCATGGCATGGACGCCTCCTTTGTGGACATTGGCCTCGACCGCAACGCCTTTTTGTATGCGGGCGACATTATTCCCGGAGGCGGCGGCGCAACCGACGATGAGGACGAGGCGTCCGATAACGGCGGCTTTGACCGGCGCGGGCGTCGGCCCCGCTCGCACGTCCCGATCACGGGTCTTGTTCGGCGCGGGCAGGAACTCTTAGTCCAAGTCGCCAAAGGGCCGCGCGGCTCGAAAGGGGCGCGGGTATCGACGCGCATTTCCATTCCGGGCCGGTATCTGGTTTTCATGCCCGACGAAAACTCGGTCGGGGTGTCGCGTAAAATCGACGATCCCAAAGAGCGCGACCGCTTGAAACGGATTATCGACAGCATCAAAAAACCGGCGAGCAGCGGGCGCGGCGGCTACGGCCTCATTGTGCGCACCGAGGCCGAAGACAAAACCGAGCGCGAACTGCGCCAAGACTTGGACTTTTTGGAGCGGACATGGGCCGACATCAAGCGCAAAGCCGCTGTCACGCCCGCGCCCAACTTGGTCTACGCCGACTTGACCCTTCTTTTCCGCATTTTGCGCGACGCTTTCGGGCAGGACGTGGATCGTTTGGTTCTGGATTCGCCCGCCGACTACAAGCGCGCCCACGAACTTTTGGACTTTTTCGGCCCGTCCCTTAAAGATCGCGTGGTTTTGTACGATGGCGAAAAGCCGATTTTTGAGCAGTTCGGGGTTGAGCAGGAAATAGAAAAACTGCTGGGGCGGCGCGTGTGGCTCAAATCCGGCGGCTATTTGGTTATCGACCACGCTGAAGCCCTTGTCGCCATCGACGTGAACAGCGGACGCTTCACGGGTTCCACGACCGGCTTGTCGGACACGATTCTCAAAACCAATCTGGAAGCCGTGACCGAAATCGCGCGGCAGTTACGGCTGCGCGACATGGGCGGCATTTTAGTCTTAGACCTTATCGACATGAATTCGGCATCGGATCGCAAGCAGGTCGAAACCGCGCTTGAAGTCGCGCTCAAGCACGATAAATCGCGGTGCAAAATTTCCCATATTTCGCCGCTCGGCCTTATCGAAATGACGCGCAAACGGACGGGCGAAGCGGTCAACGAGCAGATGGCGGAACCGTGCCCGTACTGCGCCGGTTCGGGAAAAATCAGTTCGGCGGAATCGGTTTCGCTTCTGATTGAGCGCGACTTGGAACGCTTGGCCCGAACGCAAAGCGAGGCCGAAGCGTTTTTGGTTACGTGCCATCCCTTAGTCGCCTATCAACTGGTCGGCGAATCGGGCGACGAAGTGGAAATGCTGGAACACACGATCCAAAAAGGCGTGTACGTGCGCGTGGACGAGGACGTACATCAGGAAAAATACCAAATTGTTCCGGGCAAGTTCGACGATTTCGACCGGCGCTATTTGCCGTTCCGCAAAAACCAGATCGTGGAAGTCGCGGTCGCCAAAAACACAGCCCTCGTTCCGCCGGAAGCCATCGGGCAAACCCTCGACGGCGGCTATGTCGTGGAACTCGAACAGGGCGCGCGCTTCGCGGGTCAAACCGTGCGCGTGCGTTTGAACCGCGTTACTCGTTCGGTCGCCGAGGGTGAGCCTGTGGCAAAAGGCGTACCGCCGAGCGGTGGAAACAACGGCGGCGGAAATATCTTGCCTCCGCCCCCATTTGAACCGTCGCGCTCAGGTGGCAGCGGCCCGCGCCCAGCGCCGAACCGCAGCCAAAATACCGGCGGCGGAACCGCAAGCGCCGACGCTGCCGAAGGAACCCGCACCGGCGGCGGGAGTGGCGGCAACCGCAACAACAAGCGGCGCAACAAAAGCGGCGGAAACAATGCCCCGCGCGAGCGGCAAAACCAGCCCGCGTAAAACAAAAAGGCCCCCAATAATGGGGGCCTTTTCTTTTCTACACAACTCGGAGTAAAGCCAAAAGCCCTGCCGTTGCGGCGAACGCGCCACCCACGACAAAAAGCGCGCCGCGCCGCGAACTGATGGGCAGGGATTTATCCAAAACGGCGTGGCGGAGCGTGCTGGTAACCAGATACAAAAAGCCGCCGCCAATCGGGGCGAGCAGCAGGGCCAAAAATTGCGGTGACGCCCCACGCAAAAACCACGCCCCCCAAATGCCGCCCGCGAGCGTTGCCGATTCGACAAGGGTCGCCCATGCCAGCGTTTTCGATGGTGTGTAGCCCGCCGATAGAAGCAGAGCGGCGAGCGCGAAGCCTTCGGGCAGTTTGTGCAGTGTAATGGCGATGAGCAAGTCCTGCCCGGCATGGTGCGACATCTGCCCGCCGACCGCAACCGCCACCCCGTCAAGGGCGCTGTGCAGGGCGAGCGCGAAAAGCAAAAGGGCCGCCGTTCGGCGCAGCGCGGCTATTTTTTCGCTGTCGAATTCGGAAAACGCGCACGACGGACACATCGGGTACACATAGCGCGTGAACAAACCAAACGCGGCCCAGCCCCCTAAAGTCGCGGCTAAAAACACGGGCCATGACAGCGCGCCTTTGCTGTCCGGCAAAACGTCGCAGGTCACGACGGCGAGCAGAACGCCCGATGCGGCAAGCAGCAAACGATTCAACCCCTCTTGACCCGCTCGGCGACTGAGCGAAACGCCCAGCAGCGCGCCTAAGAGCGCGGCGACAGTTGCGAGCAGGGTAAAAAAGGCGACGGGATTCATAGCAAGGCAAAAAGCGCACAAACGCGGTCTGTATTTGTAACGTACCCTTATAACACGCTATCGGCAACTTAGTTGCAATAAATTTTCGGTTTTGCCCGACATTTACAATAGGATTATATTTCGCCGGTTTTCACATCGCCCGCCGGGGTTCCGTCCGGCGCGACCCGAACGCGCCCAAAGGCGAGCAGGCGCACCCGCTTTTGTTGTGACGGCGAAAGGGCGGCGAAAACAATCACGTCGTTGTGTAGGGCATCAAACCGCGCGAACCTGCCGATGTTGAGCAAACTTCCGGTTTCGTCGTGCAAGCCGACCAGCACGTTTTGGTAAGCGGGCAAAGGCAAAATTCGCGTTGACCGCGCCCCGAAATGCTCGGCGACCACGCCGAAATTTTCTTCGGAATAGCGGCCCGTTTGTGGAACGGTTGCGGAAAATAAAAACAACACGCCGTCCGCGCCGATTTCCCCGTATTCGATGGGCAAACGCAAAACGCGGCTCGCCCATTCCGTCAAATGCGGCGCGACCGGTTCGCCGCTGCCCAAAACGCCGCCGACCGTAACGAGGTCGCGGAGCGGCAGGGCGAACTCTACTCCCTTGTCGAGAAATTTGTTCAATCGCGTCAATCTGCGCGTCGCACGCAAACCCTGCGGCTTTTTCATCACGCCGGGCGCGGGTGACAAAACAATCAACTCGGCCCCGGTCGCAACTTGGACGGCCCGCGTCAAATCCGCGATCTCGTCGCCGACGGCAAATGCGATAACGAGTGCGGGATTGACGGCCTGCGCTTTGGCGATTTTGAGCCTGCGCGCGGCGGGGCCAAGCACGAAGCCCGTCGTGTCCACCAAAATGCGGTGGGCGTTTCTTTGCCGCGCCAACTGCACGGCCCGGCCCACGCCGACAACGTGTTCCAAAGCGGCTTGATTGGGCGCGAACGCACCGGTGAAAAATAAAGCGTTGGGCTTCAAATCGTGGAGCGTTGCGGCCTCTTCGTTCGCCCACGCCAAACCGACCGTGCCCGGCGGCCCAATTTCCGACTGCCCAACATCCGAATCCACAACGGCGACGCGCCCGGCTTCACCGGCGTCTTTTGCCAGTTCGCGGGCGGCAAGGGCGGCGAATGTCGTTTTCCCCCGGTCTGTCGCCCCGATGAGCAAAGTGACCACGCCGGGCGGCAAGGCAAGCAAGGCATCTATGCCGGGCTGCCAAACAGGGGGAATAAGAAGCGGAGCCGCCATAATTTAGTAACCCGGATGCGTGGTGCGCGGCGCGGTTTCCGTGGTCAGCGACGCGACAACGCCGACAACACCAAACGCGGCGAGTGTCCAACGGGCGGCGCGCGGCGCGTTTGTTAGCGACGCTCCGGCGATCAAAAGCGATGCGCCCCAAACGGCGTCAAGGCGCAGGTGCGTGGGCATAGCAAGCGTTTTGACGACCCCGCCCTCGTAATCGGTACAAACACTGTAGCCGAGCGCGGCATGGGCGGCGCTATCGCACACCGCTTTGGTGGAGCCATCCCACCCAAACACGCGCGGCAAAATGGGAAGCGTCAGTGCGGAAGCGTAATCAAGGACGCTGTGAACCCGCGTGGTAAAAAGTGGCATATCGTACTTTTACCCACAAAAAATAAAAAGGGCAGCCGCACCGCGCCACGCGCGACACGACCGCCCTTTGGATTGCCCATCGGTGACGATAGAAAAGCGTTTTCAAGCGCTCCCTACCGCGTAACGTGAGGGGTTTGATTCCGGCCCCAACGTGGTGCAGTGCCCCACGTCGCGCGAAGCGGACAACAACGCGGCATCTCCGCCACCCCTATTCCGCCTGAACCCGAACAAACCGTTTTCGACCCGACCCCGTTTCTTACACGCCCCGCATTCGAGCTTTCGGGCCTTGCCCGCGCCCGCCTACGGTGCGTTTCATAAATCGGTCACAAGTGTCTGGTGTCTCATCAACGCTGAGAGCCACAACGTTTCCCGGGTCACGGTGAGAGCGGCGCGGACAAACGTTACCGTTTGTTCTGTACGCTGGTTCACCGACCCAGAACGCCCCGACGAAGGATTTGCGGTTTCCCGCGCCTTCGTTTTGCAGATGGTATCCGTAATATAATATGCCATAAATCGGCGAAACGTTACAAAGTTTTTTACAAACGGCCCATTTTGCTGATTTTCTCTACAAAAATTGGCGCGTTGCCACTTTTACTTCGCGGCGTATTTGGCGGGGTCGGCGTCGAATTTGGTTTTGCAGCCGGGGCAGCAAAAGTAGTAGGTTTTGCCGTTGTAGTCGCTTTTACCCCCGGCAGCCTCCGCGATGGACGCGATGGCCTCACCCGTTACCGGACATGTCATTTCGCTTTTGGCCGCAGTTGTTTTCGCCGCGCCGCCGTGGTGCATTTCGCCTTCGCCGTGTTTCATCGGTTCGTTGGCAGCGGGCGCGGTTTTGCCCGCCATCGCCTGTTTGACGCGCAGATCATTGGCTTTCACGAACGCGGCTTTTTGCGCGTCGGTCGCTTTGTTGAACCGCCCGATACAGGCGGGGCAGCAAAAATACACGGTTTTGCCTTTGTATACGGCTTTCCCAGCGGCCTCTTTCGCGCTGGCTATATCTTCGCCCGTAATCACGCAAAAAAGCGGCGCGGCTTTAGTTTTCGCCGCAACGGGTGCAGGTTTCGTGGGGGCGACGGTGGGCTTTTGGGCATACGCAGCGGGAACAAGTGAAAAAGAGGCGGAAGCAAGGGCGGCGAAAACAACGAATTTCATGGTTGAACGATTGACCTTTGTGCGGGGGTAGCAAGCGAGCGAAGCGGCGGGCACGACGCGGGATGCGCTTGGAGTGTCGCCGCCTGCAACGCGGCAAACGCGGCTGCGATAAGAAGCGCGGCTCCAATTTGTGCCGGACGTTTTGGAAGCGATTTCACTTTTTATGTAATGCACCGCAGGGCGGTTAGGTTCCTTCATTTGTTGGGGTTGGCTCAGTTGAGTCAGGGACGTTCATGTCCCTGACACCAAAAATATAAAACATTCGTTTGCTTTTTGCGCCGCATATTTTACACTGCAACTACGCAAATGGTTTATTTTTTATCCGACGCACTCAATGACGCGCCCACTATCCCTGTCGCGCAAACAACAAGCACCCCCGCCGAGCGGCTTGCGCTTGCCGCCCGCTTGTGGGACTGGCATCCCCACGACGGGCAGCGCGAATTGTTGACGCAAACGCTCGCCGACGGACGCGAGCCAAAGGTGCTTATCGCGGTCTGCGGAAGGCGCTGGGGCAAAACCGAAGCATTGTCTATGGATATTGCCGCGCGGATTTTGCTTGACCCCGATTTGGGACAAATGGGCGTCGCGCCGACACGGGATCAAGCCGAAACGCTGTTTGAGGCAGTAGCGGAAAAAATCGAGACGGCGCAGGAAGACGAAATCGCATGTGCGGAGTTTCTGCATTTGGCGGTTTTGCAGATGCGATTGTCGCCGTACCCGCACTTTCGGCGCAAAGATACGGGCGTGGTCGTTTTTTCGGCCCGCACGGCGGGGCGTTCGGGGCGCGGGTTGCGCGGCAAGGGCACGACGCGGAAACTGTCGCGCTTTCGTGTGATTGTCGATGAACGCGCATTTGTGCCGGACGAGGCCGTAGAACGCGCGCTTTTGCCGATGCTGGCGACCGTGCCAAACGGCGGCGGGCAGTTAGTGGCGATTTCGTCCCCGAACGGCAAACGCGGCGGGTTTTACAAGCAGTTCCTACGCGGCGAGGCCGAAGGTCGAATAGGTATCGGAACCCATCGCGCGGTGCGCTTGCCGTCGTCGCAGAACCCGCTTGTAGATACCGCCTTTTTGGACGAGATGCGCGAAACTATGAGCGCGTCCGCGTTTCGGGCCGAATTTGAAGCCGAGTTCGTCGATAGCGCGGGGGCCGTGTTTCCCGATGACGATTTACGCGCTGCCGTGTGCGACGACGATTATGGCGCGACTCCTTTGTGGGGAACGACCTATGTCGCGGGCGTGGATTTTGGGCGACGCGCGGACTGGACGGTCGTCGTCGTTTGCGCCGTGACCTATACGAAAAGCGCAAGCGGCGATGCGAAAGAAGCGCGGCCCGGTTTGCGCGTGGTCGCCTTGCAGCGGTTGCGCGGTTTGACGTGGAGCACGCAAGTCGAGCGCGTCGCCGAAATTTTGCAGGCATGGAACGTGCAAACGGCGGTCTGCGACCAAACCGGCGTGGGCGATGCGGTCACCGAAGAACTGCAAAGGGCGCTGCAAAAAGCGCGGAGCCGTACGCGCGTGGATGGCTTCACGTTCACATCGGCGAGTAAGGCGGGCATTATCGACCGACTGAGTTTGCTGTTGTCGCAACACCGGATGCAGTTTCCGCCGCACCCCGACTTGTTGGGCGAATTGTCGCATTTCACGGCAACGCCCCTCGCCAGCGGAAACGGCGAGCGGTTAGAGGCTGCGTCCGGCGGCCACGACGACTGCGTGTGCGCCCTCGCACTTGCGGTTCACGCGGGAAGTGAGCGATTGGCCCTTGTCAATCCGCTGCGCCGGGCGTTCGGCGCGAAACAAAACGAAAAGGAGTGGGATTTTTCATGTGGTGGCATCGAAACAATGGAACGACAACGCGCCGTTCCAACGAGCGCGATTTTTTATCGGATACTGGACGGGGTGTACCAAAACGTCGCGCCCGTTCGGGCGGCGGGCGCGGCATGGCTCGCGTGTCGGTTGAAGCGGCGTCGGCGTTCGGGGCGGGCGAAAACGGAGCGGACAGCCCGCCCGGCGGTTTGACGACGTTTATTCAAATGCAGCGCGACGCCCAAGTGCGGGCGTGTTTGACAACCAAGCGCCTTTCCATTTTGAGCGGCGAAATTATCGTTACGCCCTTTGACGACACGCCGCAGGCCCGCGAGATTGCCGATACCATCAACGCACAAATACAACAGGCATTGGGCGGTTGGGCGAGTATCGCGTCCGGCGCACTGGACGCCCTTGCGATGGGCCTCGCAATCGGCGAAATCGTGTGGGCTGATGAACCCGACGCCGTTCTGGACGGTATCGTGTGGCACGATCCGCGCCGGTTCGCCTTTCACTTCGACGCGCACCGGGCAAGTAAGATCGCGTATGTGGAAGTCGTGGAAACCGAGCAAACGTTCCCAGCGGGCCGCTTCGTTTTGTACGCCTACCAAAACAGTTGGGCCTGCCCGCTCGGCGAATCGGACTTGCTCGCCGCGTACCAGCCGTGGCTGCAAAAAAATGCGCTTCGGCACATGTGGATCTCCGCCCTTGACCGGTTCGGCGCGCCCACGCCCGTCGCCCGGGTTCCGCTGGATTGGAGCGAAGACGACACCCAACGCTTGGCCCGTCAATTATCCAGTCTGCAAAACGAATCCGCGTTCGTGATTCCTATCGACGTCGAATTGTCCACATTGGAAAGCAACGGCAGCGGCAATTCAGGTGAGCCGGGCGGCGCGTTTTTAGCCGCTGTCGATTTTGAAAACCGCGAAATCGCCCGCGCCATTTTGGGGCAGGAGTTGACAACGCACAGCGGCGCAAACAGTTCGGGCAACGGCTCGTATGCGCTGGGCCACGTCCATCAAAGCGTGCTGGAAAATTGGGTGCAGGCCGTTCGCGCCGACATCGCCGAGCGCGTGCTGACCCGCCAAATTGCCCGCCCCTTAACGCACGCCTTGTTCGGCCCGACCGCCCCAAGCCCGCGCGTCGCGTGGGCGACTGCAAAGGAAACCGATAAATGAGCCAAACAAAAGCCGAAGCGGTTCGCCGCCGCTTGGCGCAAATCATTATGGAGTGGGGCCAACCCGTGCGCTTGGGACGCGGCGGGGCGTGGGCAGCAAGCACAACGCAGGCCCGCATGTCGGCGATGAGCAACACGGTCAAATTCGCATGGTTTCGCGCCAATGAATCGACAAATTGGGCCGCGCCCGCGTTTATCGTCACGCTTGCCGAAAGCGGCGAAACGCCCGACTTCGGCCCGGTTCAAATCGGCGACACCATCGAACTTCCGCTCGGCGTGTACACCGTTCGCAAAATCGACCGCCCGCGCCTGTCCGGCGTCGTGATTAAAACCACTCTGTTCGTCGCCCGCGACGCATAACACTATAGCCAGATACCGAGAAAAGGAAATCCCTGTGAAACCCCAGCCCGCTATTTGAAGCGGGCCGGGGTTTTCTGTTTCCCGGCTTACCGGTGAGTGGGTATGTAGATATGCCTCCCCCAACATTGAGGTAGGGGGCGGAAAACCAATCGAATGCGACAAAACTTATGAGCGACGATACGAAAAATGACACCGAAACTGCGCCCGTCGAAAGCGCGGTTTTGGGAACCGTGATGTGGAGCGACGACCGAGAAGTTTGGGAGGCCAACATCTCATTCGCGCCCGATCAAACCGTTAGCGTTTCTCTCAATCCGCTTGAAACCGACGAAGCGCAAACCATCGCAAAGGGCGAGCACCTTGTTATTTGGGTCAAAGCGCATGAGCCGGAAGTGCGCGCCTATGCCGCCGCGCAACTAATCGACCTTGCCGAAGAATGGCGCGAGGAAGACGAAGAACCCGACCCAATCACGCCCGAAACGTTTGCCGCCCGGGTTCGGCTGGAAGGCATCACCACCGAAGCGGACGGAAACACGACGTTCTGGTACAACGACGACGACATTTTCGCCCGGCACGTTATTGTCGTGACGCTAAACGCCGAGCGACAATTCACGGACGCGCAGATTATGGGCTAATGCCCCACCCGGCCCGGCGCGAGCGGTGCGAACCGGAAAATAAGGAACGGCTTTTGGCTTAAATCTTTGCCCCCATTCGTGCCAGCCGCCCAGCCGACCTGCGACGCCGACACGTACATAAAACCGTCAGGCGCGAAACTGATCCCGTCGGGCCACAGCAATTTCGGATGCTTCACATACGTGCGGCAGTCTTTTTTACCGGCGGGAATAACGCCAATCGTGCGATCCTCGACCTGCGTAAAATACAAATTGCCCGCGCTGTCCAGCGTCATGCCCCCGCTAATCGGCTTGCGGGCGTAAACCTCCACACGCGATGCCAACTGCGCGCTCGTCAGGCTTTCGTTTCGCAGATCGGCGGTGCGAACGCGGTACACCGTGTGTCCGGTCAACGGGCAAAAATACAGCCACTCGAAGTTTTTGTCGCACGCGATGCCGTCCGCCCCGACGTGCATCTTTTGCGGCTTGTTGAACAAACCCGGCACTTGGAGCGTACGCCCGTCAATCACAATCGGCAACTTTTCCGCTTTCGCCGAACGATGCCCCTGCAAAACGCGCCGCGATTTGCCCGTTTCGCGGTTCACGACGACAACCGCGCCGCTCACGCCGTTGTCTTTTTCGCCCGTGCCTTCGTCCGTGATATAAAAATAGCCGTTTTTGGTATCGACGATGAAATCGTTGAGCTGCGAAGCGGGCGTTGTCGCGGGCGCGGGGATGCGGATTATTTGCTCGACCTGATTGGTTTTCGTGTTCCAACCCACGAACTTGGGCGTCACCTTCACGCGCGGCCCGCCCATATCCAGCACCCAAACGATCCCGTTTTCATCGGCGCGAAGTCCCAGCGGCGATGCGAAAAACTCGTCCGTGCCCGGCCTTGGCGTGTTCCATTCCAGATTCGGAAACGGCTTGAACGATTTCCGATCCGCGTTCAGTTCGGCAACCCGAATTTTGGGCTTGTAAAACGGATGGTGCGTAAAAATCGTGCGCTTATCGGGCGTAAACGTCACATTTCCCACCGACTGCGGCAACTCCGCCACGATTTCAAGTTTCGGATGTTTGGGGTCGGGCGTTCCCCCGAGGGTTTGTCCGAGCAGAACATTAACAAGCGAGGCAAAGATTTCCATAACTATTCTTACCGTGCCCAAAAAACGACTTATGGAAAACCAAAAACTAACTGCCCAATGTCGGGATTTACGGGCGCAGACCAAGCGGAAGGCAGCCCATCGGAAGGTATCTCTTGAAGGTAGCATCTTCGTGCAGCATATGCACATCGTCGCCGCTTTCGCTTACCCACACCCCGCGCCCTTTTCCGTTTGTCTTACTGCGCGGGGTACGAAAAACGATAAGCCACAGGGCTTGCGAATACTGTGTCGCCTTGAATCGTTTCCACGCACACGCCGCTGGTTCCATGCTGCCCTTGCGATGGGCCAAGATTTTATCGTAGTCCCATGTTTTGTCGGGCTTTAGGTTCCAATAATACCGGTTTGTCCATTCCAGCACAATTTTGGTATGGTCAGCAAGCGGCGGCGTGTTCGTGTAGCCGTTTTGCACAATAAACGCTTCGGCCCGGCGCACGGCTTCCGGCAGCGTCAGGCCCACCTTTGGCGGCGCGTTTTGCGCGCGGGCCGCACCGACCGTGAATAAAAATGTCGCCGTCAGAAGAAAACGCATCGGTTTCATGGGCGCGCCCGCTTGCTAATCCAAAATCATGTAGCCCCAATACACGGGCGACAGCGACAAAACCACATCACCGGGGCGTTCACTCGCAAACGGTGTTTTAGGCGGCGCGGCGATTTTGGGCATCCCGTTTGCATCCTGCCAATCAACCAGCGACGCATCGGGGGCGAATGTCGCATTGATTTTCACATACGGCCCTTTGCCCTTGCTGCCGCGCAAAAGGTACGTACGCTGCGACCGCGTGGAAATGCCCCCTTCCTCTTGAAACACTTGGAGCAAATCCGCCCGCGTTTGACCGGGCCTCAGCGCGACGATTTTCGCCCACGTCGCGGCGGAAACAGCCGCCGGTCGCGCCGTAATAGATTGGCGAACGGGCGACTTCTTCGACGTTACTGCGGCCTTGTTTGCAGGAAGCGGTTTCGCAGTTTGCGCCGCCACTGGCACGCCCAACGCCAAAAGCGGCAAGATTACCCAAACGCGATGCGACCATTTGAACGGTTTCATTTGCGGTTCCTTTGTGTTCTTTTGTGCCTGAAACGCCGCCCCCGCTTCATTTATCCTTTTTTGCCGTTGCCGTTTCTGTTTCGTATCGCGCTTGAAAGGCTTCTTTTTGCGCTTGGTAGTCGGGATTGTCGTGCGCTTCGCGCCATTTGGCATAGAAAATCCGCGCCGATTCCGCTTTTTGCGGGTCTTCGGGCGCGCGTGGGAGTTCGGCCCGACCGTGCGCGCCACTTTGCCCTTTCTTGTCGTCGGGAACCGGCCCGTCGTACTTTTTGCCGCCCTTGTGGTTGGCGTAGCGGCGCGACCGCGTGTAGCCCATCTGCAAAAACTTGCGCGCCATATCCGCGCCCACAAAATCGCCTGCCGTCAAATAATCCTCAAACATTTTGAAAATCGTTTCCGACGATTCCTTTGCCGCTTCTGGCGTAGCGAACCGCCAGTGCGGCAAAATCTCGCCCTTGTACGGTTCGACAAGCAAAACCCCTTGCTCGCCCTTGCCAACCCGGTACAGTTCGGGGTGGGCGCGAAAATCGGTTTTGTGAAAATCTATGCCGTAGGGAAACGCTTTACTCATACCGTTATGCTTCCCATTTTCGCGCTTCGGGGTACGCTCTTTATCGTATGCCGCAAACAATGCCAGCCCTGCCGCCAACTCCTGACGGAGATTATTTTCGCTTTCTCACCAGCGACGCCAACCGAACCGCCACGTATCCGGTCGGGCCGCGCCCCAATCCCGATTTGTACCGGCCCGCCGCCGATTGGATAGGGCGGCTAATCCTTCCGGCCCCAAGCGAACGTGACACCGTCATGGGCACGCTCATGGAGGTGCAGGTCGCGCCGCCGTTCCATGAAGCCTTGATTGGTCAAACCGTGCGGCTGCGCTGGGAAACCACGCCCGAAACCAATCAGCGGTTTTGGAGCGTGACACGTTCCGTAGAATTCGATAAGGACGCCACAAAAGACGCCGAAAACGGCAGTATTTTGCCCGAACGGGTTAATCATTGGCCGCTCGTCAATCCGCTGGAGTCGCTCTCCGGCGCATATCCCGCCAACGAAATGGTCGTTCGTTTGCCCGACCCGGTGGTTGTCGAGCAAGCAACAGACGACGGCCCGCCGATTTTATGGTTGCCGCGCGAGCCGATACAAACCACGGGCCGTTTTTACGGCTTGGCGCGATTCAAAGAACAGGAACCGGATGCGCCGATCCGCTGGCGCGTCGTCCATTACAACCGCGAAACCGGCACTTTCGACGGGGCGGAAGAAACGGTTCTGCTGCCGGAAACGGTTCCGGGTACGGACAAAGTGCAGCCCGCCGTCAACACCGATTTGGACAAATCGCTCGCAAACGACGAAGGCTTCTATATCTACGGCGCGCTAAACGAATCGGGAACCTTCGTCGTGCAGTCGCTCATGCCGCGCGGTTTGCTCCGCGTCCGGCCCCAAGAAACGCTCACCAAAGCGGAAGACAAACCGCGTTTTTTACGCCTTCCCGAATGGCGTAAGCAGGCCGCGCAGGGCACGTTTTCGTCCACGCTTTTGTGCCCGCCTAACACTGCTCCGCAAGAAGAACTCACGCACTGGCAGGAAGGCGAACGGGCGCTGGTCATCCATCTGTACGGCAAGTACCTCCGCAACGATTGGACGTGGCAGCGGCTTTCGCTGACGTGGGGGCATTTCGCGCTTGGTGTCGCCCGCGTCATAACCGAACCGATTACAAACGAACTGCATTTCGACATCGAGTACCACCAAGTCTACGTGCACGGCGATTCAGGCATTATTTCCGGCACGCACCACTGGACGCGCTACTGCGGCGACCGGCAATTCGGCTTTATGGGAACCCATCCTATGCAGGACGTTCTGCTCCGCCTCGATTCTTTTACAACCCCCTACCCCGTCGCGGCGGGCGGGCGCTCGCCGCTCGGCGAATTGGCGAAAGAATTGGAAAAAATGGGGGCGCGGTATCGGATTGCGGACGGGCGCGGCGGGGCGCATTTGTCGCCGTCGAATAACTGCTCGCAGGATTCCAACCAAGCCTTGTACGCGGTTTTGAAGCGCATCGACTTCGCCATCAACGCTTTGCCCGGCGGCGAGGCACGGCTTGCCGCCGAGTCGCCCAACGAGGCGCGGCGCGTCGAGGAACTGGTCAGCCTGCGCCACGATTTGCGCCGAAAACTCTTGCCCCTCGGTGCGGCCCGAGCGGATTGGGAATCGGGCGCGGCAACGATTGGCAGCAGTTTATCGGAAAACCCGCTCACGTCGATGTGGATTGCCCTGCGAACGTGGCACACGATGCTTCCCAGTGTCGCCGTCCGGCATTTAGTCGGCACGTTCACCAAGCACGGCGCGACCGCGTGGGTATTGCGTACCCATCAAGTCGGCGGCCACGATGAAACCATTAAACCCTGCGTCCCAAACGTGTGAATCAGCGAACGCACAATGAACGTTTTTGTCGGCGGGCGCGTCGGTAAAAATGCGCCGTGTCGAACCGCAATGGTTTGTTTCGCGCTTGTCGCTGTATAATGGAACGCCACCGCTGGTAACCTTATGAAGAAACCCGCCGCCGTTGTCGCCGCTGCCGCGCTTTTTCCCCTCGGCCTGACCGTGTTTGCCGCGCAAACCGCGCCTGCGCAAAAAACGAACCCGACCGCTCCGCCAAACGGCACGCGCGAGTTTTTCAAGGCGCATTGTTTGGATTGCCATAACTACGCCGTCCAGAAGGGCAATCTGGATTTGACGGCTCTTTCGCTCGACCCGCAAAACCCCAAATCGTTCGCGCAGTGGGTAAAAATCCACGACCGGGTTCAAGCCGGAGAAATGCCGCCCCCCGCCGCCGAAACGCTCAAACCCGCCGATAAAGCCGCGTTTTTACAAGCCGTCGCCGTTCCGCTACAGGCTGCCGACGATGCCCGGGCAAAGCAAAACGGGCGGGCGACGTGGCGGCGCATGAACCGCTACGAGTACGAAAACACACTCCGCGATTTGCTCGACGCGCCCTATCTGCAAATCAAGGAAATGCTCCCCGAAGACGGGCAGGCGTACCATTTCAACAAAGTCGGCGACGCCCTCGACGTGTCCCACGTACAAATGAGCCGCTATCTCGCGGCTGCCGACTACGCCCTCCGCGACGCGATGGCGCAAACCACCGATGCCCCCAAAGCCACGACCACGCGCTATTACGCCCGCGACCAAGCCTCGTTCACCGGCCCCGCGAAATTCACCGCATTCAACGGCAGCCCCGAACGCGCGACCTTTCCCATCGTCGGAAACCAAGCCGACATTGCCGTTTTGGATGGAAAAGCGCCCATAACAACCGGCGATAAAACCAATCCCGCTAAGCGCGAAATCGAAAGCGTCGGCGTGGTGGCGAGCGCGTATGAACCGATTGAGCCGAAGTTCAATAAGTTCCGCGCGCCCGTAGACGGGCACTACAAAATCCGCGTGTGCGCCCATTCGTTTTGGGCCGGGCCGGAAAGCCCGCAGAAATGGTGGCGTCCCAGCCAGAAAAGCGTGTCGGCAGGGCGAACGCGCGAACCCGTCAGCCTGTATTCCGAAGCGCCACCACGCCAAATGCGGAAACTGGGTACGTTCGAGGTCGGCCCGGAGCCGACAACCGGCGAGATGGACGTTGTGCTTCTCAAAGGTGAAACCATTCGCCCCGATGCCGTGCGATTTTTCCGGTCGCGCCCCGGCGGTTTTCGCAACCCCTTAGCCACTCCCGAAGGCCAGCCCGGCGTCACGTTCCGGTATTTGGAAGTCGTCGGCCCAATTAACGACCGTTGGCCCACACCTGCGCAAAAACTCCAGTTCGGCGATTTGCCCGTCAAGACCGACGCAGGTGGAAAGCCCGCCGTCGTTTCCGCAAGCCCCGATGCCGACAGCGCACGGCTGATGCGCGTCTTCATCGCCCGCGCGTACCGCCGCCCCATCACAAACGACGACGTGACTCCGTTCATCGCCCTCGCGCAAAAAGCCCGTAGCGCAGGCCTAAATTTCACCGACGCGCAAATCACGGCGTATTCCGCCGTGCTCTGCTCGCCCGCCTTCGTCACCCTCGAAGAAGCACCCGGCCCGCTTGACGATCACGCCCTCGCGTCCCGATTGTCCTACTTTTTGTGGAACGGCCCGCCCGACGCCATTCTGCGCGCCGACGCCGACAAGGGGGTGCTCAAAACCAAGCCCGGCGAACTGCGCGCGCAAGCCGACCGAATGCTCGCCGACCCAAACAAATCGGCCCGCTTCGTCAATGCCTTTTTGGATTACTGGCTGGATCTACGCAAAGTCAACGACACGTCGCCCGACGAAAACCTGTATCCCGACTATTATCTGGACGACTATCTGGTGGAATCGGCCCGCGACGAAACCCGTGCGTTTTTCACGAACGTTTTGCAAAACAATCTACCCGTCAAAAACTTGGTGTCGTCCAATTTCGTGATGGTCAACGACCGCTTGGCGGATTTGTACGGTTTGCCGCACGTTAAAGGCCCGCAAATTCGGCGCGTCGTTTTGCCGCCGGGTTCGCCGCGCGGCGGCCTTTTAACGCAGGCGAGCGTTCTCAAAGTCACGTCGAACGGCACGTCCACGTCGCCCGTCATACGCGGGGTTTGGATTAACGAGCGCATTTTAGGGCAAACCGTGCCGCCCCCGCCCGCCTCCGTTTCCGCCGTTGACCCGGACACGCGCGGCGCGACGACGATCCGCGAGCAATTAGCCAAGCACCGCAGCGACCCGACCTGCAATACGTGCCATTCCAAAATCGACCCCGCCGGGTTCGCGCTGGAAAACTTCGATGTGGTCGGCGGCTGGCGCGACCAGTACCGCTCGCTGGGCGCGGGAACCAAAGTCGAGGGCCGGGGCAAAAACGGCATCGCGTTCGCGTTTTGCCGCGCGCAGCCCGTGGACGGTTCGGGAGTTTTACCGTCCGGGCAAAAATTCCAAAACGTGCGCGATTTGAAAAATCTGCTTGCGCAAAACGACCGGCAAATCGCCCGCAACTTGGTCAGTCAGTTCGTCATCTACGGCACGGGCGCACCCGTCCGCTTCGGCGACCGCGCCTCGGTCGAAGCCATTTTGGATCAAGCCAAACCCACCGGCTACGGCGTCAAATCGCTGCTTTATGCGACAATAAACAGTCCGCTGTTCCGCGACAAGTAACTCAGTGAAAGTGAACCCTGCTATGAAACCCGTCCATCTGTCCACCCATCGCGCGCTTTCACGCCGCCATTTCCTGCGCGGAACCGGGGTCGTTTTAGCTCTGCCGCTCCTCGACGCCATGCGCCCCGCCTTCGCCCGCGCCGCCGAAACGACCCAAGTCCCGCGACGATTTTTCGGCATCTGCAATAACTTGGGCCTTTTGCCCGAGCAGTTTTTCCCGCAAGCCGCATCGTCAGGACGCGGCTACGCTTTGTCGCCATATTTGGAGCAGCTCCGCGCGTACCAAAACGACTTCACCGTTTTTTCCGGCGTCTCGCACCCCGACGTGGATTCCGGGCATCCCGCCGACAACTGCTTTTTGACGGCGGCTCCGCACCCGTCGTCGGGCGGCTTTCGCAACACGATTTCTCTCGATCAATACCTTGCCGAGCGCATGGGCAACTTGACCCGCTTCCCATCCCTTACGCTGGGCGTCAACGTGCAGCAAGGCTCGCGCAGTTTGTCGTGGACGCGCGGCGGCGTCCTTATCCCGTGCGAAGATAAACCGTCGCAGGTTTTCAAAAAACTGTTTTTGTCCGGCTCGCCCGACGAAGTCCGCGCCCAAGCGCAAAAACTCGCCTTGGGGCAAAGCATCATGGATACGGTCGCCGAACAGACCAAGCGCCTCACGCGCAACGTCGGCGCGCGGGACAAGGAACGCCTCGACCAATATCTCACCGGCGTCCGCGATTTGGAAAATAGGCTCGCCCAGTCGGCGGCTTGGGAAACAAAACCGCGCCCCGTCGTGACGGAAAAGCCCCCGCTCGACCCCGCCGACCCGCGCGAATACATGGAAAAAGTACGCCTGATGTACGATATGGCACGCCTCGCCTTTGAAACGGATTCGACCCGAAACATCACGCTCATGCTCGACAGTGTGAACTCCCCAGCCATCGAAGTCGGCGGCCACGCCGTATCCGACGGTTACCACAACCTGTCGCACCACGGCAAAAATCCACAAAAATTGGCCCAGCTCGAAGCCATCGACCGCGAACACATGAAACTTTTGGGCGGTCTGATGGGTGACCTGAAAACCCGACGCGAGGGCCAAGACACCCTCCTTGAGCGCACGATGGTTTTGTACGGCTCGAACATGGGCAACGCCAACACGCACGTCACCACAAACCTGCCCGTTTTGTTCGCGGGCGGCGGCTTTAAGCACGGGCAGCATTTGGTGTTCGACCGCGACCGCAACTATCCGCTCCCCAACTTGTTCGTCAACGTCGCCCAGCGGTTCGGCGTCGAAACCGACAAATTCGCCTCCTCCACCGGCACGATGCGCGGCTTGGAAACTGTATAGCGAAGCGTTTGTGCCGCCGAAGCGCCCACGGGTTAATGACATGGGTTTTAACCCATGTCGCAAACTCATGTCATTAACCCATGTCTTTTTGACTATGTACAAATCGGTGGCCTTACCTAATCAATCGGCTGCCCTGACGGCAACACGATCCGTTGCGCCACGCTCACCGCCCCGACCCGATCCACCGCCGATACGGAGGCGACAAACCCGGTTTCGCCGCTTTGCGCAGGCGGGGTGGGAATCGTGAATGTCGTTTGCGCGCCGGAAACGACGGCTTGATGCCACACCAGAATCGGCGGGACGGACGTTGTGCTATCGCCGCTTGGGATCGCCGGTTTCACGGTCGCCCATTGTACAACCCACTGCGCCGGGGCCGTTTGATTTGCCGCCAAACGCCAGTTGAGCGTCCAACCGGCGAGAATGGAGGGAGCCGCCGGATCGGGGCGACTTGTGGGATACGCGCGAAGAATCGGCGCGACGTCCACCCCTTCAGGCGCGGCAGGAAGCGGCGCGTCGGCGGGCGCGAGCCACGGCGACACGGGCAAAACGGCATCCTCCGCATACACGGTTTCCCTTAGATGCCGCGCTAAACTATTGGGCGTCGCGGTATCGCCGGTCAGTAGAAACTTGGCGGAAAAGTGGATGTCGCCGGTCGCGCCCGCATTGCCGCGCGTGGTTTTTATCTGATATTCCACTTCCGACTTAGGCCATTTGGACTTCGCGCCGTTCGCTTGCGACGTATACAAACCGGGCCACAAATGCCGGTTCAGCACGTTTTCGCTCGCCCACCAATTGAGCAACACGGGGAAACTTTGCGGCTTTTGCGCGATGGGCCAGTATAACTGCGGCGTGAAATAATCGGCCCAGCCCTCATGCAGCCATTTGCGCGAATCCCCGTACAACTCGGCGTAGGAATCGAACCCTTTAATCTGCGCGGGATACCCGGGCCGCCAAATTCCGAACGGTGAAATGCCGACTTTCACATTTGGTTTCGCGGCTTTCACGTCAGCGTACATTCGCTGGACATAATCGTCGATATTGGCCCGCCGCCAGTCGCCCCGGTTCAGCATTCCGCCGCCCGCTTTGTAGGCTTTCCACGGCGCGTCGTCGGGAAAGTCCAATTCTTTGCCACCCGGCCCGTTGATTTTGTAGGGGTAGAAATAGTCGTCGATATGCACGCCGTCCACATCGTAGCGCTTCACAACATCCAACACGACCGCGAGCGAATAATCCCGCGCCTCCTTGACGCCGGGATCCAGCCACTGTAAATTCCCATACGTCCGCACCCAGTTCGGGTGCGTGACACTGACATGGTTCGCGCTCGCGGCGACTTTGCCCGCTTTCCCCGCCGACCGCGCCCGAAACGGATTGAACCACGCATGGAGTTCCAGCCCGCGCTTGTGCGCCTCGTCCACGGCAAACGCGAGCGGATCGTAAAACGGAGTGGGCGCAACGCCCATTTTTCCGGTCAGATACTCCGACCACGGTTCCAAGTCGCTGCGATACAGCGCATCGCAGGCCGGGCGCACCTGCAATAAAACCGCGTTCAAATGCAGCTGCTTCGCGCGGTTCAGCAAAAGCAGCAATTCCGCCCGCTGCGCATCCGGCGTCAAACCGGGCCGCGACGGCCAGTCGATATTTTCAACGCTCGCCGCCCAAACGCCGCGAAATTCGCGCGTCGGCGCGGGGACAGCGACGGTCGCAGCATCAAGAGGCGCATCGGTTTGCGCGTGTAATGGTGCGGCGCAAACGGAAAGAACAGCGAAAAGCGCGGGCAAGAAAGCAAGGCGGGACGGATTGGTCATAGTTTATGATACAGGCCTCTCCCCCCGGCCCCCTCCCCCAGCGGGAAGGGGGAGCCTCTAAAGTGTCAACTGTGAAAACGCGCCGGAATTTTC
>CAXTBP010000008.1:47604-55549 GCA_964241985.1 uncultured Armatimonadaceae bacterium | reverse complement strand
AAGTTGCTGTTGCGCGTTTCCGTGCCCGTCGTCATAACCACGTTGGCATACGGATTGGGCGAGCCGGTCAAACCTGTTTTCGTCACATACGCATTGTAGCGGCCCGGGGCAACGCTCGCGCCAACATAGTTGAAGCGATAGCCCGTGTTATCCGTTACGGTTTGCGCCGGTTCGGTCACCGGAAGGGTGAACGTCGGAGTCGTCGCCTGCTGATCCACACCGTTCACCGTTGTGATGGCGTAGAAACTGACGTTCGCGCCGGTCACACCCGACGTCGTCGCTACCGTCGAACCATTGTTGATCGTCACGAGGCCCGATACCGAACCCGGCGGCAAGGCCGCAAGCCCGATGGTCGGAACGGTTGCGAACGGCAAGGTGGAAGCACCGCCGACCGCAACGCTGACGTTGTTGACCGAGGGCGGAGACGCCGGGTTATAGCCGTTGGCGTCTGCATGGATGATGTAGGTTCCGCCGGGAAGAAGCGTCGCATCTTGGCCCGTGGTCGGATTCAGAAGGGTCAGCGTGTAGTTGCCGCTTGCGTCCGTCGTTCCCGAAGCAACAACGGTCGTCGAACCGTTAAGAGTCGCCGTCACCGTGGCGTTTGCAATCGGCGTCGTGCTGTTCAGCACCACCACTTGTCCGCGCACGGCCTGCGGGGCCGAGGGCAGCAAGAAGTCGATTTGAGCGGTCACGCCTTCCGTGATTTGCAAAGCGTCGCCGATAGAAGGATCGGTAACCACGATGGTTCCCGCCCCTTTGCGAACGTTGGCTTGCGTAACGGCCAGAACGCGAACCTCGCCATAGGCTTCGTTAACGTTCTCGGTGGCAAGATACTTGCCGTCCGGCCCGGTCGCTTTGGGAACAATCTGCCCGTTGACTACTTTGGTGCGCGCGTTGGCGATTACTTGGTAGTTGGCGGTCAAAAGGTTCGGGAAGGTGTACCCACCGGCAGGCAGCGAAGACGTAACACCGTCCGACGAGAACGTTGCAAGGGCGGTAAAGGAACCGTCCGCGTTTTGGCGGCGCACTTGAATTTCGATATTTGCAATCGGTGTAACGCCGTCGGTCAGGAAAACACCCCCCGCATTCCGCGCCGTGGCATTCGGAATACCGGTCAGGCCGCCCGGCGACGCGCCTTTGAGCGAGATGTTGCTGGTTGCGCGCCATCCGCCGTGAACGGAGCGGCCCAAGTCGTGCTGGGTAAAGAAGCCCGCTTTGTAGCCGTACAGAACGTAGAAGCCGGGCTGCAAACCGACGATTTGGTAGTTTCCGCCCGCATCGGTGATTGCCGTACCCGAAGCCGCATTGGCTTCCGCCCCCGTGCCACCGTAAATGGCCCGCACCAGAGCGCCGCCCACTGCGGAGCCGTTGTTGTCGATGACGCGACCGACCAGCGTACCGGTACGGAACGCGCAGTCGATATTGTGCATGATTTCGGCGCGGCGTCCGAGGTTGCCGATATAGGTCGTGCTTCCGATGTTGAAGCTGTAGTAGCCCATCGAGATGGACTCGAAGCCCATGGAGCAGTAGGCCACTTTCCCATGCGGCGTGGCAGCAAGGGTCGGACTGTACGGCAGTTCCAAACCAACCGCACTGGTTCCAGCCGGATAGGAGCTTACGATGAAAGCGCCTTCGCCCGTGGAGGAATAGTTGAACTGGAGAACCGCATCCGGCGGGGTCAGCGCAGCAGGATCCAGCGACGACGGCAAAGCCGCGATGGAGTCGAGGTAGCCCGCCGTGCTTTCCGACGTTGCCGAAGCATCGCCGGTCGCCGTTCCGGTCAGTGTATTGGTTATCCGAAGATCCGAGTTGTTCCCCGGCCCACCCGCGTCTGGCGGGGTGTACACAAAGGGTGGCGGCCCTTGTTGATGCCGCCCGTAAGCATGGGTTCCCGTCCGGGTATCCCACGCATCGTGATGGATTTGCTGCACATATCCGAATGCGGGCGCAACAGCGGCCGTGGTCGTCGGATCGGCGGCGCGCACCAAGCCGGACGCCCCTGTGGGCGCACCGTCGTCACGCACGTATCGCGCTTTGAGAATGTTGGTAAAGAAGGGGTTTTGCTGACCGTTTCCGGCAAGCGCGAACCCGATGTCCTGACCGGAGATGAACAAACGTCCACCGGCAGTGACGAAGTTGGTCAGGTTATTTTGCGTCGCAAGATCGGTGATCGTACCCGCCCCGACAAACAGGTCGCCGGAGAAAGGCGTGGCCCAAACCACCATGCGGTTGACGTTGGCGACCGTGCGCGTCGCAGTTTCGCCGACACGGGTGTCGGCGGGAGCCGTCGTTTGCTGCGGCAGGTAATCGGTCAAAAGACTGGCCGGAACCGCGCCGCGCGAAAGCACGCGCCAGATATTGTAGCGACCGGTTTGCGGAAGGCGGTATTTACCGTCTACCGTAACCGCGCCATCGTCAAGGCGCTCGTCGTTGTACGATTCAACGCCAAGCGCGTTGGGCGTACCGGAAAGGTTCACGCCGCCCGACGTCCCGCCCGGCGGAACCAATCCACCGGCGACACCGGAAACGTTGAACGGGCCTCCGGGGATGATTTGACCGAATTGACCTATTCGCGGTACGTCGTAGAAACGAAGCGTCGTCGAGTTGGGCGCGGCGGGCGCGGTTGCGTTTGCCTGCTGCTCGGACGGGAACCGCGACATATCGATGTCGGTAAAGTACGATTCCGCGCCGTAGAACAAAGGCTGCAAGTTGACCGTGGGCAGACTGGTGTTCGGCAAGTCGCCAAACCGCGAGTTAAAGAATTTTTGACCGAGGGTGTAGTCGGCTACGACCAAAATGTCGGTCGCCAAACCGCTGATAGGAGCGGCGGACGAGAAGCCCCACACGTTGTCGTACATGATGAAGTTGGAGCGCTGCGAGCGGTCGAACGGATTTACCGCGTTATCGTACAAGATAACGTCGATATACCAGTCGGACGCTTCGGCAGGAATTTGCCACGTCGCCCCGTACAATACGCCGCCCGAACCGTCGGCGGGACGGATCGGAATGGTGTTTCCGTTGGCGTCCAGCGCGTTCGTTCCATCGGCATTTTTTTGCACGAGCGGCGTCATACGCAGCCAAACGTTAGGGGTTGCAAACCCGTTGCGCGTTTGTCCGTCAAGCGGCGGATTGAACACACCGGAATAGGCCAAGCCATCGCTGATTCCGGGCAGATACACCTGCGGGTTGCCGGTCGTACTTCCTAAGTGCTGGTAGTACGTCGTGCGGTCGGCGGCGCTGATGGCTTCGGCTTCAAACTCAAAGCCAAAGTTGGTTCCACCATTTAATTGGCCTCCCGTGTTGTTGAAAGGGGGCCGGTCGTCCGGCGGCGCAATACCCAAGAACGAAGTGCCGAATCCAAACTCTTTGTGCTCGATCCCGTTGCCACCCTGCGCAAGGGATTGGTACTTGCTGTTCGGGTTCTTAAACATCATATACACGGCCCCGCCGTCGGGGGACGTTTCGGGACGCATTCCCGATTCGCGGTCATCGACGCGCACCGCAAAGTGCAGCGTGGAGCCGGGCGTGATACCGTTGTCGCGCGAACGAACGCTGCCGCCCGGGTTATAGGGTTGGTTCGCGTTGGTAACGAGGTTGATATGAACGACTTCGCCGGTTGGCGCGCTCGTATCGTAGCGAATCAGGCTGGGCGCGTTGATGTCGATAATCGACGCGATGAAAAGGTTGTTGCGCGAAATGGGGGTCGCGGTGAAACCGCTGCCAAATCCGCCGCGAGCAAGCATGCCTTCTCGGTTGGACTGGAAGCCCACGCGGAACACACTGGTAAACGGAGCAAAGGTCGGATACTGATCGGCGAACCGAGGGCGCGTCAAATCGCGTCCGCCCGTGGCAGTCGCGGTTTCGTTGCCCGTATCGAGCGGTCGCGCGCCGTCCGCGCCCACGTTGTCTACGTCGGTCGGCGCGGCTTCACCGAGGAAGGCATCGCCGATGATCGGAGGACTGGAGGATCCCGTGCCGCCGTTGCGTGTGAACACCACGTAGTAAATGGAAAGCGTGTTCGCCGACCCCGCCGTGAAGGCTGTGGGCACGGCTTGATCCGTATCGGTCGCGGCAAACGTTGGAATACGATTCGAGGAAAAACCAATATAGAGCGTTTGTCCGTCGATATTGGTGAAGTTGTCGTTATCCTGCGTCGTCCACGTCGGCTGGAAGCTGCTGACGTTGGCCGGGGCGCTGGCGTACTGCCCGGTGATTTGCGTAACGTTTTGACCGAGGGTTCCCATCACGAAGATGTTGCGAACCGTGGTCGAACCGCCGCGCGGCGCGGCAGCGAGCGGGGCCGCGCTGTCCGATTCCGTTCGCACGCGGTTCGCAACGAGCGGGCCACCATTGTTTGCCGTGATTACGTTGTTATACGTGCCGCCCGTTGTGTTGGGGGTGGCATTGGAATCAAACGCAATGAAACGCGCATTAGGCGAAACCACCGGGTTTCGCTCATCGCTGCTGTTTGCACCGTTCGTACCCGTCAACTGAAAAATGTTGCGGGAAGTCAGGTTGATCGTAAAGATGTGGTAGTTTGTGTCGTTTGCGAGCTGCGCGGCGAAAACAAGGTCGTTGTTTCCCAGCCAAGCGGGCCGACCGATATTGCTGAATGCGACACGGCCACCGGCCCCGTTGGGGAAATCTCGACCGGTCGTCAAGATCTGCAATCCTGACGGCCCATTGGGAGCAAGGTCGATGAACTGGCCGGGGGTGGTCGGGATGTTGGCGACGTACAACTCATACCGTTTGGTTGTGTCGTCAATTCCTTTTCCGTCCGACGAGCGCACAAACGCGATGCGACTCGCGCTTTGGTTCAGGGCCGGAAAGTAATAATCGTTGATGGCGTCGGTCGGATCGGTAAGAGCATCGGGAGGATTGACCGATGAGTTCGACGGCGCGGCGGCGCTCACGCGGTACAAACCGTAGCGCGCGTTTGCGCCCGTGTTTTGCGGGCCGCCTGCAAAATACAGGAAGCGGGCGTCCGACGACCAAACCGGGGTGCGCTCGTCGATGCCGGGCGTCACGGTTAGGTTGACCACCTGCTCCAACACGTTGACACCGTTCGAGCCGCCAATGACGGCGCGTCCCGGTGCGGAAGCGTTTCCGAAGCCCTTGACCCCTTTGGTGGAGCGTTGCGTCACGTCTTTGGGCAGGAAAATCGAGTTCCCGACCATCGCGTGGCGCGTTTTGGCCTGCGGCACAACTCCGTTGGGAGTTTTCGACTTAATAAAATTATTACGGGCGGCGGAAGAAGATCCCGCCGCCGGTGTCCGCTGTGCCCACGCCGGGTGGAACCAGTCGGGCGCGGCCCCTGTGCCAAGCACAAGAACCGCGTACACGGCGCAAAGCACCAGCGCGGAAGCAAAACGCCTCCGCTCCGGTCTGGGCCGCACAGATAACGACACGCACTTCAAAATGGGGTCAACCTCCTCAAACGAACCCGCAACACGCGACAAGTGGTTTCGAGCCACGGGCACGTCCCCTGCGGGGGAAAGACTACGAAGATAAAAAGGGCGCGGGCGCGGTGCGTTTGTGTTTCAAACGCGCGCGGCGCGGGTTAAACAATAAATAGGAAAATGCGCCGACGGGCGGCGCGGTTTCTTAAAATCAGTTTTCGCGTTTTTTGTTTCGGATACCTACCTGATAAAGCGCCCTTGCCGCTGGTAATTTTGCACACCGTTCTTGACGCGGTTTTTCCGGTTCACGGCGATTATAACACAGTGCCCGAAAAATAAACAAGCCTACTTTTTCACAGGGGCGTGGGCTTGGTTGCGTTTTGTTGTATTCGCACGGCGCACCTGCTTTTCCTTCTTTTACGTGCCGCTGTCCATCCATTCTTTCAGGGATTTTCGCGCAAACGTTTGATACTCGTTCCACACCGCCGGTGCGCCGCTTGGAAAATCGGTAATCGCGCCAATCGGACAGGGTAGCCAGTGCGTGTGTCCGAACAAACGGCACACGGTCGGGCGGGCGGGATACACAAAGCAGTTGCCGTTTTCCATATCGCGGAACGGGCAAAACGTCACCGTCGCGCCGCTATCTTCCGCGCCGGGCCACGGCACTTCTTTGGGCTGGCTCAAAACGCGAGCGACTTCGCCTTTGGGCAGGGTTTGCAGATAATCGCGCACCCCGTTCCATTCGGCCTCCGTTACGCCGAAACCGTCCAAGCAGCGTAGTCCGCATCCGTCGCAGCCATTGCAGACCGGCATTTGCATTTGGGCGGTGAGCCTGTCGCGGCGCACGAGAAACGCTTCCCAGCGGGCCGCGCTATCGCCCTCGGCGCAGTTATGAATCGGCAAAACCATCGCCATTGATGCAGTTTCCTTAAAAGGCTTGTTTAGTGCCCGCGCTCGATAAAGGAATATACGCGGCGGTAAATGGTATCCAGATGGTGCGCGATTGCCGCGTCTTTGTCGCCCGCGTAGTCCAAATCGACGAACTGCTTGAACGTATGCTCGATTTCGCCGATGCGGTAGGTGGCAAGTTCGCGCGGCAATTTGGGCTTGTCGCCCGTCCGCTCGTTTTCCACGCCGACGCTCGCCTCGAACCATTGGGCGCGATCAAGCAGGGCGGAATCGTAGCCGACCGTGACAATATAATCGTTTTTGCCGTCCACGCTGGTGTAGCGGCGCTTGGTTTGTGTTGATGCCATAAGGGTTTTGTAGATTATCTCGTCCAAAATTGGAGGGCTTTGAGCACGGCGCAGGCCATCACGGCGTCGCCTGCGGGGGCCATATGGACGCCGTCGGTCGTCAGCGTCGTGCCCCGCCCCTGCGGGTTCGAGGATTTGAGGGCGGCGTCTATATCAATATCGGTCGGCGCGACGCGCAGATTTTTCTCGTTTGCTATTGCGCGCATCGCGGCCCGGTAATCCATGAGAACCAAGTTGCCCACGCTCGCCAAGTTTTCTTCGATAACGGTCGGCGGTAAAAGAACGACCTGCGCGCCCGCGCCGAGCAAAATATCAAGGAGTTGGGCCAGCCCTGTTTTGTAGTTGGCGAGCGATGTGCCTTTGCCATTCGGCCCCAAGCCGTGCCACACATCGTTGATGCCGACGTTCACGGTCACCCAATCGGGTTTGTGTTTGAGCACGTCGCGCTCGACACGGGCCAGCATATCACCGATTTTGTTGCCGCCGATACCCGCGTTCACTACCTTTATACTGCGCTCCGGGTACGAGGCGGCGATAAGGGCGGCAAGCATGGAGCAATAGCCGACGGAATTTTGCGTGATGGAATCGCCCAAACACACGAGCGTTTGGCTTTCGCCGACGAGAAAACCGTCGCGCGTTTGCGTCGTCAAAGGGTTTGAAGCATCAGAAGCCATCGGCGGCATTGTAGCACGCGCGGGCGCAACGGGTCAAGGTTCAGAGGTATTAGCGGATCGTCACCATTAGCTTACCTTCATTAGAAGCAGTCATGTTGTTTGCATGAGCAGTCCAAGTTAGTACATATGGTTTTTGAGTTAATGGAAATGTAATTTCTACTTCGTCAGAGTCGAAAGCCAAGCGGTGTGTTAATGCACGACACGAAAGATCGATAGTGCCGTTTTCTGTGTCGGCATTTGTAGTGAAAGAAATTTGTTGAGTGAAAGGAAAGCGATTTCTTTCGCGTTCGTAGATTCTGGAGTCACTCGGCAATTTGATAAACACATTGACGCCTTCAGCAACATTGTTACCCGAGTTTTTCACACGAAATTTCAAGTGAACAGTGAACCGTGGAATTTTCACGGTTCTATACCGCCCACCCAATAGGCCTATATCGTATCCAAAATCATCAACTTCGTATTCATTCTCTAACGCATTTGAATTAACTACGATTTCTTGCGCTGGTAAACCATTTTTATCAACGAGGAAAGCTTCTATATTAGGCTGGACGTTTTTATATTGCTCTATTTGTGCCTCTAAAACCTTGATTTTTCGGTCGCGCGGATCTTCGCTTGG
>CAXTBP010000008.1:0-47594 GCA_964241985.1 uncultured Armatimonadaceae bacterium | reverse complement strand
GCGTTTTATATTTTTCCTGCGGTGTAAACGTTTCCACATCGTAAGCACGGGCTTTGATTTTCAGCCCGACATCACTTGTCATCAAAAGGACGCGCGTTTCGGGATTTTCTTGCCGGTAAAGCAATACGTTTTCAACTAACTGGTCATCAGCGACAGCAGGGTTTCGCGGAGATTGTATCAACGGGTCTTGGTGTTCAAAAAGCAACTCTACACCGGGGCGCAAGACCGCTTTCTCATCAGAGTTAGCACTTTCCAAAAAACGGTTTAGGTTGCGAATGGTAGTTGCGGCCCGGTCGGAACGGGCAGGGCGTGTGCCACCGTCCTTATGGGAATTCAGTTCGCGGATAACTACCGGCGTTAGGACGATTAAAACTTGCCGGGCTTTGAGTTCTTCGTCCCATTTAATCTGATCCAAGTTGACGTAATCGTAAAAGTAATTGGTGTCAGGAAACAATGTCACTTTGTCGGTGACGAATTTTATTGTGCGCTCGTCCATAGTGTTGTATGGATTATACGAGAGAAAAGGCCTACGCTTCATCCTCCCGAAACACAATTTTTTCTTCGCCGCCCGGCAGGACTTCGATAACGTCGTCGCCGCGCCCGATGAAATAGGAAAGTCCTTTTGTGTGAAGCGCGGCCTGCGCGTCGCGTGAGGCTTGAAGCGCAACGGCGTCCCATGTCGTCGGATCAATTACTCCTTGCGAGGCGTCTTCGGGCAGAACAAACTTTTCTTTTGGCGCGGTGGTTGGGGCGGGTTCTGTGTAAACCGGCATACGGGCCTCCTTAGTATAGGCGCTACACTTTTAGTATACTGGAACGCTTGCCCGCCCAATCCGAACTATGCGCTTTGCGCGGCGGCTTGCTTTTTGCTGGTGCTCTTTTCGCATTTGCCACCGCTTTTGTTTCCATCGGCCCACGCTTCGGCGAGGCCGGTGACTTTTTCGGCGGCGACGGGGGCGCTGAACAGATAGCCTTGAATGGAGGGGCAGCCCATCGCGCACAACGCGGCGCGCTGCGTTTCGTTTTCCACGCCCTCGGCGACCACGCTCCAACCGACTTCGTGGGCGAGCGTAATCAGGGCGCGGGCCATACTCTCGCTCCGCTTGTCCGTGCCGACGCCCATAACAAACGAGCGGTCGATTTTTACGGCATCGAGGGGAAAGGTTTTCAAGTACGAGAAGTTTGTATAGCCCGTGCCGAAATCATCGACGCTGACGCGAACGCCCAAATCTTTGAGGGCGTGCAGCACATCGGCGACGTTCGCGGCCCGCACCAAAACGCTTTCCGTGATTTCCAAGTCCAACAGGTGCGGCGGCAAACCGGTATTGGCAAGCGCATTTTTGACCTGCGTCACCAAATCCTGCTCGATCTGGCGGGCCGACACGTTGACGGACATCTTGATGTTGTGCCCGTTGCGAACCCATTCCGCCCCGGTTCGGCAGGCCTCTTCCAAAACCCATTTGCCGATTGCGCCAATCAGGCCGGTTTCTTCGGCGAGCGGGATAAACTGCGCGGGCGACACGTTCCCGAACTGCGCATTGTTCCAGCGGACAAGGGCTTCTACACCGTACATTTGACCAGATTCGGCCTTGACTTGCGGCTGGTACATCACGGACAGTTCTTTGTTCGTCAGGGCGCGGCGCAGATGCGTTTCCATGTGCAGCCGGGACAAGGACTGCGCGTTCATATCGGCCTCGTACACGCGGAACGTGTCGCGGCCCTCGTCTTTGGCGCGGTACAAGGCGGTGTCGGCGTTTTTGAGAAGCGTCAACGTATCGCGTCCATCGTTCGGGGAATAACTAATTCCCATGCTTGCCGTGATGAACAGTTCGTTGCCGTTGATTTTGAACGACGGGCACAAAGCGTCCAATATTTTTTGGGCGACGCGCGACACGTCAATTTCGGATTTGATTTTGGGGAACAACAAAACGAATTCGTCGCCGCCCACGCGGGAAACGGTCGGCCCGCCCGACGTATTGGCATAGGGCACGGTCGCCAAAAGGCGCTGCGAAACTTGTTGGAGCAAATCGTCGCCGTCTTGATGGCCCAAGGTATCGTTGACGTTTTTGAAGCGATCCACGTCCAAAAAGACGATGCCTACCATGCGCTTGGCGGCGAGCGATTCGGTAATCGCCGCATCCAGATTTTCCTGACATAGTTTGCGGTTCGGTAAACCCGTTAATGCGTCGTGGTTGGCCTGCCACAAAATTTGGGCGTCGGCTTTTTTGCGCTCGGTAATATCGCGCTGCACGGAAATCCAGTGCGTTTGATGCCCGGATCCGTCGTACACGGGCTGGATGTTGAGTTCCACCCAAAACGGCGTGCCGTTTTTCTTGTAGTTCAGGATTTCGGCCTGCGCGGACAAGCCTTGATTCAAACGGTCGCGCAAATAGGCTTTGGTTTTTTCGTCGGTTTGCGGGCCTTGCAAAAAGGTGGGCGAACTGCCGACGATGTCGGACGAATCGTAGCCGGTCATGGCTTTGAAGGCGTCGTTGACGCGAAGCACGCGCGGCTTTCCCCCACCGTTTCGGTTGGTCGCGTCGCTAATCATGATGACATCGTTTGCGGATTGGACGGCGGTTTCCAGCAAAACGCGCTGGGCGTCGCTGGTTTGCTGCTTCATAGAAAACTGCCGGGTTTGCGCGCGGTATTCTTCGGCCTGCTGGTTTTCGCGGCGGGTTTGGTTTTCGTGCAGTTCGCGCAAACGGGCTTGCTCTTGCGCGGCCCGCTCGCTGTCGCGGCGCAGTTTTTGCAATTGGGCAAGGGTTGCAAGTCTTTCTTCTTCCATACGCCGCGCGGACGCCCAATACGCAAACATGGCCCCACCGATTCCGGCGAACGCGAGCAGCATGGACGCGCCGTGGCCTTTTTGCCGAATGGCGCTCGGCGCGGAAGCGGGGGCAACGAACACAAAATAGGCAAGCGAGGCCGCGCCGATGGCGGCGGCAATCAAACAAACGGCGATAACAACCGGCCACAGCGAGTGGACGGTCATTTTCGGCTGCGCCGCCGCGTCGGGCGCGGCGGTTTCCGTGCGTCCCCGCGACGGCAGTGTGGAGGAAGGTGGAAAGGGCGTTGTCATATTCGTGAACCAGTGGAATTATCGGAGCGAGCCGAAAAGAACTGTTACGGGTTTTAGCCACACTTTGGCCCCGTTTTGATGTTTGAAGTGCTTGAAAAGGGCGGTATAACAACGAAGGCAAAAACGTTTACCCGCGTAAATACGCCTGTTTTGCTTGCATAAAAGGAAGTCCGAACCCACGTAAACCCGATGAATTTGTCACAACTTTTGCCGCTTGCGGACGGATGGGAAACCCTGACACACCTCATGGAAGGCTTGCGTCGGGGTCGTCGTGCTGTGTCACTGGAAGGGGTTCCGCTGGCTGCCAAAGGCTGGCTGCTTGCCCGAATTTGGCAGGACACCAAAAAACCGTTATTTTTGCTAACGTATAACGACGAGCAGGCCGCGCGTTTGGCGGACGATCTTTTGACGTTTTTGCCGGATAACGCGGGCGGCGTGCAAATTTTGTCGTCGTCGCTGTCGCTGCTTTTGGACGATCAGGAATCCACGCGCGACGTGCAAAAAGCGGGCCGCAGGCTGGCGACGCTAACGCGGCTGGCGAACGGCGAAATTCCCGCCGTGATTGTCGCCCCGGCAACCGCCCTACTGCAAAAAACGCCTCTGCCCGCCGACATCAAAAACCGCCGATTGACGTTAAGTGTTGGCGACACGGTTCAGTTGGACACGGTTGCCGCCCGCTTGAACGCATTCGGCTACCGGCGCGAAGATCAGGTAAACTTTCCCGGCTCGTTCGCGCGACGCGGTGATATTTTGGACGTGTTCCCGTCGAACAGTGATCAGCCCCTGCGCATTGACTTGTTCGGCGACGAGATTGAAACCATCCGTCCGTTCGACCGCGAAACGCAAATGACGGAGGGCAAGCAAGAAAGCGTGACGCTGTTCGCCGCGCACGAAGTCGCCTTTACCCGCGAGCGCATGGCAAAAGCCGAAGGCGTTCTGAAAAAGCAGTTGGACAAAGCCGTCAAAGCCTTGGAGTCTGCGGGCGGCGAGAATTTGCGCGAACGGTTGGAGCGATTGCGCGACAGCGCGGAAGGCGACATTAGCCGTATTAGCCAAGCCGCGTATTTCGGGGGCATCGAGCGGTATCTGCCCGTCCTGCATTCGGACGCGGGCTGCGCGTTGGACTATTTGCCCGACGACTGTTTGCTCATTTTGGACGAACCGGCCCAGATGAAATCCCACGCCGAGCGCGACGTGGAAGCCGTTTTGACGAACCTTGCGGGCCGGGCCGAGCGCGGCGAAATTTTGCCCGTGGTTTCGCCGCTCTGCTTGGGTTTTGATGAGGCCATCCACAACGCGACCGAAAAGCACCAAGCCGTTTTGTTGTCGCTGCTGGCCCGTTCCCTATCCTTTATTAGTGTGGACTTGGAATTGGCCGTTTTGGGAACCCCGGCGGAAAACTTCGCGGGAAAACCGTCCGCGCTCGCGGACGCGCTGGACAAGTATTTGCGAAACAACGTAAGGGTTGCCGTTGTGTCGGCGCAGGCCCCGCGCGTGCGTGGCGTTTTGCAGGAGCGCAGTTTGCCCGAAGCGCCGTTGCAGCAGCTCGCTTCCAATAAAGGCGGGGTCGCACTCGTCAACGGGATTTTGCCGTCCGGCTTCCGCTTGCCCGATGCCCGCTTGGTCGTTTTGACCGATACGGAAATTTTTGGCACGGGTCAGGAAAAAGGCAAGCAGATCAAGCGGCGCGAGTTCCGCGAAGGGATGCGCCTGACCAGTTTGTTGGATTTGAAGGACGGCGATTACGTCGTGCACATCCATCACGGAATCGGGCAGTTTTTGGGGCTGCAAAAAATCAAGAACCAGAACGTCGAAAAGGACTATCTGGTCGTGCAGTACGAGGGTAGCGATAGGCTTTACGTGCCCGTCGATCAAATCGACCGCGTACAAAAATACATCGGAAGCGAGGGCAACGCGCCGTCCCTCAACAAATTAGGGGGAAACGACTGGGCGCGGACAACGGCACGCGCCCAAAAACAAGTCAAGGAAATCGCCGGTGAGTTGATCGCTTTATATGCCGCCCGACAGTCCACGCCCGGCCATGCGTTTGGGGAAGATACGCCGTGGCAGCGCGAAATGGAAGACGCCTTCCCGTACACGGAAACCCCCGACCAAATGGCGGCCATCGAGGACGTGAAGCGTGATTTGGAAGCGCCGCACCCGATGGACAGACTGATTTGCGGCGATGTCGGCTACGGCAAAACCGAGGTCGCCATTCGGGCCGCGTTCAAAGTCGCCAGCGAAGGACGGCAGGTTGCTATTTTGTGCCCGACGACCGTACTTGCCGCCCAGCACTACGCGACGTTCCGCGAGCGACTGGGCGCGTTTCCGCTCAAAGTCGAAATGATGTCGCGGTTCCGCACCGCCAAAGAACAGGCCCAAACGGTCGAGCGCATCACGCACGGAACGGTCGATGTCATTGTCGGGACGCACCGGCTTTTATCCAAAGACGTGGAATGGAAAGACTTGGGCCTCGTTATCGTGGACGAAGAACAGCGGTTCGGCGTCACGCACAAAGAGCGACTGAAGCAGCTGCGGAAAACCGTGGACGTGCTAACGATGACGGCCACCCCCATTCCGCGCACCCTCCACATGAGCCTTGCCGGGATTCGGGATATGTCGTTAATCAACGACCCGCCCGAAGGCCGCACGGCGGTTAAAACGCTGATCAAGGAATTCGACGAAAGCCTGATTAAAGAGGCCCTGCTCCGCGAAATCGACCGGGGCGGACAGGCGTATTTTATTCACAACCGCATCGAAAGCATTTACCACATCGCTGGGCGGTTGCAGAAAATCCTGCCCAATATCCGGTTCCACGTCGCGCATGGGCAGATGGGCGAGGACGATTTAGAGGAGGCGATGCTCGATTTCTACGAGCATAAGTTCGATGTTTTGGTTTGCACGACGATTGTCGAGTCCGGCTTGGACATTTCCAACGTCAATACCATTATTATCGACAACGCCGACAAAATGGGCTTGGCTCAGTTGTATCAACTTCGGGGCCGCGTCGGTCGGTCGAGAAGGCAAGCCTACGCGCTTCTGATGTACCAGCGGAACAAACTCTTGTCCACGATTGCCGAACAAAGGCTCGACGCTTTGCGCGAGTTTTCCGATTTGGGATCGGGCTACAAAATCGCTATGCGCGATTTGGAGTTGCGCGGCGCGGGCAATCTTTTGGGGGCCGAGCAATCAGGCACGGTATCCGCCGTTGGCTTCGATTTGTACACACAGTTATTGGAGCAAGCTGTCCGCGAGTTCCGGCACGAGGAACCGGACAAAGCGATGATTCCCCTGCCGACCGTAGACATTCCGGTCGCCGCCTCCATTCCCGAAAAGTACGTGCCCGGCGAAGCGCAGCGGCTGCTCATGTACAAAAAATTAGCCGCCGTCCGCGACGTAACCGGCGTCGAACAACTCCAAGCCGAATTTGAAGACCGCTTCGGCACGCCCCCGCCGACCGTTTGGAACGCGCTCGCCCTGCTTCGACTGCGCCTCAAATGTCAGGAAATCGGCATATCGGCGATTACCAGCGAGGCGAACAAAATAACTATCGCGTTCAAAAAAGAGGTCAAACTCCCGGTTCACACGCTCAAGCCCCTGAACGCCGCCTTCAAAACCCAGCACCACACGTTCACGCAAGAAAAGGCTTTGCTTACCGTGCAAAGCGCGCGCGTTCTGCCCACGGTCGAAGAAATGGTTGAAGTGCTGTCCCGCGCCCTAAACGAAAAAGCCCCGCCGCGCGTCTCGCCGGGCGGCAGCGGCCCCATTTCATCCGTCGCCGCCCGCCGCGCTATTGTCAACGCAGGGCGCAAGTAAACAAACAAAGCCCGGCTTTTGCCGAGCTTCTACTTAGGTTACACGTTTTCTACGGCATTAGTTTGTCATACTCGGCGTGGTTACAGCGGCTTGCAGCGGCCCGCCGCATATTCGGCTTTGGCCTGTTCCATGAGGGCATTAAAGCGTCCCGCTTTGGCATCACGGGCGATCTTTTCGTCCCAAACTCGGCTTTGATAGGTGTCGAGCCATTGCAGAAGTTCATTGATTTCTGCGTCGGGAAGTTTGGTGATTTCGCGCTCGATTTCGGTTTTGCTCATAAAACGAGTATACCTTTTCTACGGCACGTTCTGAGCGCAGGCCGAACACACCAAATCAAGGACGCCGAGCAGTTTGGGCAAGTCTTCGGTCGTGAACAGGCCCGAAACGAAAATCTCGCCGCCTGATGTGAGTTTGTAAAACACCCAGCCCTGCCCGTTAGAGACAATGCCGTACACGTCAATCAAGTGCTTGTCGCGGGTATTGTTTTCGCGGCAGGCCGCCATCTCGGCGACGCATTGCACTTGGCCTTTTTCAAAATCGTCGCGCTTGGCTTCTATGGCGCATAAAAGCGGCGTTTCCACGTAGGCGCGCGTCGGTGCGATCAAAAAATCGGCGACACCAAACACCGTTTCGGCTTCCAGCGGTTCGGCTTTCCATACTTTGAGGCCGGGATAGTGCGGTACGACTTCCAGCAAAATCGGGTCGATGAGGGAAATTTTCGCGGCTTCCGACGTGGACAATTCAAACGAACGCATCCGGCCCAAGTACGCGGTCAGCACGTCGCTGGGCGGCTTAAGCGGCGCGGCAAGGGGCCACGGCGTCAGGTTTTGCGCGGGAATAAGCGACATCGCCTGCCTAATGTTCAAGCCGGAAAAGTTGGATTTCATACCAATCATTGTACCCGGCACGTTCTTCGCAGCGGATTAGAGAACAAGGAAAACTCCGTCCGTTTGATGAACCCGCTGATATGCTGCAAGCACAGAAGGAAACCCAAGAAAGCGAACTACGGGACGAGAACGCTGATACGGTCGTTTTCCACACAAAAAACAAACCCTACAAAACGCTTATTGTGGTTTTGCCCGCCCTGTACAAGCCGCTGCTGATTATATCGATTGTCGTAGAAACGCTTGCGCTTTTGCTTGGCTTACTTGCCCACGCGCACACCCTTCTGCTCCTTTTTGTGACGACCGCTCCCATATTATTGCTCGCGTTTTTTATTCTGCGGTGGTGCATCACGCGACTTAATGGCCCGCTTGGAAACCCGACCCTACAACTTTCCCCAGAGGGCATGACGCTGCATACCGAGCCATTTTTAGGAACGGTTCCGTGGGATGAAATCGCTTCGGTCGAGGCAGGCAGTTTGATGGGAATGCCTACCGTGATTGTCAAACCCCGAGATCGGGCCGCACTGCAAGCGCGATTAGGTAAGCGAGGTCGGTATCTTTGGATGTATGCGATGCCGGGCGGCGGTTTGGGGTTCCCCTGCCTTCAATTTGGCTTATCTCCCGACGATTTAGCCGCGCGTATCAACCGCTACCATGAGCGCGGCTTGTAGATCCACGAACGTCGTAAGCCTATTTTTGCAAAACGTCTGCCAGCATTTCCATCGCTTCCAGATAGTGCTTTCTCAGTTCGGCAATGTCCTCCGCGCTTTCGATCACCTTTTGCTCCAGCGTTTCTTGCGATTCCCGAAAGGCCGCTTGCGTCAGGCGGCGCTGAACGAGTATGCGCTGCTGCTCACGGGCAATTCGGCGCAGCTCGAGCGTGTGCATGACCTGACGGCTCAAAAGGGTCAGGGCATGGGCGTCGGCGGGCGGCAAATCGCGCGGCGTAGTATCGACCACGCAAAGGCTGCCCAGCGCGTGCCCGTCCGGCGTGATAAGCGGAGCGCCCGCGTAAAAGCGAATGCTCGGATCCGACGTTACAAAAGGATTGTCTGCGAAACGGGCGTCCTTTCGCGCGTCGGGAACGATCAAGGGGCCGCTTTCGCGCGGCGCTTTAATGACGTAGCGACAAAACGAGGTATTTCGGCAGGAGCGGTTTCCTTCCACCCCGATACGCGCTTTGAACCATAACCAATCGGCGTCAATGAGGGTGATGAGGGCGATGGGCGCTTTACAGATATGGGCGGCAAGCCGCGCGAAATCGTCAAGGGCGGCATCTTGCGACGTGTCGAGAAGGTCGCAACGGCGCAACGCTTTCAAGCGCGCGGTTTCCGCTGTCGCACCGGTGGCTTTTGTTTCGACCAGCGCTTCGGAAACGGTGAACGGATCAGTTTTCACTTAAAAAATCAACTGTCTAACGGTTTCGGTTTCCGGGACATCCTTGTGACAGACACGTCGAACTTACGCGCGGAATAGTTTATCCGGCGTGCGGCGATTGTAAAGGGTACAGAAAAACGAACCAGCAATCCAGTTATGGGTATTGGCCCGCATTTTTCTTGTAAGGAGTTTTCCGACTTTTTGAAGAAACACGTTTTTATGCAAGCGCAACACCAATTTGCCGAACCGGACGCGGACGAAACCGCCGACACCGTTGTTTTTAGCCCGAAGTCGAAGATGGTCAAGCGTCGTAAGATACTGCTGCCGATTGTACTGCTTGCCGTACTGATTGAGTTTGGCGTCATCGTCATGGGCTTTGTTATGCACAGCCTTTTTTTGATTGGACTGGGCGTTTTTTATTTCCTTTTTGTGGGCTTGATCGCCGTTTGGTATGTCAAGCAGACGCGCGGGCCGCGCATGAAGCCAAGAATGATTCTTGCTCCCGACGGCTTCAGCGTGGAAACCGATCCGTTTTTGGGTGTGATTCCGTGGGATGAAATCGCCGATGTGCAGTCGGGCAATTTTTTGGGTGTGCCGATGGTTCGCATCGTTCCGAAAAACAAGGCCGCCTTGCGCCAAAGGTTGGGAGCGGGCGGGCGGTTTATGTGGATGTACTGGGAGCCGAAAGGCGGACTGGGTATAAACTGCATCCCATTCGGCATGTCCCCCGCCGATTTAGTTGCCCGCATTAATCGCTACCGCGAACGCGGCTTGTAGTAAACCACAACTACAGCGGTTCAATAAGCACTTCGCCGTTTTCGGCCGCTTCTATATAAATGTGCCAGTCCGTGAGAAGTTCCGTACCAAGCAGTGGATTATCCGCGTACACGACCGCTTGTGCTTCAACAAGCGTTTTGTCGAGAGCAATCGTAACCGAACCCGCTTCGGCATAATCTTCCGCGCCGTTCGCCAAACGGTTTCGGACACGGGCGGTGGGACGAACGCCCAGTTGCCGCATGAGGGCAGGCGTCAAAGTCAATCCGCCGTTGAAACCGGTGTCCAAAACAAACTCAATCTCGTGCGTCGCACCGCTTGCGTCATAAACCGTAAGCGAAACGTAGGGCAAGCCATCGCGGAAAACGCCAACAATCATGCCGCTTTTCCCGCGCTGAGTTTGCTGCCAAGAAGAAACTCGGCGTTTGTTGGCGGGCCGATGAAAAGGCTATACACAAATCCTTCTTTATGGGTTTCGCGCAGTTTGCGAATGGCCCGCGACCAGTTGCGGTCTACAACGTAATCTCCGGTGTCCAAGTGGATAGCGACGGACTGTCCGTTATGTGCAGGTTCCAAAACAGACTTCAACCGTTCCTCGTAAATCGCCTGTCCGCGCGTTTGAATCGCGTCGCCGCCTATTGTGTTCGCTTCGTTTGGCGGGATTTGTGTCACCGTTTATCTGCCTTTCCGCCGTAGTATTCCATTGTACCGCTGCGGGGTTTAGGCAAGCCATCGCCATTTTTGCGGGAGCGCAACGGGCGCGGGGTGCGATTCTTTGACCCATTTCCAAAACACGGCGAAAGCCATAAAGCCGACGACACTCATGCAGGCGAACATGGCGGGCAGGCCGTAATTTTGGGAAATCGCACCGCAGGCGACCGGGCCGAGCGCGGTTCCCAAGCCCCCGGCGGCGGCAAGGCGGGCTTGTAGTCGGCCCCGGTTGGCGTCGGTCGCCGTATCATTGACGAACACAATGGCGATGGTTCCGACGATGCCAAAGTTGAGGCCGTGCAGGGTTTGCACAAGCAGTACCCACAAGGGGCCGGTCGCGGGAATGTAGAGCAAAAGGCGGAGCGGCATCAAAAGCAGGGCGAGCGCGAGCGCGGGGCGGCGTCCGTATTTGTCCGTTAAACGGCCTACGCTCGTCATGACGAGGACTTCGGACACGACCCCGGCGGCGAACATCGCCGTAATCCAGTGCGGCGGCGCGCCCAGCGATTTCATGTACAGGGCGAGATACGCGGACGCGCCGTAGAGGGCGAATTGGTAGAGAAAAAAGGCGACGAGGAAACGGTCGAGGTTGGTGAGCGTGGCGAGAGAAGGCAGGCCTCTCCTCCCGATTATTACCCCTCCCCGCCACCTACTTCGTAGGTAACCGGCTCCCCAAAGTGGAGAGGGGAGTACAGAAACTTCCGAACTGTCGCCGCTACCGACGACGGCTTTATTAGAAACGCCGCTCTCGTTTACCAGACTTCCCTCTCCGCTTCGGGGAGGGGCTGGGGGAGGGGTAATTCTCCTTGCATCCGGCACAAACAGCGCGACAACGGCAATCACGAAAAACAGCAGCGGGCCGTAGTGGAACACGGGATCGAGGCCCGCGCGGGACAAGGCGGGCGCATTGACGGGGCGATTGTTGAGCAAAAACGCGGTCGTCAAACCGATAACGATGTAACCGACCGAACCCCACACGCGGTACTTGATATAGGTCGCGCCGCCTTTGCCCTGCTCCTGTTTCAAACGCCCGACGAGGACGCCGCCGACCGCATTGAGGTAGCCGAACCCGTTGACGCCAATCGCGGTTAAAAGGATGAATAGCCCCATCGTATTTGCGCCCGTGTAGCACAGATACGCGGCCCCGGCGAGCGCGGCGGCGGCGACGATGAACGGGCGGCGCGTGTCGTATTTGTCGGACAGTTTGCCCAAAATCGGCTGAATAAGAAGGGCGACGCCCGTTCCGAGGGCAATCACGACACCATATTGCGACCGGTTCAAACCCGACGCCAAGATATACAGCGGCACGAACGGCTGCAAAAACCCGTTCGTGCCCGTGACGAGAAACATATACACGCCGAGAGCAAGGCGTCGCCAGCGCGGCGTGGTGTCGGCGGAATCGGATACGGTAGGAAGGTTGGAAGAAGGCACGGAAACTTCACCGTACCATGCACGGTGAGTTGACGTCAATCGTGCACAATAAACAGTTCATCGTTTCATGATATAATGAATTCATAATGAGTACAGTAAACGCGATCAACTGGGGCACGAGCGCGGGGTTTCTGCCCAATAGCGACACGTCGCCGACGTGCGAGCCGGGCGAGCATAGAACGGCGCGTCCGGCGTTTTTGGACGATCCGCAAATGAATGCGGCCTTTGCGCGGGCGGCGCGGATGTTCGCCGCCGCCGGTGACCCGGCCCGGCTGCGTTTGTTGGGCCTTTTGCAAAGCGGCGAGCGGTGCGTATCCGAATTGTCGGATTTGAGTGGCGCGAAGATGAACACGGTTTCGCAGCAGCTCAAACTTTTGCGACAGGAAAATCTGGTCGTTTCCCGGCGCGACGGCAAGCACCTTTTTTACGCCCTCGCCGATGATCACGTTCGCTCGCTTGTCAGTGATGCCCTATCCCATGCTTTGCACCACAACCATTTTGCCCCTGCATCGGCGCAAGCCGTAGATCAGGCCTAATTTTATGCCAACCTCACCTCTTTCCCCTTCTATCGAAACCGCGCTTTTGCCGATTGGCGAAACGGCGGCAACCTGCGCGCCATGCGCCGACCGCTTGACGGCATCAGTTAGAGCCTTGCCCGGCGTGCGCGATGCGCGCGTTGACACCAGTTCGTCGCGGCTGACAGTCGATTTCGATCCGGCCCAAGTATCGAACGTTGTCCTTGCCAAACAAGCCGCCCAAACGGAGCGCGACCTTGCCGCGCGGTTTCGGCATCAGGTCTTCGCGGTCGCGGGCATGGACTGTCCGGGCTGCGCCCTCACGCTGGAATCGACCGTCAAGAAAATGCCGGGCGTTCTTTCGGCGTCGTGCCAGTTTACGTCGTCCACGCTTCATGTCGAGCACGACCCCGCCGCGTTTACGGAAACCACGGGCGAGGCAGTGCAAACGCGGGCGCAAAGATTGGGTTTCACGCTGCGTGACACGAGCGGAGCGAGCCGTCAAAATGGCGACGCGCACGAACACGACCACGCGGGCGAAAAAGGCGGACTTTGGAAGCGGTTGGGTGGACGGGTCGGCGCGTCCGCACTGCTGCTCGTCTTGGGCTTGGTGCTGGAACACGCGATCAAGGCTCCCGATTGGGCGGTGAAAGTCGCGCTCGGGGCGAGCATCCTTTTGGGCGGCGGTAGGTTCGCGCTCGCGGGGTTGTCCGCCCTTCGCGCCCGCGTTTTGGGAACGAATTTGCTCATGGCGCTTGCCGCTGTGGGCGCGATGTTTATCGGGCACTGGGAAGAAGCGGCGACGGTTGTGGTTTTGTACACGATTGGCGAAGCGCTCGAAGGTGCGGCGATGGATAAAACGCGGCAGGCGCTGGAAAGCCTGATCGGGGCGCAGCCACAAACCGCGACCGTGGAACGCGCGAACGGGCAAACTGAAACGATTCAAGCGTCGGCTTTGCGGGTTGGCGACGTACTGATTGTCGCGCCCGGCCAAGCGGTCGCCGCCGATGGAACGATTGTGTCGGGCACGTCGGCGATCAATGAGGCCGCGATTACCGGCGAATCCCTGCCGCGCGACAAAGCGACGGGCGACGCCGTTTACGCAGGTTCGCTGAACGGTAACGGGCCGCTCCGCGTTCGCGTGGACGCCCTGCCCGAAAACTCCACGCTGTCGCGGGTTTTGCGCTTGACGGAGCGGGCGCAGGCCGAAAAAGCCCCCACGCAAACGGTCGTCGAGCGGTTTGGGCGCATTTATACGCCGCTCGTTTTGGGCGCGGCGATTGTACTGATGGCGTTTGGGCCGTTCGTGTTCCCCGGCATCAACTGGGTGTATCGCGCGTTGACGCTTCTCGTGGTCGCCTGTCCGTGTGCGCTTCTTATCGCAACCCCGGTTGCCTACGTTTCCGCCCTCGCTCGGGCCGCACGTGCGGGCGTCCTCGTTAAAGGCGGCGCGCATCTGGAAAATCTGGCGCAGGCGCAAACCGTCTTTTTGGATAAAACCGGCACACTCACGACCGGTGATTTGCGCGTGTCCGACGTTTGGGCCGCGACGCCCAGCGACGAAACCGCGTTCGTGCGGCGTGTCGCGCAAATCGAGCGGCAGTCCGAGCACCCCGTCGCCCGCGCCGTGGTCGTCTATGCCGACGCAAAGGAAACGCGCCCCACCGAACACGAGCACAGCCACGAACACGGCCCCGAGTGCCAGCATGCCCATCACGACGACCATAGCCATGATGGGCACGGTTGCGAACATGACCATCAAGAGCATGCGGACGACGGTGATTTGCAGGCGATTCCCGGGCGCGGTATCGCGGCAAACGGCGGCGCGTTTCTGATTGGCAATCGCGCTTTACTTGCGGAGCGCAGCGTTCCCCTTGCCGCCGAAGCGGAAGCGACGGTCGCCGCATGGGAAAACGACGGCAAGACCGTACTTATCGCGTCGGAAAATGGCGTCGTTACCGGGGCCATCGCCGTGTTCGACATGTTGCGTCCCGAAGCCAGCGACGCCTTAACTGCACTGCGCGAAACGGGCAAACAAACCGTGATTTTGACGGGCGACAACGAACGAGCCGCGCAAAACGTCGCCCGCGAAGTGAATGCGGGCGCGTTTCATGCCGCCCTGCTCCCCCAGCAAAAACAACAAATCGTGCGCGAAGCGACCGAGGGCAGCACCAAAACCGGAACCGTTTTTGTCGGCGACGGCATCAACGACGCACCCGCGCTCGCATCCGCATCGGTGGGCGTCAGTTTAGGCAAGACGGGAACCGCGCTCGCCCTCGAAACCGCCGACGTGGTTTTGATGGACGGGACGCTCCACCGCTTGCCGTGGGTGTTTCACTTGGCCCGCGCGACACGCGGCATCGTCCGTTGGAATGTCGGAATTGCCGTCGGCGCGGCCTGCGTTTTGCTCGTCGCCGCCGCGACCGGCAAAATGACGCTGGGCTTGGGCGTTTTGGGCCATGAAGGAACCGCCCTGCTGGTTATCGCAAACGGTGTCCGTCTTTTGTGGCAGCGGGATTAGTTAGTTTACCAGTAGCGACAATGGCGTGGTTCAACCGGCGGGTGAATCCGCCGCCCGTTGCGTCGGAAAGACCAGCGGGTAAATCCGCGGCCTACGCGGAAAGCGAAGCCCGCCTGCGCGGGCTGATGCCGATATACGAAAGCCTCACGGTCGAACCGTGAGGCTTTCGCGTTTGAGCCGACGCAGGTCGGCTTTGCCTGTTCGTAGACCGCGGATTTATCCGCCGGTCACACATTACAACGTCCCGTACAGCCGGTCGCCGAAATCGCCCAAGCCGGGCAGGATGTATTTTTGCCCGTTGAGTTCGCGGTCTAAGGCCGCGCCGATAATTGGCACGTCGGGGTGGTGGTCGTTGACTTTCTGTACGCCTTCGGGCGCGGCAACGACGCACACTAAGCGCACGGTTTGCGCCCCTTGCGCCTTGATTTCGTCGAGGGCTTGGCAGGCCGAACCGCCGGTTGCGAGCATAGGGTCAACGACGAGTACCGTGCGGTTTTCCATCGGCGGCAGTTTGCAGTAGTACGACGAGGCGACGGCGGTTGTATGGTCACGGGCAAGGCCAATGTAGCCCACGGCGACATCGGGGAAGATTTCCAAAAGCGACGGCAGCATCCCCAAACCGGCCCGTAAAATCGGCACGACGACTAAGCCATTCGACAAAATGTCGCTGTCAAGGGTTTCCAGCGGGGTTTGTATGGACTTGGCAACGGTCGGCAAATCGCGGGTCGCTTCGAGGGCGAGCAGCGTCGTTAGATGATTGCAAAGGGTGCGAAACAGCGCGGGCGGCGTGGCTTCGTCGCGCAAATGCGTCATCAAATGGCGGGCGAGCGGATGGTCAACGATGCGAATGTCCAAGCGGTTTTCCTTTTCCGGCGCGACGCTACGGCGGCAGTTATTGGGATAGTGGTTCGACGCCGAGGCGCAAAATCCATGCTTGGGCAACCGGTTCGATAACGCGGGTTTCTTCGGCCTGCGCGATTCCGACGACCCATAAAACCGCGCCGGTATCGCTTCTCACGACGAGCGGATGGGCGGCCCGCTCGCTGGCGGGAATTTTGGCATCGGCCAAAACGTCCCGCACCAAGCGCGTTTGACCGTTCATGCCGAGCGGCGCGATACGGTCGCCGAGCCGCGCGTTGCGAACTATAAGCGGAGCCGTTTCTGCGGGCGCATTTTCGGCTTGGTTCGGTACGGCGCAGTCAACCGTTTGGGCGTGGCGAACGCGAACGGCGGCGGGTTCACCAGTGTCGCGCAAACGGGCCGAAACGCGCAAGCCGCTTCCAACTTCCGGCATATCCACGCTTCCCGGCACGAAAAGCCGCGCTTGATACAGCGCGTCGGCGGTGGGTGAAGGCGTGGCAAGCGCGTTTGCGGGCGCGAGAATGAGCAAGTCGCCGTCGCGCCATGCCCGCCGTTTGCCGGGTAAATCGACGGCCCCGTTTTTTTGGTGCAGCAAATTGTCCAAGCGGCGCACGAACGCATCGGTCGCGGCTTCGTCGGCTTCGGGCGTACCCGCGCAAACACGGCGGAGCGCGCGGAGCAGAACGCGAAATCGCAGCGCGGCGTGGGCGGTTTGCAGGGGCGCAACACGCAAACGCACGATACTTTCGCCTTCGATTTCGCCGGGCGGGTTTTCTTCATGAGTGTCGGCCCACAGCGTGTCGGCGAGCGTGTTGAGCAAGTCGGCGTCGCGGGCGGCTTGGGCGGCGAGGCGTGACAAAGCGTCCAAAAGGCGCGGGTTAAAATGGTTGGCGAGTTCGGGAAGAAGTTTGCGGACGCGAACGCGCGTGAACTGCCGATTGTCGTTGGTTGGGTCGCGGCGCGGCGTGACGTTTTCGGAGCGGCAGAACGCTTCTACGGCTTCGCGGGTTTCGTTTAGCAGCGGGCGCACGACGCGCAAATCGGGGTTGATAACGCGGCTTGCGGGAATGCCGGACAAACCGTTTAAGCCCGTACCGCGTAGCACGCGCCACAAAACGGTTTCGGCTTGATCGTTTTTCGTGTGGGCGGTTGCCAAAACGGTCGCGCCGATTTCGCGGGCCGATTCTTCCAAAAAGGCGTAACGCAAACGGCGGGCGTCGGCGTTGGAATAGGCGGCTCCGCGCTTCGGCACGGCCCCCAAACCAATTACGCAGGGCAAACCGAAGCGGGCGGCAAGCGACGCGCAAAACGCGGCATCCTCGTCGGCGTCGCGTCCGCGAATACCGTGGTGAAAATGTAGAACGCCTGCGGGCCGGGGAAGCAAGCCGCGCTCCGACGCGCGAACGAGGGCGAGCAAAAGCGCGACACTGTCCGGCCCGCCGGAAACCGCGACGGCAACACGGGCCGAATCGTCAATCAATCCGTTTTCCCGCGCGAACCTTGCGACCCGCGCGGGAAAGTCCGTTGCCGATGTCAACGCGCCGAAGCGGGCGATTCAGTCGAAGGCGCGGCTTCCGGCGTTGTTTCCACTGCGGGCTTTGCGTCGGCGGCGTCGCTCGGTTTGTCCGCAATGCGCTCAACAAGAAGGCCGCCTTTGACGGACGAAACTTGCAAGCCGAGCGGCGCTAATTGGCGCGTCAGGGTTTCGAGTGCGGTTTCGTCGCGGGCCGTTAAAGACAGATGCGTGGCTTCCGGCACGTCGTCAAGGGTGACCGGTACGTTATAGCGGGCGGCGATTTGGCGGGCCGTGTCCACAATTGGCTGATCCGGCAAGCCGAACGATTGCCGCTCGCTGGGCGCGGCAACGGTTACGGGCGGCTCGGGTTTCGGGTCGTCGCCATTTGCCGCGCTATCCGCTGTGTCGCTCGCTTTGCTTTGCGGGGGAAGCGGCACGAAAAGATACCGCGTGTGATCGGTGGCGTTCGCCGTCCAGTACACGCGCAAATCGACCGTTTCCTTATTGACCGACGCGGAGAACGGAACGCGCAGGGTTTGTGGGGACGTGACGCCGTTCAAATGGAAGCGGTACGCGGTTTTATCGCCAAGCAAGTTGAACCGCGCGGTTCCGCTGTCGGCATTTTCCATCCACAGCGCCAAATCGAACGCGGGGCCGGACGTGGGAACCATCGTGGTTACGCGGGCGATCCGAAGCTGCGGGGCGATTTCCGCGCCCTTATCCGCTTCGCCGCCGGGCAGCAAGTTAAGCAGCGGGGCCGCGACTTTGGGCGCGTGCAAATCGGCGATAACGGGCGAAGCAGTTTCCGTGCCGTTCGTTTTTTGTGCACCGGGCAAAAGGAGCGTCCACGCGAGGGCGACAACGGCCCCGCCCGCAAGCGTCGTTACGCCCGCGACGCGACCCAACTGCGGCAGCATCGTTTGCCACCATGCCCCGCGCCCAAACGGCGAACGGGCCGTGTTTTGCCGCTCAATCGCCGCCATCACGTTGTCGCGGAAAAACAGGGGCGGATCAACGGACGGAAGCACGTTGAGTTCGCGGCACAGATTGCGAAGCGCGGCCTCGTCGCTTTGGCACGACGCGCACCCGTGCGCGTGACGGCGCATCGCGTCCATCGTATGCGGGGGCAGCGTTTCTTCGATATAGTCGGACGCCATTTCGCGCCACCGGGAACAGTCCACGTTCGTACCTTTTTTCTGCTTAAGTCGGTGTAAATTTCGTGGGTCGAACGGGTAAAGTGCGGCCCTATTTATTTCGGACGGTCGGGAACGTCGAAAAGTTCCGCAAGCGGGCCAAGCCGGTCGCGCAGCGCCAAACGGGCGCGATTGAGGCGGGATTTTACGGTTCCCATCGGGAGCCTTGTGATTTCGGCGATCTCCTCGTACGACATTCCCTGCACATGGTACAAAACGACCATCACGCGCTGGGCATCGGGAAGCGTGGCAATCGCGCGCTCCAATAATTGCCTGCGCTCGTCGCCTTCCAAAAGGTTTTGCGGCGACGGCGACGGGTCTTCAAACTGGCGCGTGACCGACGATTCATCCAAATCCAGCACGTCGTCTAAGGAACGGGTTGGGCGCGCGCGCTTTCGTTTGCGGTCGTCCAAAAAAACGTTGGTTGCGATGCGGTGCATCCACGTCGAGAACGCGGATTCGCCGCGAAACGATTTGAGGTTGTTCCACGCCCGCACAAACGCCTCTTGGGCAATATCGGAAGCGTCGTCGTAAGAGCCGCACAAACGGTAGGCCGTGTTGTAAATCGTGCGCTCGTAGCCCTTGACGAGTTTGTCGAACGCCGCCATATCGCCGCGTCGGCTTTTCTCGATCAGCGTTTTTTCGTCGTCGTTGCCCGCAAAAATCCGCATAGTTTAGGGCCTATTATACCGCGCATAAAATTAGTTTTTTCACGTTTTGCGAGCTACTGCCCTTTTGCTTTCTACGCTTCAGCGCGCCTTCCCCTTTTTCATTCCCTCAATATTCTTGATGGCACGCAGATTGACAATCCCTCCAAAAATACTGTCCTTTAGATTTCCTTCGGCATCGCGGTAATAAAATCGCACGGAGAAGCCGTCCAGTTCTTCGGTTCCCGACGTGTCCTTATGCGAATTATAGTTAGTGAACTCGCCCGTCACGATGGCGTCGTCCAAGTGCTTGATGTATTCCGGCGCAGGATACGCGGCGTGCATATAAATGGCTTCCCAAACATGACACAAAACCACGTCGGCAAGCGCCGCCTGCTCGGCAGCGTTCAGCGAAGCAACGGGCACTTTAGGCGTTTCGCTTGAAAGTGTCGGCTCAATCCCGGCCTTTAGATACAAAGCGGCGGCCCCGCGTACCTCTTGAGTGCGCTTTCCCAAAGCCATCCAACTGAAACCGCGCGGTTTCAGGAAATCTTCGTCGGTGATACGCGGCTTTTTGTCCGCCTCCACGAGCACACGCCAGTGCATCGCGCGCGAAAAATTATCGGGCAAAAGCTGCGTCAGCGCGTCGGAAAAATCCAAAAGGCTTTTTGGTTTCGGTTGGCGCGCGCGGCTTATTTGGCGCACACCGTCCACTTTTGTCGTCAGGCGCAGTCCGTACACTTCGGTTAGCCCGCGCAAAAGCGCGTCCGGCGATGCGGCGGGTACGTTGACCACCCAAACCGGCTTGGTCGCTATTTCCGCATCCACCACGACAGGATACGGCTCGGCTAAACGGATTTGCGCTTGCTGTACGCTTTGTTGTAGCGTCGTCGATAGCGAGGGCGCGGGCTTGCTTGACGCGGAACCGACAGGGCGGGGCTGCGGTTCGCCGGGTTCGACAAAGCGAACCGCAGATTTGATCGGATTGCTTGTCGCGTTGAGAACGCGAAACTGCCGAGATGGTTTGATTTCACGGAAAACCATTGGGGCTTCATAGCCGAAAACGGGTTTGTCTTTTGGGCCTTTCGTGCCAATCGTTGCCGAGCCGTCAGTTACCAAACGCGCCTCCGCGACACCAACTTCCAAATCCTGCTCCGTACTTCGCAGGTACGTATCAAGGGGGAAACTGAGTATCTGAGCGCGCTGCTGTGCGTTCAAACTTTGCACGGGAAGGCCGCGCGTTTTATCCTTCATCAACGCAAGCTGCTCACCCGACAGCGACGCGCCGAAATGCGCCAGTTCGACAAGCGAATCCGAATGCGTACGAGACACACCTAGCGACGAGTCAAAAGTGGCGGTCAGCCGGAACATCTCTTCGCATACCGCCCGCATTTCTTCAAGCGACACGAACGGCAAATCATTGGGATCCGTGTACCGCTTCTTGAAAACATACACTGTGGCTTCTTTGTTACCGGTTGAAACGGTGGCGTCATAATCGTAAGCGCGGGCGATTTGCGCAACAACTTCGGCGGGCGTTCCGGCTGGCTGGATGGCGCTTGCCTCCGTCTGCGTGAGCGTTTTCTTGTACGGCTCGCCTTCAACGACAAAGGCAGCATTGGCTTGTGACGCGGCATACGAAAACGCGCGGTTAATATCGCGCAGGGCCGGATTCGGAACCGCAGCCGACGATCCTTTTGGTGCGGCAGTCTGCGCGTGCGCCGCGCCATAGGGAAACACCATGCCCAAAGCCGCGAACACGGCGCACTTGGTAAAAAACCAGTGCTTCTTCATTGATACTCTCCTTACCTTCGGTTGAACAAGCGCAAGCTATTTCGGCTCGTCGGATCGCTTTTCGTTTTGCAGGTCGCGCTTTAGTTGGGCCATTTGGCGCGACAGTTTGCTTTGGCGTATGAACAAAACAAGGACGAGCAAAAGCAGCAAAATGTATGCGGCAAGGCTTGCCAACATGAGCGTGCCCAAATCATGCCGCGCCCATTCGATGATGTCGCCCCAAATCAAGCGCATTTAAGCGATCTCGCGGGACGAAATGAGGTACGGGGCAAGGGCGTCTTTTTTGACCGTCACGCCCCAGCCGGGCGCGTCGGGCACGCGCACGGTTCCGCCGTCGCGCTCCAGCGATTGCGAGAAAATGGCATCGCGCAAAGGATGGGCGGGGCCACACAAGTTCCATTCCAAAAACGCGGGCGGCGGCTCCAAGCGTTCGGGATAGCGCGTATCGGACGCCAAAAAATGCAGTGCGGCGGCGAACCCGATTTGCGTTGCGTTCAGGCCAACGACCGGCGATAGGTTGACGCCGTGCGCGTGGGCGAGCGTGCGGATATGCAGGGCTTCAGTCGGGCCACCGCAATACGTCAAGTCCGGCGACAGTGCCCCCCAGCCGTCGTGCGCCAAATCCGCGAACGCCCAGCGCGTTTGTTCTTCGTGCCCGCCCCACAGCGGCACGCCCACACTTTGCGCTAAGAGGGCGATTTTATCCCGGCTTGCGCCCAGCGGCAGCGGGTTTTCCCATGACGAAAATGCAGATTCCTGTAACGCGCGACCGACGAGCAGGGCTTCGGGCAAATCGTGCGCCCCTTGCGAATCCGCCATCAAGGGCACGGTCGGAAGCGCGGCTCGGAGCGCGCGAATCAGGGCGATGTCGAACGCGCGGTTGCGCCCCAGTTGCGCCTTGACGCCGCGAAAGCCTTCGTCAACGGCATGGTGCGCCTGCTTCACAAGGGCGGGAATCAGCGAGGCTTCCGGGCGTTGCGGAAAATACAAGCCGCCCGCATAGCACGGAACCCGGTCGCGCAGGCGTCCGCCCATCAATTCGCAGGCAGGAATATGGGCAAGTTTGCCGCGCAAATCCCAAAGCGCCATGTCCAAACCGGACAGCGCGCCAACCAAAACGCCTTTGCGCCCCCACGGCAATCCGGCTTGCCACAACTCGTTCCATAAAACGTCGGCGGGTGTTTGCGCGCTTTTGTGGAGCAAGTGCGGGCCGTACACATCGCACACGCCCGCCTGCGTCACGGGCGGCGGGCCAGACGCTTCGCCCCACCCGGTCAGGCCGCCTTCGGCCTCGACTTCGATAAGGAGCGTTTCGCGGCACGTCAGTTTTTCCTGCGCGGAAAACAAAGGATGCGGCAGTTCCGCCCTTAGATGAAACGCGCGCACGGCGACGATCTTATGCGCTCCGCCCTTCCGCGACGTTCGCACCGAAGTTCGCCCCTATCCGCTCTGCCGCGCGCTGGCGACGGCCTGCACAAAGGCTTGCGCGGTTTGCGAAAGTTTGTCCCAATCGCCGGATTTGAGCACGTCTTTGCTGACCAAACTGCTCCCGGCGGCAACAGCGGCGCACCCGGCCTTGATAAAGTCCCCCGCCGTGTTCACGTCCACGCCGCCAGTCGGAATGATTTGCAGCTGCGGCAGCGGGGCTTTAATCGCCTTGATGTAGTTCGGGCCAAGTCCGTCGGCGGGGAAAATCTTGATAAAATCGGCCCCGGCCTCGTGGGCCGCGAGGGCCTCGGTCGGCGTGTACGCGCCCGCGACAATCGGAACCGAGTACCGATTGCACAGCGCGATAACGTCCGGTTTCATCACGGGCGTGACCACAAACTGCGCCCCGGCAAGAAGGGCGATACGGCACGTTTCCGTGTCCAACACCGTGCCGACGCCCATCAAAATCGCGTCGCCCAATTCTTTTTTGACGCGCGAAATGGTTTCGATGGCGTTGGGCGTCGTCATCGTCACTTCCATCGCCGTCACGCCGCCTGCGGCGAGGGCGCGGGCAACGTCCAAAAGCTGCTCGGACGAATCGGCCCGAATCACGGCGACCACGCCGGGGTTGAGCATTCGCTCCAACGTTTGCGCTTTTGTCATCGCTGCACCCGTCCCGAACCGTCGCCTTTGAGCAGGGTTTCCACTTCACTCAACTTGATGCGGTTGTAATCGCCGGGAATGGAGTGTTTGAGGCACGAGGCAGCGACCGCAAACTCAATCGCATCGGCGGGACTTTTGCCGGTCACCAAGCTGTAAATGAGGCCGCCACCGAAAGCGTCGCCGCCGCCCACGCGATCCACGATGTCGATGTCGTAGCGGCGCGAAAAATGGGCTTGCCCGTCCATGTAGAGCATTCCCGACCAGCCGTTGCGCGATGCGGAATGCGATTCTCTCAAGGTCACACCGACGCCCTTGAAGCCGAACTTATCCGTCAGTTTTTGCGCGACTTCGATGTAGCCGTCATGCGCGATTTTGCCGCCCGTCAAGTCCGCCCCCTCGGCGCTGATGCCGAACACGGTTTCCGCGTCCTCTTCGTTGGCGATGCACACATCCACGAACGGCATAATGCCGCTCATGACCTGCCCGGCTTTTTCGCTCGTCCAGAGTTTTTTGCGATAGTTCAAATCGCACGAAACGAGAAGGCCCAAGTCTTTGGCGGCTTTCGCGCCCTCCAAACAGGCTTGGGCGGCGCTGTCGGACAAGGCGGGCGTGATGCCCGTAAAGTGAAATGCGGACGCACCGGCGAAAATCTCGCCCCAGTTCAAATCTTCGGGCTTGATTTCCGATATAGCGGAATGGGCGCGGTCGTATAAAACCGTCGATGCGCGCTGGGCCGCACCTTTCTCGACAAAGTACACGCCCATGCGGTCGCCGCCGCGCAAAATCCGCGTCGTATCCACGCCCAAGCCGCGCACTTCATTGATGCACGCCTGCGCCACGTCGTTGTTTGGCAATCGCGTCACAAAGCAGGCGTCGAGGCCAAACTGTGCCAGTGTCACAGCGACATTGACTTCGGCCCCGCCGAACGTCATATCAAGCGTTGTGGTTTGCGTCAAGCGCAAAAAGCCGGGCGGCGCGAGGCGCAGCATCACCTCGCCGAAAGTAACCACTCGTTTCATGCCGTTAGCGTTCGGCGCAGAACGCGCGGGTTCCTTCCGCCGTTCACCTTTGCTCTTATTTTAGAGAAACGCAATTTGACAGCCGTTATAAGCAGGCGTCATAATAACGCTATGACACCCACGGTTTCCGATAACCAAGCCGTCCTTTTGGCCCCTGATTTGCTGCGCCAAGCCGAGCAACGAGCCGCACAAATGAACGTTTCGCGGGATCAGTTGGTGGAAATTGCCTTGACGAACTACCTTGCCTTGTCACTGCTGCCCGACGATGCCGACGCGGAAGATGCACACTACCTACGGGCCATCCGCTCCAAACAAGCCCGTGCTTTAGCGCGCTCCGAGAACAACGAGTAAATCAGGGTGGTTGCGCAATGCTGCAACAAGGCGATTTGTACTGGATAGATTTAGGCGAGCCGATTGGTTCGGAACCCGGCTATCTACGTCCCCATGTTGTTGTGCAAAATGACGTTATGAACCGCACGCGCATTAATTCCGTGATGCTTTGTCCTTTGTCAACGAACCTGCGCCGCGCAGGTGACCGAGGAAATGTTGTATTGGAGCCGGGCGAAGGTGGCCTTGCTCAGCAAAGCGGCGTGCTTGTTGCTCAAGTTGTTACGCTTGACTTCGATGAGGGTAGGGGCTTCATCGGTCGATTGTCTCCGGCACGGATGCGTCAAATCGTTCAGGGCATCGTATCCGTAATTGAGTTGCCAAACAGCGGTACAGGCGTTCCTTCCGAATAAACCGGGGACGCCACACTTTAAGAGTGGGCGTTTTTGTATTCTGCCTGCAAGAGTCCGTTGAATTCCTTATGTCTTAAAGCGGTGTTAAAAGGTTTTAGTATGACAATCAATCGACGGGACGCGCTTTCGTTTCTTTGTGCGGCGACGCTGGGCGCAACGGCATTCCCGACCCCGCGCTACGCCCACGCCGCGCAGGATGAGCCGCCCAAAACCGGGAGTGACGATGCCGCGTTCGCGTCGTTTGATACGCTCATTTCGGGTTTTATGCGGGAGCACAAAGTTCCGGGCGGCTCGCTTGCGGTGGTTCGGCGGGGCCGCTTGGTGTATGCGCGGGGCTACGGCTGGGCCGACGAGGCGGTACATCTTCCCTATGCGCCGACCGCCCTTTTCCGCATCGCAAGTGTTTCCAAGCCGGTCACGAGCACCACCGTTTTGCTTTTAGTACAGCAAAACAAATTGCGCCTCGACGACCGCGCCTTCGATTTGCTCAAAATGGAGCCGTATCTTGAGCCGAACACAAACCTCGACCCGCGCATCAAAACCATAACGGTTCGGCAACTGCTCCAGCATTCGGGCGGGTTCGACCGGGGCGTGTCCTTCGACCCGATGTTTGTGCCGCACCGCATCGCAGGCGCTTTGAAAGTGTCCGCGCCGCCCAGTTCGCGCGACATTGTGCGCTATATGCTGGGCCGTTCGCTCGATTTTGACCCGGGCACGCGCTTCGCCTACTCGAACTTCGGGTACTGCGTGCTGGGCCGAATTATCGAAACACGGACGGGTGAATCCTACGAGGCGTTTGTGCAAAAAAACGTGTTGAAGCCCGTGGGTATAAGCCGTATGCGGATCGGTAAGTCGCGGCTTGCCGACCGTGCGCCAAACGAGGTGCGCTACTACGACGAAGGTAAACGCCGCGTCCCGTCGATTTTTGCCGAGGATCGAGGCGCGATTGTGCCGATTCCGTATGGCGGCTGGTGCATCGAAGCGATGGACGCGCACGGCGACTGGCTGGCCTCCGCCGTAGATTTGGCGCGTTTCGCCGCCCTGCTCGACGCCAAAAGTGAAATACCGCTTTCTTTTCGCTCCCGTGACCAACTCTATGAGCGGCCCGCGCCGCCGCTGGGCGTAGAATCGGACGGAACGTTAAGCCCCGCTTACTATGGTATGGGCTGGCACGTTCGCCCTGTGAGCGGAAAATTGGCGAATTATTGGCACACGGGCAAATTGGACGGTTCGTCCTCATTGCTCGTCCGCCGCTACGACGGCATCTCGTGGGTTTTGAACTTCAACACGGAAAGCGTGGCGGGTTCGCTCGTCGGTCTTTTAGACGGCCCGCTGCACGGCGCGGCAAACAGCGTTCGGGCGTGGCCCGCACACGATTTATTTACGCAATTCGGTATAACAGGCTAACCCACTAAAAGGCGACATGTCATGCAAAACGCGGTTCAGGTTTTCAAAGGCTCCATCAATAGTATCCAAGAACAAATTAACACATGGGCGCAGGTAAACAACATCCTTATTTTGAACACATCGATGTGCTATGATGGGGGCATAAATACAGGCAACGTGTTTGTTCTGGTGGTTTATAAAATGGCGACCGCTTAGGCCAACGTTCGCATCAAGTGGGCGCGGCAAAATCGCTTCATCGCGGCTGATGGATATGGTGTTTTCTCAGCACTGACGCGACATATTCCTCCGCGTCTCGATTGGCGGGTAAGTCACCGGTTTTCTGTTCGCCGTTTTCCCAAATTTGCGTGTTGCCGCAGCCAAAGCAGATAATCACATCGATCACGCGCTTGTTTTTCACCAGTCGCAGGGCATGGTGCGGATTGAAGCAAGCCATCCCTATATCCAAACGCGCCGAACGTGTCGAAGGTGTCGCCGTATAAAACGCGGAGGCAATCAGTCGCTCTTGTTCGCTTCGGTCGGTGATAACGGCTTTTCCCGTTATTTTGTAGCCGTCCACGCTGTTTGGCAGAAAGGGCGTTTTGCTTTTCGGCGGGGCCAGTTGCATTTGCATCGGCTCGATAGCGTATAAAACAAACTTGTCGGGATGCGTGGCGACGCTTGCCGTCGTGCCGGGGAATAGTTGGCGTATCTGCGATTGGGTTAGGGGCGCAGGTATTTGTGTTTGCGCCGAGGCGTTTTTTTGATGCGCTTGCACCAATCGAACAGATAGGGCCACGGTTCCAATTAATAGGGTCACAGTAAAGAGAACGGCGGTTCGTTGCATGGCCTGCTTCATTGCTTAGTTTCCTCTATGCCGTTAGTCCCGTTTATGGCAAATTTCGTTCAATAAATAAAAAGCGCGGCCTCTTTAATAGAGGCCGCGCTTTTCGTTTCGGTGGAAAGTGCGTTATGCGCTTTGGGAAGCGGTTTTGCGGCGGCGTCCGCGCACCAAACCAATACCCGTGGTTCCGAGGAGCGAGGCTGCCGTAACCCACACGCCGGGTTCGGGTACGGCGGCAAGGTTCTTGTTGGTTCCGACCGTGAAATTGTCGATGGCCGGATAAATCCCGTCCTGCGTCGGGGCGGCAAACGTAATGCTCGAAATGGCGAGCGTCGTGGTGAAGCCCTGAAAGGTTCCCGTGCTGGTCGGCGTGTAGGTCGTCGTTGCGCCGTTGCTTAGCGTCAGCGTAACTGGGGAAGACAAAAATTCGTCGTTAATCGAGGTCTGGAAAAAGTTGCCCCCGACAGCGGTCACGTTCCCCGACGTAAACGTGAAAACCACGTTGGAGAAGGGAAAGTTCGCTCCGGTAATTCCGTTGCCCAAATAGACCGCACTATCATAGCCGCTGCCCGGCGTCGAGGTGGACGTGATGGTGTACGAGAACCCGTTCTGCGAGTAGCTAAAGCTGGGCGCGTTTCCACGGGTGGGCGATGTAAACGTTTCCGTGTAGGCGTTGGGGTTAAGCTGCGCCAAAAAAGCGGCGGTATCGGTATACTGGGTGGTTTGCGCGTGGGCCGCAGGGACGGCGGTGAAACAAAGCGCGGCTGCGCCGAGAACGGCGGCGCGAGTGTGCAGCGATAAACGAGATGAGCCAGCCAAGGTACGCATAAAGCCTCCGTAACAGCAAGAAAATTTCGCACTCCGTGAATACGGTTGGTCGTGCAGGCTATTGTCGCAAAACACGAAGTCGCTTGTCAAGCATTTTCGCTATTTCTTTATAGGTAATTTTACGGGATTGTTGCGTTCACCCAATAAAAAACGCCCTTCACGTACAATGAAGGGCGTTTTTTGGCTGCCGCAGGGGCTGCCGTTTACCGATCCAAGTCGAAAACGACCGGATCGCCGTAGGCTTCGGTTTTGCCCGGCCCGTAGAAAATGCGGCCCGTTTTGCGACCGTCGCGGTTCAGGCGGAAGACAAGACGCTGCCCGCCGCGCAGGTTGAAAGCGAATCCGTCTTTGGCTTGATGGGTGTCGAAGCGGAAGGTCACTTTATCGTCGCCGACCAATCCGAAGCGGTCGCCGCGTTCGCCGTACTCGTTGCGGAGGGTATCCAGTTTGGCATTGCGGCCCGTGATTTCCACCGTGCCCGAATAGATGTCGCGCCCTTTGGTGCGGTCGTTGCTGACGATGTGAACCGTATTGCGGTCGTGCCAAATGTAGAAGCCGGTCACGCTGCGCCCTGCGTCAACGCGCGGCTGCCCCTGCGCCGCAGTCCACGACAAAACGCCGGTGCGGTTCACCGGGCGTCGGCGCGGTTGGGCGCGATAGCGTTGCGCTTCGGCGGGTTGCGCGGTTGTGGCAATCAAGCCGCCTACGGTTCCCATAAGCGCGGTCAAAGCCAGCGCGGAGACGGCAATCGTTTTTGTAGTTCGTTTCATTTTTGGTACTCCTCGACGCCCCGCACAGCGTTGTTTTTTTGCGGCGCGTCCGATATTAGAAAAACGAAAATAGGTAGACGAATGTTCACTATTTCAAATAAAAAACGCGGCCCGTTGAGAGCCGCGTTTTTCGTTAGGCGATGGCCCGCGTTTTAGCGGTAGCCGCCCCCATTGCGATACCCGCCGTTGTTGCCGTTTCGGTAGCCACCATTGCGGTAACCACCGTTGCCGCCACGATTGTTGTTATCGTTCAAGTCAACCGTGAACGAATCGCCGGACACTTGCTGCTTGTTCGGGCCGACATACACACGGTCGCCGCTTTTGCCGTCGCGGTTCAAGCGGAACGTGATGCGGTCGCCATCCACGACATCGAAATGGAGGCCGTCGGTGTCGCGCTGCGTGTTCAGCTCGAATTTGATGCGCGTTTGTTCCGGGCGCTCCACTTTGTCGCTGCTGCTTTGGCTTTTGCCGTCGCGGCCCACGTTGTTGAAGTGCCCGCCGTCAATCGTGATTTCGCCCTTGTAAATGTTGTTGCCGGTGTTCGTGTCAGTCGTGTTCACGTGAACCGTGTTCCCGGAGCGCCAAATGAAGAAGCCGGATTCGCGGCCCGCGCGGATGGAGGGGCGGCCCGACAAATTCGACCACGACGTGGCATCGTTGCGGCGATTGTTCCGGTCGTCGCGGTTATACCGGTCGTTTTGGCCGTTGCGGTTGTATTGCCCGTTTCGGTTGTACTGCCGTCCGTTATCCTGCGCGGTCGCGGACGACGAGGTCATCAGCACGCCGCCGATGGCTGCGGCCACTGTCAAGCCTGCGGAAAGCAGGGCGATTTTGTTGTTGGTTTGCATAGTTTTTGTTTCAACGCGCGGCGCTCAACACTGTGTTCCGCGCGCTCCTGTTGTTATAGAGTGGGGTTTCGGCAAATGCCTTCAAATACTCCCCATCTGTCTACGGTTTACCCAAATTGCGCCCGCCAAACGCAGTTTCACCGATCTGCCCGTTTGTGCTAAAATCAAGCTATGCCCACGGATTTAGAAATCGCCCATAGCGTAACGCCCCGCCCGATTGCCGATGTTGCCCAAACGGCGGGTCTTTTGCCCGAAGAAATCGAGTTTTATGGCAAGCACAAAGCCAAAGTGTCGCTTGGCGTTCTTGACCGCTTGGCAGACAAGCCGAACGGCAAACTCGTCTTGGTTACGGCAATTACGCCCACGCCCGCCGGGGAAGGCAAAACAACCGTCACCGTGGGCCTCGCGCAAGGATTGAACCGGATCGGCGTCAACTGCGTGGCGGCCTTACGGGAACCGTCGCTCGGCCCGGTTTTCGGGCAAAAAGGCGGCGCGACCGGGGGCGGCTATTCGCAAGTGCTGCCGATGGAAGACATCAATCTCCATTTCACCGGCGATTTGCACGCCATCACGGCGGCCAACAATTTGCTCGCTGCTTTGATTGACAACCATTTGCAAGGCGGAAACGCCTTGAATATCGAGCCGCGCAGCATAACGTGGAAGCGGTGCGTAGACATGAACGACCGCGCCCTGCGGCACATTCTTACCGGCTTGGGCGGCAAATCCGAAGGCGTGCCCCGCGAAACCGGCTTTGAAATCACCGCCGCGTCCGAAGTCATGGCGATTTTGTGCTTGGCTTCCGACCGCGCCGATTTGAAAGTACGCTTGGCCCGCATCGTGATCGGAACCGATAAAAACAACGAACCCGTTTGTGCTTCTCAACTCAACGCTCACGGCGCGATGGCGGCCCTTTTGAAAGACGCCCTTTTGCCGAACTTGGTGCAAACCATCGAAGGCACGCCTGCACTACTCCACGGCGGCCCGTTCGCTAATATCGCCCACGGCTGCAACTCGGTTCTCGCTACGCGCATGGCCTTGAAACTCGGCGACGTGTGCGTGACCGAAGCGGGCTTTGGGGCCGATTTGGGGGCCGAAAAATTTCTGGACATCAAAATGCGCCAGTCCGGTTTGCGCCCCGATATGGTGGTTTTGGTCGCCACGATACGCGCCCTCAAAATGCACGGTGGCAAAGCCCTCGACGAACTGAAAACCCCGTCGGTCGCCGCGCTCGTAGACGGCTTCGCCAATTTGGCCCGCCACGCCGAAAACTTGCGGAAGTTCGGCTTACCGGTCGTCGTCGCTATCAACCGGTTTGCATCGGACACCGACGACGAAATCGCCGCATTGAAAAATTTGTGCGAAGGGCACACGCTTCCGGTCGCGCTCGCCGACGTGTGGGGGGCGGGCGGAGCCGGAACCGAAGCCTTAGCCCGGTTGGTACAAACCACGCTGCAAACCACGCCCGCCGATTTTCACCCGCTGTATTCGGACGCCCTATCGCTGAAAGCCAAAATCCAAACGGTTGCGACCGAGGTGTACCGCGCCGCCCACGTCGAATTTTCGCCGCAGGCCTCAACGCGCTTGGCGTATTTGAAAAACCGGGGCTTCGGCAAACTCCCCGTCTGCATCGCCAAAACGCAGTATTCGTTTTCCGATAGCCCCGATAAGCGCAACGCCCCGACCGGGCACACGCTCACGATCCGCGACGTGAAACTATCGGCGGGTGCGGGCTTTGTAGTCGCCTACGCGGGAACCCTTCTCACCATGCCCGGCCTTCCCAAACGCCCCGCCTCGGATGCCATCGACCTTTCCGACGACGGCGAAATCACGGGGCTGTTTTAGGAAGATGCAGGCCTCTCCCCCGGCCCCTCTCCTAAGAGGAAAGGGGAGCCAGTATACCGTTCGTTTAGCGCAAGGTGCTGGCTTGCTGAAAAGAAAGTCCCGCGCGTTTGCACCCATTGACAATTCGCAGGCTCCCCTTTCCTCTTAGGAGAGGGGCCGGGGGAGAGGCCTTTTAACAAGAAAGCAAAACTATTTACCATGCCAGACACCAAAACCGCTCCGCAAACAAACGCCCTGCCACCGCTCGTACCCCGCGCCGTGCTGTTCGGCAACCCCGAAAAAGCCAGCCCGCAGATTTCGCCCGATGGCAAACGGCTTGCCTACCTTGCCGCCCACAACGGCGTACTGAACGTTTGGGTGCGCGGCGTGGGCGAAACGAACGACCAAGCGCGGCCCGTGACACGCGATGCCGCGCGGCCCATTCGCTTTTATCTGTGGGCCGAAGACAGCAGGCACATTTTGTACTTGCAGGACGCGGGCGGCGACGAAAACTTCCATTTATACGCCGTGGACGCGGAAGCAAACGGCGACACTCCGGCCCGCGATTTGACGCCGTTCGAGAACGTGCGGGCGACGCCGGTTGCGACCGACCCGAATCAGCCGGACACTATTTTGGTTTCCACGAACCAGCGCGACCCGCAGGTTATGGACGTGTGGCGCGTTTCGCTATCGTCCGGCGAACGTGAATTGGTAGCGGAAAATCCGGGCAACATTATTGGCTGGGACGCCGACTACGATTTGCGCGTGCGGTGCGCCGTGACCCGTTCGCCCGACGGCACGAGCGACGTTTTGGTGCGCGACGACGAAAACGGCCCGTGGCGCACACTTATTTCGTTCCCGTTCGGCGAAATGGGCGGGCCAGTCGCATTTACCGCCGATAATAAAAATTTGTATTTGCGCTCCAATAAAGACGCCAACACGCAGGGCTTGTATCTTGCGGATTTGCAAACGGGCGAAATAACACTCGTGTGCGAGCGGCCCGACGTGGACTTAGGGGCCGTGCTTTTTCACCCGACGCGCCACACCCTGCAAGCCGTTTCCTACACACGCGCTCGCCGCGAATGGGTCGCCCTCGATAACACCCTCGCCGATGATTTCGCGCATCTCAAAACCGTCACCGATGGCGACTTTTCCATCGACAGCCGCAGCCATGACGACGCGGTTTGGATCGTTTCCTTTAACAAAAGCGACGGCTCGCCCGTGTATTACGTCTACGACCGCAACGCAAAAACCGCGACGCTTTTGTTCTCCGCGCAGCCCGCGCTCGACGACTACCAACTCGCGCCGGTTGAAGCCGTGGATATTCCGGCCCGCGACGGTTTGGTTTTGCCGTGCTATTTGACATTGCCGGTCGGTGCTCGGGCGGAAAACCTGCCGTTCGTTTTGTCCGTGCATGGCGGGCCGTGGGCGCGCGATAATTGGGGCTACAGCCCGTTTGTGCAATGGCTCGCCAATCGCGGGTATGGCGTACTGCAAATTAACTTCCGTGGCTCAACCGGCTTTGGCAAAGACTTCCTCAATGCAGGAAACCGTGAATGGGCCGGGAAAATGCACACGGACTTGCTGGACGGCGTGAACTACTTGGTGGATAAAGGGCTTGCCGACCCGGCCCGCGTCGCCATTATGGGCGGCTCGTATGGCGGCTACGCGACTCTCGTGGGTTTGACGCTCACACCGGACGTATTTGCCTGCGGCGTGGATTTGGTCGGGCCGAGCGACATCAAAACTTTGTTCGCGTCCATTCCACCGTATTGGAAACCGCTTATATCCGAGTTTTTGCTGCGCGTCGGCGACCCGGAAGTCGAACCGGAGTTTATCAAAAGCATTTCGCCGCTGTATCACGCCGATAAAATTACGCGCCCGCTCCTTATCGCACAGGGGGCCAACGATCCGCGCGTCAAGCAGGCGGAATCCGACCAAATCGTCCAAACCATGCGGGACAACGGGCAGGAAGTCACCTACCTATTGTTCGCCGACGAGGGCCACGGCTTCGCCCGCCCCGAAAACAATCTCAAATTCACGGCTGCCGCCGAAGCGTTCTTAGCCAATCATTTGGGCGGGCGTTGCGAACCCGCGCACGACGGCGAGGAACCGCCGCTGGTGAACTGATGGAAACGCCGCCTACAAACACCGTCGTTTGTCCCGGCTGCGGCTTGGCGCTTCCGCGCAATCCATTAAACGCCGGGCCGTCGTCTGCTCCCTACAACGCTTCGCCGGAATGTTTTCGCCGCTACGAGGAAGTGCTTGCCCACACATGGCAATCCGGCGACGCCTTTTTTGTGCACCAATACGTCGTGGATGCCTACGCCACAAGCCACGTCAGCGAAACCATGAAGCCGATACAGCCGTTTTTCGCGCTCGCCGGTTTATATTTGGCAAGCGAAAAAGGCTACACGGGCAGGCAAGTACAGCACGCGCACATGGCGATGGCGCAACGCCCGAAAAACGCGCCCGCCCACTCATGGCCTGTATTTACTCCGCCATCGTCCAAGCCTACCTTGACAATCGCCGATGTATTCGCGGCCCCACTCGGCCCCAAACGCGACGCCTGCATCGCCGATTGGCTCCGCGCCGTATGGGAAACGTGGGCCGACGAACACGTGCGCATTCGTGCGCTAACGCAGCAATATTTGGAAGCAACGCAATGACGAAGACAAACGCGCTGACGGAAAAGCGAACATGGCTGCCGCCCGAAAAGTGGGAAGCCTTGAAAGCGGGTATTGGCTGTCCGATGTGCGAGGATATTCACCTACCCGAAAACCCACACAGTTTTCTGGTCGCCGAACGGGAACACACGTTTATCCGATTGCCGCGCAATCAGTTTCTGCGCGGCTGGACAATCGTGGTTTTGAAGCGGCACGCCTGCGAACTGTTCGACCTATCGCCCATCGAACTCGCGGCTTTTTGGCACGATGTCACGGACACGGCCCGCGCCCTCGACGCTCTTTATCGCCCGGTCAAAATCAACTACTGCGTGTTCGGGCACTTGTGCCCGCATTTGCACTGCCATCTTCTCGTTCATTCCTATGCGGACGACCCACACAAGTTAATCGACATGAACGAGCAAACCGCTCTTCTATCCGAGGCGGAATATCAGAAAATGATTAACGACTTACGCGACCATCTGAAAATCATTGCCGAGCCAAAGGAGGCCGCAAAATGACTGAAGAAGAAATCCGGGCGCAACGCGAGCAATGTGCGGACTGCGGCGGAGCATTGGAAGAAATCAATGTAGGTCAATTTGGATATGGCGGCGTGTTCTCACCCCAGCACATCGTTTCCAACGAACCGAAGAAAAGCATTTGGATTGGCGATCATTATGTCGCGGTTGGCAAAATTCTTGCTTTTATGTGTTCTTCCTGCGCCCGCGTTTATTTCTACGGCGCAAAACGCTTACCCGATGACGAGGCAAAAATCGCTGGCAAAAGTACCGAAGACCAATAACAAGTTGGCTTGACGGCTCATTCAACAGGTTGAAATACGTCTTTAGTTGTAGGCGATTTATCACCGTTTCGCGGGGTGGAAATCGCAACTTGCGAGCGATGTTGACGACACCGCGATTCCTTTACAATGCCCATGTAACGACGCCCCTGACAAAAACCGCTGAAAACCAGGGGCGATGTAAAGGAACCCAACCATGTTTACCAATTCCCGCGCTTTCGCCAATCGCCGCCGCATCGCATCGGCAGCCACACTCGCCGCGTTGTCTGTGCTGCAAGTTACCGCTTTATCTCGGCCCGCGAACGCTTGCCCAGAATGCACCTCGCCGTTCAAGCCCGGAACTTATACGGGCGAAGCAAAGCGCGTCGGAAACGGCGTTGCGTATTCTTGGGTGACATTGGGCGCGGACGGCAAACCGGCCTCGATTGGCGTCACGCTCACGGACACCGCGCTCGACGGTTTGAGCGACATCGCGCCCACGACGCTTGCCCAAATGGAGCGCGATATGTTTATGCTCATGCTCCCGAAGCAAGCCGCCAAAACGGCGTTCAATCATATCAGTTTGGACTGGAACGCCAAAGGGCACGATCCGTCCGGCATCTACGACAAACCGCATTTCGACGTGCATTTCTACACCATTGATTTAGCCGCCCGCGAAAAAATCACCGCGCAGGGGCCGGACGCCGCGCTGTGCCGAGAGGCTTTTCCCGCGGCTTACGCCCCCGCCGGTTACATGTTTGCGCCGGAAACGGAAATCCCGATGATGGGCGGGCACTGGCTCGACCCGAAATCGCCGGAGTTGAACGGCAAACCGTTTACGACCACGTTTTTGTACGGCTCTTACAAGGGCAAAATGGCGTTCATCGAACCCATGATTACCCGCGCGTTTTTGCAAAGCGGGCGGGAACTCAATGAAACGGTCGCGCTGCCGTCCGCCTACGAGAAAAGCGCGTACTATCCGACGCGTTACACCGTCCACCATGATTCCGTCCGCCACGAAGTCACGATTGCCCTCGACGGCCTGACATGGCGCGCCGCCGACAATAAAACCGACGCGCAAACGAGCGTCGCTTCTCCGGTCGTGCGCGGTAAATTGATTTCCGTCGCGCGGCGGTCGGCTCCCAAATTGACCGTCGCGGCCCTGCGGCGCAAAGCCACCAAGGTCGCCGTTGCTGCCGCGCCCCGCAAAAACAGCGTCCAACGGTAACCCAACGGAAGCCCCCTGCCCCCCAATAATAGGGGGACAGGGGGCCAACCTTTGCAGGAAAACCCGCCGTTCCCACCGAAATAAACCAAACCCAACGAGGCGTGCCACTACAATAAGGGACTTCAGTTAGCCGGTTTATGGAAAAACAATTTGACGTGTTCGGGATGTGCAACGCCTTGTTCGACTTGCAGGCGGAAGTCAGCGACGAGTTGCTCGCCGATTTGCAAATGAGCAAAGGCGGCATGATGCTCCTGTCCCATGAAGAGCAGCAGGCGCTGGTTCCGCGCGTGTACACGCACCTCGTCCATACCGAAGCGGGCGGATCAGGTGCGAACACGATGATCGGCGTCGCCCAGTTGGGCGGAACGACCTGCTTTACGTCGCGGGTCGCGGGCGATGAACACGGCAAAATGTACGCCCGCAGCTTGCGCGAGCAAAACGTCGTGCCGCATTTGGGAACGCAGGACGACGGAGTCGAAACCGGCGTCTCGCTGATTTTGGTCACGCCGGACACGCAGCGCACGATGTGCACCTATCTGGGCGCGTCGCAAAAACTGCAAACGTCGGACATCAATTTGGACGATTTGCGCGCCTCGAAATACCTGTACGTGACCGGCTATTTGTGGGACACGGACACGCAAAAAGAAGCCGTCCTTCACGCCATGCGCGAAGCCCACAGCGCGGGCGTCAAGGTCGCGCTGAGTTTGAGCGACCCGTTCTGCGTCGTGCGCCACAAAGCCGACTTTATTCAACTGCTGGGCGATTATGTGGACGTGGTTTTCTCCAACAAGGACGAGGCGACCGAACTCACCGGCCAGTCCGAAACCCGGGCCGCACTTGCCGCCCTCGTCCAAATGACGCGCGGCAAAATCGCCGTACTGACGCAAGACAAAAACGGCTCGCTGATCGGCGAAGGCGACAACGTGTACGAGGTTCCCGCTTACAAAGTGCAGGCCGTGGACACGACCGGCGCGGGCGATATGTACGCCGCCGGGCTTTTATACGGCCTAACGCAGGAGTTGCCGCTTCCTGTCGCCGGACGCATCGCCGCGTATTCCGCCGCGCAGGTCGTCGCCAAAATCGGGCCGCGCGTAACGAGCCTTGACAAGGAAGCCATCGCGGTTTTGAAAAGCGGGGTGTAGTTTTTCACACCGTTTATTGTGAAGCCGTTAGCGAACACAGGGGACAAAAAAGTGGTGCAATCGTCGAACCGTATGCGAATAAAGAAAACGCGCGTCAAACGCGCGTTTTTCCGCGCGCCTGTCCCCGTTTTGATTTTGCTCGCGCTCGCTCCCGCGCCGTTTATGGTCACTGGGTGCGGCGGCGGGGGCGGCAGTAAACCGCCGGTCGCAAGCAGCCGAAGCGCATCCGTCACGGTTTCAATCATTTGGCCCGAAACGACAACAAAGAGCCGCGCGTTTCCAGTTGCCGCCAATTCGCTGACCATTACGGTCACGGATTCCACGGGCTATTCGCAAACGCAAACGCTTTCGCGTCCACCTGCGGGAAGTGCGAGCACAACCGTTACGGCGAACTTCCTCGCGCTGTCGCCCGGCGCGGGAACGGTCGCGGCCCAAGCGTTTGCATCAAACAACGGAAGCGGCGCGGTTTTATCGCGGGCCAGCGCGACCGTGCAACTCGAAATCGGGCAGGAAACTGGCGCGACGCTCAACTTTCCCAGCCCAATTGTCGGCCTTTCGGTCGCGCCGTCCGCACCCGCCCTACTTGTGGGCGCAAGCGTCCGACTTTTCCCCACGGCGACCGATGACCGAAGCAACACGTTCACACCCAACGGAGCGTGGGCATCGTCGAATCCCGGCGTCGCGGTCGTGAACGCTTCGGGCGTCGTCACGGCTGTCAGTTTGGGGTCGGCAACCATTACGTTTACGGATTCTGCTTTTGGCAGAACGGCGTCGGCAACCGTTGCCGTGCAGGCCCCGGCGCAGGTTACGCTGTCACCCGCCAACCCGCAAATCGCGCCCGGCGCGAGTATCACGATTGTCGCAACCGAGCAGCCGCAGGGCGGCGGCATTATCGTTAGTCCGCCCGGAACGTGGGCGACATCGGATGCCACGATTGCGACCGTGAGTCAAGCCGGGGTCGTGACGGGCGTTCGCGCGGGCAGCGTTGTTGTTTCGTTTACGTCGGCGGCAACCGGCGCGACCGGCGCGACCACGGTCACCGTGCGCGGCGGCGATGCGGAGGTAATACTCGATTGAAAAAAACACTTTTCGTCACGGCGGCCTTAGTCGCCGCGCTGGCTTTCTCGCTCGCCGGTTGCGGAAGCGGCGGCGGAACGACGCCTCTCACGCAACTTACGCCGACGCCCGCGCCAAGCGCAGCGATAACGGGGCGGGCGCAAATCTCGCTACGCTGGCCCGAAAAACCGTCTGCCTCGCGCGGTCGGCTCATTCCGCTCGATGCCCAAAGTGTGCGCGTTTCGTTCATCGACGCAAGCGGCGGCGTGGCGCAAACCGCGCTTTTATCCCGTCCGCCCGGTACGAACCCGGTTTCACGGACAACGTTTACCGACTTGCCCCCCGGCGTTTTTACCGTGCAGGCGACCGCGTACCCGAACGCCGATGGCACGGGAATCGCGCAAGCGAGCGTCACGGGGCAGGCCACGATTGTCGCGGCGCAAAGCGTGTCCGTTCCTTTAACGCTGGGAACCACGATTACGCGGGTAGACATTTTGCCGGTTATCGTCCAGTTCACCGGTTTTGAACCCATCACGCTTACCGCCGTGGCTTACGATGCCGACAATAATTTGGTTTTGACCAATCAATGGCAATGGCAAAATTCGGATAACAACATTATCAGCTTAGTTCCCAATGGAGCCACGGCGACCATTCAGGCCAAAAACGTGGGAACGTGCGTGGTCACGCTGACCGAAACCGAAACCGGCCAGTTCGCCACCAAAACCCTGCAAGTCACGTCCACCACGCCGTAGACATGTTCAGGGGCGGGCTTGCTCAGCGGCGCGGAGCAAGTCGCCCTCGGCGATGGTTCCGCGCAAATTGAGAACGCCGTGCGAAACGACAGCCTGCGTAATGCGTACGGGCACGCGCAGCCGCTTCAAATCAATCGTCGGGTTAATTTTGCGCGTGATGTACGGCAGCACTAAACCCGGCACGGGGACAATGGACACGCGGGCCGAATCCGGCGAAAAATCAAGGACGCTTCCGTTTTCGCTCGGCGTCAAAAAGCCCTGCACCTGCACGGGAATGGACGCGACGCCTAAGACTTCGGGTCGGGCCGTAACGACAATTCGGTCGTCGGTCATGCCCACTGTCAAATCCCGCAAGCCGCCAGAGCGCAAACTCTGCACGTAGGCGTTGAGGTTAGCGGTCCCGACGCGGCACGAAAACGCGGCCTCGCCGACGTTTTGCAAAGTGCCCGCTTTCACGTCCACAGCAACCTCGGAAAAATCGAGCGTTACGCTGTCGGCGCGAAAGGCCGGGTCGAGTTGGACGTTTTGGCCTTCGATGTGAACGCTGCGGATATGCCCCCGCGTAATCGCCTGCAAACTGTCGCCCTTGACCTGCGTGTCCCATTTATCGGCCCGCCCGATGTATTGCGGCAAAAGCGCGTTGACGCGCTCGGCGGCTTTCTTTTCCCCCAAGTGCCGGGCACATCCGCTCACGCCAAACAGCAAGAATGCAATAAGAAGCGCGGCAGCAAACAGCGCGCCAAGCCACGCTAACGGTCGCCGCGAACGGGAAGCGTTCACCGAACCGCGTCCGTTTCCGGCACATCGCCGGTCAAGCCCTCGCCTTGTACGCCCGTCGGCTTGTTTGCCCCGGCCTCTTTGGGCAAGATCATGTCGCGCCGCTTAGCGAACGCGATGCACAGCGCGACACCCATCAACGCCGCCGACAGCGTGTACGGCGCGCCGGGGCTGACGCGGTAAAACAGCGTGCCCGCCATCAGCGGCCCGACCGTGCGCGCGAGCGAATCGAACGACTGCGACGTGGAAAGCGTCAAGCCCTGCCCCAAATTCGCCTTGCGCGAAATCAGCGACGACAAAACCGGCGCGACCAATGCCCGCCCAATAAACAGCAAAACCAGCGGCCCGAACGCGAGTTTAAGGACGGTGGACGCGAACGGGAAAAACAGGAACCCCAGTCCCAAACACGCGATACCGACGCGGGCAAGCGCGCCTTCGCCGTAGCGCGGAACCAAGCGGCCAATGAGGCCGCCCTGAATGATGATGGAAACGATCCCTGCGCCGCCCAAAATGTAGCCGGTCATCAAAGGCTGATTTTGTTTGGTGACTTCATTGGGAAAGTGCGCAAGCAGATAAAAACTGAAAATCTGCTCCATCGCGGCAAAGCCGAGCGTGACAAAAAATGTCAAGCCGAATAAGAAACCGGCGGGGCCTTGCACGACGCGCCACAAAAGCGAAACCGTGGACGGATTGCCGCTTGCGACGGTTTCATCGTGAATCGCCTGCCGCTTCTCGGGCGTCAGAGATTCGGGCAAAAACCGGAACGTGAACGCGGCATTGACAAGCGCCATAACGGCGGCGACAAACGCAGGCAGGGCCAAACTGAAATGCCCCAAAATTCCGCCGACAGCCGGGCCGGTCATAAAGCCCAGCCCGAAACACGCGCCAAGCAGGCCCAAGCCCTGCGCCCGCTTTTCAGGCCGCGTCACATCGGCAACATACGCGAACGCGACCCCGATGGACGCCGATGACAAAATGCCCGCCAGCAGTCGCCCTGCGAACAGCAGCCACAAGTGCGTTCCCGCGATGCCGAACAAAAAGTACGCCATTGCGACACCCAAAAGCGAAATCAAAATAACGGGGCGACGGCCCACACGGTCGGAATATCGGCCCCACAGCGGCGCGCACAAAAATTGCGTGAACGAATACGAAGCCGCCAGCAGCGACCCGATCAGCGCCGCCTGCGCGTGGTTCGGCCCCACCGTTTGCTCGATATACTGCGGCAGGTTCGGCAGGATAATTCCAAAGCCGAGCAAGTCAATAAAAACCGTAACCGCGAGAAGTAAAATAGGCCGAAATTCGGCCAAACTACCCCGCTCCCGCTTATTTCCGCTGCGGCCTTCGCCGCCGTTTCGCCTCAAAATACGCCCGCCCTTTTCGTTTCACTGTGACCATTTATCGTATCCGTTCGCGGGCGGGCGGGCAAACGACACTAAGCCCCCCTGCCCCCAATAAGGGGGGTTCTGAGTAGCCCGCCTATAGTGCAAATCTTGCGGAAAAACCGGAGTGTCTTTTCAAAACCCCCCATTATTGGGGGGCAGGGGGGCCAGTTCTTAGTGCGCCTCGACCGTGAGCAGGTTTTCCACGGCGCGAACTCCGGGAACGTGGCGCGCGATTTCTTCGGCGATATGCCGCTCGGTTTCGGTCGGCATTTGGCCTTCCAAGCGCACGGTATGGACGCTCGCCGAGATTCGGAGGGCGGAAATCGCGTTCGGCGACAAGCGCCCGTCTTCGGCAATCGCGTCTTCCACACCGGTTGCGATTTCGTCTTCGGCATCTTCCAACTCATTTAGCGGCGCGATGACCGGGTACAATGTCGCACCGCCAAGCGGCGAGCCGTAACCGCCGCCCTCACCCATTAGCGAGCCGGGGGTTGCGGAAAGCGTGCCGCCGACAGGCAGTATGCCGGACAATCCGATGGGCACATCCGGTGCGGGCGCAAGTCGGTCGGTGCGGGTGCGGTCGGCATCGCCCGCAATCGGGTCGCGGTCGTCATTGGGGCTGTCGTTCATGGTTTGGGCGTCCTGTTCGTTTTGCCGCACAAGCGTGTTACAATTATCACGCCAGCGTGTCAGATTCGGTTTATTTGCAACTTTTTCTGCAACCGTTTACCCATTTTTCGCGTCTTTTATATGTGGCGCGGGGTAAAATAACCCGTCCGCTGAACCTTTGTTGAACCCTTCCGCTGCAAGCGGCGTCAAGGGAGTGAGTAAATGAAGCGACGGAAACCGATGCAAAAATTCAACCGATTTAAGCAAACTACCAATAAAAATCAACACGAAGACCGGGGCACTGCGCGCGTCCGGCACAGGAGGAAGTGAGATTATGCCCAAGTGGAATAACGAAAGCATCGCGGCGGAAATTTTGCGCCGCCATCAACTCAAACTGGATTTATCGTATTCGGGTATGACGCGCGACGATTTGCCGCTTTTGCGGGCCGCGACGCGCTACATGGGGTCTTGGGAAGCGGCTGTCGCGTTCGCGGGCCTCAACTACGACGACGTGCGAAAATACCGCTCGTGGACAAATGAGCGCATTATCGGCCGCATCAAGGAACTGCACCAAAAAGGCGACGATTTGTCGTGGCGGCACGTTTCATTAACGCTTGACCCGTCGCTCGCCGCCGCCGCGACCAAAAAAAGCCATTTCGGCTCGTGGAAGGCCGCGCTCGATGCCGCCGGATTGAACTACGACGAAATCCGCAAATACCGCGATTGGAGCGATTCCGAGGTGCTGCGCCGCGTCCGCGATATGTACGCGCAGGGCGAACCCTTGAACGCCAAGTCGATGGAAAAAGACAACATCACGCTGATAACGGCGGCGCGCCGACGGTTCCCGTCGTGGGACAAGGCGCTCACGGCTGCCGGTTTGGACTACAAGGAAATCGTGCAGCGAACGCCGTTCAAGCGGCATCGCCAAGCGCCGGGCACGGTCAGCGCGGGGCGCAACGCAAGCCACAATCATGCCAGCGAAATCGGCGATGGCGCGTCCACCTCGCAGACGGGCAAGCGGCGCGGGCGTCCGAAAAAGCGCGGTTAGCGCAAGGGCAGACGCCTATCGGTGCAAGGCGAAGCGGTAACGGTACAATGAGAACCGTGAACGCGACTGTTTTCGTTTTGCGCCCCTACCGTCGGCATTTTGTCGGGGTCGCCTTTGTTTTGGCGGCCCTTTTGCTTGTGTTTGTGATGCCCCGCACCGATGGGCACGGCTCCGTGCGCCAAGTCGCCGATCTTGCCAGCGGAAAAGGCAACACGTTTTATCTGTCGCTGGGCATTCTGACGCTTTTGTCGCTCGCGTATGCGGCCCGCTCAAAAGACGACTTTAAGCGCGTCGCGGTTGTGATGCTCGTGGAAACCGTCGTTGTACAGGCGTCACAGAAAATTGGCTTTTATTGTTTTGGTTGGTGGCCCCGCCCGTCCGGGCACGACGGCGGCTTTCCGTCCGGGCACGCCGCCGCCGCCTGCGCGCTGGCGTATTTGTTGACGGAACGACTGCCCCGGCTTGCGCCGCTGTGGTACGCCGTCGCGGCTTTGATTTCTTGGTCGCGGGTGGAAGCCGGGGCGCATTACCCGTACCAAGTGGTCGGCGGCGCGATTTTGGGCTTGACGGTGGCTATTGTGTTCCATCGCCGGTTCGCGCCGAAAACCGAAGCCGAAAACGCACCCGTTAAAGAAACAAATTAAAAACTATGCTTGAAAAATTACTTGAAGTCTCGAAGCGATACGAAATGCTGACCGCGCAACTGTCCGATCCGGCTGTCGCCGTTGACCCGAATTTGTACCGGCAGGTCGCCAAAGAACATTCTTCCTTGACCCCGATTATGGAAAAATTCCTCAGCTATCAGCGGGTCAAGCAAGGCATCGCCGAGGCCGAAGAAATGCTGTCCGACCCGGACATGAAGGAACTGGCGCAAGCGGAACTGGAAGAACTCAAACCGCAGGTCGCGCCCCTTTTGCACGATTTGAAAATCATGTTGCTGCCCAAAGACCCCGCCGATGACAAGGACGTGATCATGGAATTCCGCCCCGGCACAGGCGGCGACGAGGCAGAACTGTTTACGGGGCAACTGTTGCGAATGTATATGCGTTACGCCGAGCGCAAAGGCTGGAAGCCGGAGTTAATCGCCGCGCAGGAAACCGGCATCGGCGGCGTTAAAGACGCGCAGTTGTCCATTCACGGGCAGGGCGCATACTCGCAGCTCAAGTTCGAGGGCGGCGTGCATCGCGTTCAGCGCGTCCCGTCTACCGAGTCGGGCGGGCGGATTCACACGTCTACCTCCACGGTCGCGGTTATGCCGGAGGTCGAGGAAGTGGACGTACAAATCGACCCCAAAGATTTGGAAATGGACTACTTTTTGTCGGGCGGCGCGGGTGGGCAGAACGTCCAGAAAAACGAAACCGCCGTGCGTATCAAGCACAAACCATCCGGTATTGTGGTCGCGTGTCAGGATCAACGCTCGCAACTGCAAAACCGCGAGCAGGCGCTCCGCGTTTTGCGCGCCCGCTTGTACGATTTGGCGATAGCCGAACAGCAGGCGAGCGAAGCGAGCGGACGACGGTTGCAGGTTGGGACGGGCGAACGGTCGGACAAAATCCGCACCTATAACTTCCCGCAAGACCGCATTACCGACCACCGCATCGGCCTCACGACACACAACATGAACCAAGTGCTGGACGGCGATATACAAACAGTTATCGACGCCCTCGTAACGACCGATCAGGCCGACAAACTGGGCAGCGCGGGCGTAGACGACTAAAAACGACGAAGCCCGCCACGGCGCAGTGGCGCAACTACAAAGGAGTTATCTGTATGCGACATCTGTTAAAAATCGGTTTGTTTTTCGTTTTCGCGCTCGGGTTCTTGTCCGCATCGCACGCGCAGTCGCCGGGAGGAAAAAGTGTGATGCCAACCGCCAAACCGCAGGCCGAATTTCCCATCTACGCGGGCACGCCCCCCGACGGGCACGGCGGAACCGACGCGGTTAAGGACATTCCGACCTTAACGCCCTTTTGGCCCGCGCCCGGCAAGGCGACCGGCGCGGCGATGGTGGTTTTGCCGGGCGGTGGCTATGGCGCGCTCGCGGTTTATGAGGGCAAAGACTACGCTTTGTGGCTTGCCGAGCGCGGGATCGCAAGTTTCGTTCTCAAATACCGGCTTGGGTCTGCGGGGTATCATCATCCCGCCATGCTCCACGATGTTCAGCGGGCGATGCGCGTCGTGCGCTCCCATGCCGCCGATTGGCAGATAAATGCGGCCCGTGTCGGCGTGATGGGATCGTCGGCGGGCGGTCATTTAGCGTCTACCGCGCTCACGCACTACGACGCGGGCAATCCGACCGCTACCGATACCGTAGAGCGCGTTTCTTCCCGTCCCGATGTGGGTGTTTTGTGCTACGCCGTGATTACGATGGACGCCTCAACCCACGCCGGTTCGCGGAATAATTTGCTCGGCCCGAATCCGTCGCCGGACTTGGTCACGTTTTTGTCCAGCGAAAAGCAGGTCACGAAAGACACGCCCCCCTGCTTCATTTGGCACACCCGCGACGACTCGGTGGTCAAGGTCGAAAACGCTTTGCTTTTTTCCACGGCCTTAGCCCAAAACAATGTCCCGTTCGCTCTGCACGTCTACGAGCACGGCCCGCACGGTTTGGGTTTGGGGCCGCGCGGCTACGAACCCGGCGTTTCCGACGCGACCAAACTGCTGCCGTGGACGCGCGAATTGGAAGCGTGGCTGAAAACGCAGCAATTCATCCGTTAATTTCGCAAGAAAATTTTCGCGCAATCCCGCACATAAAAACGGCAAGCCCCGAAAACCTGCGATATACTATGCAAGTCGCGTTTATTGGCGCGGCGTTGTGCGGGCGGTTGGCTCAGGGGTAGAGCGCTTCCTTGACACGGAAGAGGTCACAGGTTCAAATCCTGTACTGCCCATTTTCTTCTATCAGTACGCCCTTACTGGTAGCAAGAAGTGTTAGAAACTGTGTGCTTTTTCGCTCTTCAGACATCTGTTTGGAGAATAAAATGCGAAAAATACAACATCCTTCGGTAAAAGCGGTGTGCGAAAAGGCTTCCCTTTCCGCCACCGCTTTGTCGTCTCTTGCCGATATGTGGATTACGGCAGGGCAAATCAACCGGCACAGCGAAACGACCACCGCAGCGCGCCGTCACCTCATTCAAAAAGTCGCGTGGTTCCTCGACCACAAACACCTTTCTGCCCTCGATGCCGCCGCGTGTCGCGCGTTCCTTTTGTATGCGACCGTGGGCCATAACGAATCGGGAGGCCGCTGGGGGAACCCGCGCATGGTCAAACCCAGTAAGCCCGGAACGGTCAAGACGTACCATCGCATACTCAAGGCGTTTTGCAATTACCTCGTTGCCGAAGGCGAACTGGACGTGTCGCCGATGGAGCGGATTCCCGTACCTATCGACCGTCCCGACCAGATCGTGCCGTTCACGAACGACGAACTCGACAATCTGCTCGCCGCTGCGAACCGCTCCAACAACCCCAAGCGCGACCACGCCATTCTGCTACTGATGCTTGACACCGGCGTCCGTGCCAGCGAATTGTGCGCGCTACTCGTCGGCGATGTGGACTTCTCCGCAAGCGCGGTGCGCGTCCGTGAAGGTAAAGGAGGCAAAGGGCGCACCGTCCCCTTTTCTCTGCACACAAAAAAGGCCGTGTACCAATATCTGCGCGACTTCCAGCGCGACACGAGCGACGGCTTATTTTTATCCGACCGGGGCGGCGGGGCGGGCGACGCCCTCACGCGGCATGGTCTGCGCTTCTTATTTAGGCGGTTGGGTGTGGCGGCGAAGGTTTCCGGCTCGCGCTGCTCCCCCCATACGATGCGGCATTCGATGGCCGTCAATTATTTGCGCGAAGGTGGGAATGTGTTTGCTTTGCGGCGCATTCTGGGGCATGAATCACTCACGATGACAAACCGGTATGTTGCGCTCGCACAAGTAGATTTGAGTGCGGCGCACGCGGAGTTTAGCCCGGTGGCGGCATTGAAGAAGGGCAAGGCTAAAGGCAAATGATTGAAACTACTGTAGTTAAAGAAGTAAGAGCATCTTGGAGAAATCACTTTGATCAACAACCGAATTTTGAAAAGCTAAGAACCTTACATTTTTCTGAAATTCAGCAGTGTCAAAAGGCGTTTGATGCAATGCGTCGTGAGGCTGACGTGTATTTGCATAATGCAGGTACAAGTCGTCAAGACACGATCCTTAGCAATTATCACTTGGCAATACTCGGTGCGCTTGCGGATGTAGAACCGCTCGTTTCCAACTACCAAAAAACTAACAACTTAGGCCCTTCCAAGCTTTGGGCAGCTTTTTATTCTCGCTTCTCTGAGTTGTTGGAGGCGTCTGTTCTTGATAGCGTCGCCTATCAAATGCATATGAAGACCCAAGCGTCTTTACAGGGGTTCCGCGCTAAGCCGCAACCGACAAATGGTGTAAACGAAGATGATGTTGTGCGGTTGGCTTTTCATTACAAAGATGCTCGCCAAGCTCGCCAACTGTTCTGTTTTTCTGAATGGTTGACAACACCACGCTCTTTACGAAAAAGTTCGGGGCTTTCTATGGCAATGTCCAAGACTGGCGAATTGGCACAGCGCGAAGCAAGAGATGTGTTTGTTGTTGGAAACGAGGCGCGGCCCGATTGTGAAATCATACTGCGGGTGTCGGCTTGGTCAATGACTTACATCAGTCTTTCTCGGGCGGCATCATACAGG
>CAXTBP010000007.1:41652-58599 GCA_964241985.1 uncultured Armatimonadaceae bacterium | reverse complement strand
ATATGAACCACGCTCCCGTCTCCCCGTAACGCCGCGAGCATCTTGTCTGGCTCTTGCCAAGTGACCGTTTCAATTCCTGAAGGGCCACAGATTTGCAAAATTCGATCATAGTTCGTTGTAAATACAACGTTGCCCGCGACACGCCATATGGTTTCAACCAGAGCGCGGTTCTGGATGTTTTGTTCATCCACATGGAATTGTCGCCGCAAAAAGTCCGCTTTCCCCCCGATTGCTTTCAAATGGTGCTCGACTATTTGTGCTGCTTGTTCGTACAGTCCGTCGTCCATGAGCGGTTCAATCGTCGTCAACGACTTTCCCGTGACTCCTTTATCCGTCAAAAAAGCGACAGCAGCACGAATGACTTCATTCCATCCGCAAAGATTAGCCGAAGCACGCGAAACTCCCGCACCGACAATAACAGTGGCTTTCTTATTCTGTAGGGCTTCGCGTAAGCCTGTTGCTGACGCTGTTAATTTTATACTTGAAGTTGCTGATGGCATGGGTGTTTTTTCGTTGGTAACTTTCTGTTCAACGCAATTGCGAAGCGAGGAGTAGATAAGAAAAGAGCGAGCGGCATCCGACTCAGAAACTGCAGTGACCGCCAATCGAGCCAGTATGACTTCGCTTAAACTGTTATTGGTTGGCTGCTCTTCGGTAAGAAGCTCCGGATGGTGTTTCGACAGCCAGTAGGCCAGTGCTAATTCTGGTGTGCTAAGATCAGTTACCGTGGGAAGGTGCGTTTTTCGCCAAGCTACGCCACCAAGTGAAGCCGCCCAAGAGCTGACGAGCTGGTTGAATAACTTATCGTTCTTCACCTCGTTCTCTGCACGACGCAAGGTGACTCGTATCCAATCTTGAACCTCGAGTGTCACTTCGGCGCAATGAACAATTCCAAGCACAATCCCCAAAAGTTCAAAGGGACGGTAAACAAATGACTCCCGGTCGGGCATGAAAGCGTTTCTATAGCGCAGACGCTCGATGCCCTGCCTCCACGCTTCATTGGATTGGGTATCTTGCAGTAAACCTGTTCCCATGGCGTAGCCGACGGAGGCCAAGACCGGTGCTTCGTCCAAACGGGCTATATCTTTCAGCGACAAGGGCGTGACACCGCAGCCTAATGGCAGCGATATGCCGGACACGGTGGATAGGTAGCAGGAAAATCCAGCACTTGCAGAAGGCCATCGCCACTCCGCCCGTACCGTTTTACCGATGCCATCCAGTTGGAGAGCGTAGCTTTGAGACATTTGGGCATTCATAAGAACCAGCGGCTCGCTTTCAACTTCCCGCGAAGAACGGCGGGCGACCAGCCGTCAACCACTTTGAGGCGCACCAGCAATTTGGCTATTTCTTGCGAGTAAAGAATTGTTACAGGGGAGCCTGCCGGGCGCGTAGAACGCCACGTCATGGAGGTAAAGCGCAGTACTTGTTCGGAAAGGGATTGCAGGTCACGATGGGACGACTGTTCATGTAATTTGATTAGAATGGGATTAGGAATGCCTGTCTTTTCAGCCTTAATCTGACGTGGCCCCTGTGTCGCTAACAGCCGTTGGAACGTATCAACCTGTACCACAGCCCCTCGCGCCGGAGCGTATCTGCCCCTAACCCGACCAGAGTAGTCCTTGATACCTACCTGATTTTTGTCAATCAATATGTAAGGGTGGTCAGTGCTGACGGTAAGGAAAGCGAATTCGATGTTCTGCTCCCCGCACATTTCAGCGACACATCGCGCCGTTATGTCGGCAACCTCGACATTCTTTAAAGGCTTTGCTATGTGGAAAACAATCCGGATGGTATCGCCGGGTCGCCACCCATTCCTGTCCTTTATTTCTCTAAGTACGTCAAGTGTTGCCTCCCTAAGGTGCTCTGGATAATCCTCGTAAGAACATTCCTCGGACAGGTTAGATAATAAATAATTGCCGTCTCCCCAAAAAACCGTGGTGATACCGATGTATCTTTTTTTCTTTTCAAAGCGGCTGTCCTGCACTTCGCACGTTCCCATTCCGATGACGATTTCGTCGTTAACCGTCTTGTCGTGATCAACGGTCCACGGCGTCCCACTCATTTTGGCGTACATTGCAACAGACATATCTTGGTTGATATATTGCAGATCTTTTTCCGCCTGCCTGAGCTTTGACAAGCGAATTTCTTGAACGGGCACACCGCCCATAAGTAGAAACGCTTTGGCAAAAAGATAAGGGTTCATCTTGTCCGGCAGATCGGCGTGTTCATCAAGCAGCGTTACGAGAGCGAGATCAGCGGATTGGTCTTCCCGCAGAAACGCCTCCACAGCCTCGCGGTATACCTTGGCAGGGTTTTCTATGGTTTGCCCAAACCAAGGGATCTTCCTTAAAATAAACTTTGGGTTTGCCAAACCGTATATTTGGGCCAACCCTCCCTTGTAGGCTGACTCTTTTCCATACGGGAGTATTATGCCGTCGCGGAGCATACTCACATAATTTTCAACAGATCGCTGCACAGAGTCGGGGAAAAAAACGACAATCGTCGGTGACTTCTTAGGGAACGTGTCATGGCTAAACGGCCCGTACTGAGTGAGGCCGCGCCACGCTATCCGGTCCCGCTTGGTTCGGCCTGCATCAAAGCAATATTCGACTTCAGGAGATTGAATGACGCTTTTATAGGAAGGCGTGTTCGTTGCTTCAAGTCGCCCTTCAACGAAGGCACTTACCCCTCCTCCAAGGATGATGGGAGAAGAACCAGCAAGCTTTTCCTCAACCTTAGAAAGTGCAGCCTCAACCGAACTGCTCGAATAAAACCGGCTGATGACTGTCTCCAAGTTCAGCAGATAAGTTGCGTATTGTTCGCCGAGCAGCCCTTTGAAACAATGGGAAAACGATGTCTGGGTTCCTTCTATCCAAACGCTTTCTTCGGAGACTTCCTCGATCCCGTCGTATGCGTCCGACAAATAGACAGTAGCCCCATCTACCGACTTGATCCGCCCAAGAAGTCGATGCTTTCCTGCCTGTCGTCTGCGGTTCAACACGAACAATCCCTTCGTGCTGATGCCGACATCCTCCAATTCGCGTGGGCTTGCATATATCTCCCACCGCATATACTGATTGAATATCAACGCGATGTGGGGATTTCCTTCGGACAGTTCAACCACCCTCGCATCCAATTCATACCGGGGGCGAATACTAAACTTTTTAATCACCGCGTCAATACCGGAAAGGCCCGCCAAGCATCTCCCAATCATATCCTGTCCCTTTATCCAGCTGAACGGACGGTACTCAATGGGTTTGCAGTCCCACAGCACATTGGGAAGAGAGTTAACCAAGTGGGCGGCCAGCAAAGGTAAGTGTTCTGCGACGCTTAATTCCTGAGCACCGGATAATGGTTTTACTTCCTCAATGGGGAGGTTTTTGCTAATGGCGTATATGTTCCCCCCATGCCAATGAAAAAACCAACTGGCCCCGTGGCTCTTACGATACTCATGCACTGCCTCGCTATTTGGTGCGGGACGGACCCGCGCATAGAATGTGTCGCCGGAGAACTGGATTTTGAAACCGTTCAGATACATCGTGCTTACATTGCCCTTTGAAAGGACACCATACTCCATTCCGCGAATTGTACGAACCCGACTGGTAAATTTGGTTCGTCTAAACTACATCTAAATAAAATTTTCCTAAGGCGGAAAAACACGTCACTTACTACGAAAACGTGAAAGCATTATTATCCGACTCGGACGAGGGCCTCATGCTTAATAGAACGGAGCAAACAAAAACGTATTTCAAACACTAATACATCTTTTGCTGAGGCTACAAAACTGTGGGATCGGCTTGATACGACCCTTGTGCCCCCAGACTAATGTGTATGCGGTCGTTGAACCCGGCGGCGAACGCCTCCTGATGCGACACGACGATCACGCGCTTCAAGTAGTTGCCGTCCGCAAGCGAGCGAATGGCATCCGCCATATCCTGTTGATTGTGCCGGTCAAGACTGCCGAAGCCTTCGTCAATGATAACCGACTCGCTGCGGGCCGCATCCCCGCCGCCGCTGCCCGACGCAAAATGCCCGATTCCCAAAGCAAGCGCCACGGCGACCCGAAATTTTTGACTGCCGGACAGATTGGACAGCGGCAGCGGCCCCTCCGCGCCACTGCTTTGCGTGTTGGAACACATCAGGTCAAGGGCTTCGTCCTTGCCGCCACGTCCGGTGGAAATTGGGCGCGGCGACAAGTGGAGTGTTCCCTGTGAAAAGTTGTGCAATGCCTCGTTGGCGTGCCCAACAATGTCGTTTTCGGCGTCGCGCAGCAAAATCCGCTGCAGGTTCTCACGTCCTAACAAATCGGTCAGCGTTTTGTAGTTGCCTTCTTCTTTGCGGTGCGCGTCGCGCTTGGCAATCGCGGCATCACGGTCGGCTTTTTGTTTTTGCATTTGTTCCACGGCATTTTCTCTGTTTCGGCACTCCGTCCGCGCCGAGGCAAGGGCGGTTCGCGCCGCGTCCCGTTCCGCTTCCACCACTTCAGCCGGACGACGCGCCTGTTCCGGCAAACGGGCGATTTCGTTTTCCGTTTCCGCAAGCCGAAGTTTCCACTGGCTGCAGTCGCGTAGCGCGGCCTCCCATTCTGTAAAACGGCCGGGGGCGGAGCCAAGGGTAGCAAATTCTTTTTCCAGTTCGGCGATTGGATCGGGAACCGGGGGGACGGATTGATACCACGCGCGCCACGTATCGGTAAGCAGTTCTTCCGCCAGCGTTTGCGCCTCGCGGGCGGCGTGCAGCGTGTCCACGCACCGCACGAGGTGGTTTTGGGCCGCGCTTAGTTTTTGCTTTTCGTCGCGCACGGCAGGTAAAACCGCCGCTTTTTTCGCAACCGCTTTCATCTGCTCCGTTTGGGGAAACGGGCCGTTGGGCCAGTACTGTGCTTGCGGCTCTGCGCCCTCGGGGTCACCCGGAAACATACTTCGTCCTGCCGCGCGGGCGTCACGCTCCGCTCGCGTAACTATATTTTCTTGGTTTTGTATTGCAGCGACGATTTTTCGCTGGGCGTCAATCCCCGTATCGTAGTTCCTTCTTGCTTGATCGTGCCGCTTTTGCGCGTCTGCCAGACGAACCTGACACGCGGTTTTTTCTGCTTGCGCCGTGGCAATAACCTGCTCGCAGTCGCGCTTTTCCGCTTCAAGCCGCGCCTTTTGGTCGGCTACCTGTTGGGAAGTGAGCGGCTGCGCGCAATACAGACACGCGGCGATGCTTTCGCCCGTTGTGGCGGCAGCGAACCGTTTCGTGCGCTGAACCACATCTATGAGCCGCGCCTCGGTTTGTGCAAATGCCGCCGACGCAGCATCAAAAGTTTTTTGCGCTTCTTTGACGGCGGTTATTTCCGCCGAACACGTTGTTTCAAAGGAACTAAGCGAAGTGCTGGTTTGGTTCTGCCGCAAACGCGCAATTTCAGTTGCGGCCTCCCCTGCCTCATCGCGCTTGCGGGCGATGGTTTGCAGATGCGGTAAAATCCGCTCGGCTTCCTGAGCCCGGGCGACCTCGTCACTCAAGAGGGCGGCGTACCAATCTATCGCGTCGGCGATTACCAACGGGGAATCCGCTTCCCCATAACGTGGCTTCAACACCGCCAGCAGGGCTTCAGCCTTGATACAGGCGTTTTCGTGGCTGGTTTCGGCGGCCTGATGCTTGGCGCGAACCGCGCGCATATTTTGCAGGCGGGGCAAAGCCTCTTTGAGATCAATGTAGCGATCATGGTTCTTTCGCACAACCGCCTCGTTCGCAACCAGGTTGTTTGCCAGCTCGATATTTTCGGTCAGCGTTTTGGCCTCGCCCACCAGGCGTTCCCACTGGCCCGACTGTACCGCCCACTCGGTAAGGTCGGTCACTTCTTTTTGCACCGCGTTTTCGGCAGTTTTAGCGGCTTGTGCCGCTGTTTGCGCGTCGGCAATGGCCTCGTTTGTAACCGCCGCAATAGCAAGGACTTTGGTGTTTTCCGCTTCCGCTTTATGATAATAAAGTCGGTTCCAATCGCGGGCTTTTTGGTGCAGTTCTTCGTAGCGGGACAAGCCCACAATTTGTGACAACAACGTGAACCGGTCTTTGGGGCCGACTTCTAAAAGGCGGTCTGTTTTCCCTTGCCGCAGCAAAACCGACGATGTGAAGGTGTTGTAATCCATACCGAACAAAGCGTCGATGTGCTTTTTGAAGCCATCGTCGCTCATGGAGCCTGCCATCTCGTCCCACGCTCCCGTGCCGTTCCAGCGACGCAGCCGCCGCGTCGTTTTTCCTTTCTTCTCCACGGTACGCTCGGCAAGATACCGCTCGGCTCCCATCTGGAACTCGCAGCTGACGCTAAAACTATCGCGGTGCCAGTTGATCAAATCGGCGGCTTTTTGACTTCCGCCCCGGTGCTCGCCAAAGATTGCGAAAGTGATCGCGTCAAAAACGCTGGATTTACCGGCCCCGTTGTCGCCCGACAGCATCCAAAGGGCCGACATGGAAAAATCGATGGTCTGCTTTTCCCGGTAACTCAAAAAACCGTCCAAGGTCACTTTCAATGGAACCATACTAAACCGCCTCTTTTTCTTGGGTTCGCACCTTCGCGTTTGTTTCGTTCATCTCGCTTGCTTGGCTTGTTTCGCTGGCTTCCCAATCCGGCTCGCCGTGGGATAAAAGGCGATGGAGTGCTGCGAGCAGTTCGTCGCGGCGTAGCGTGTCGCTTGCCATTTTTTCCGTCACGTAGCGGATGGCGTTTCCATTCACATCACTTAAATCGACGCCAGTTTTGGCCGCGCCGCGCTCCTCGGCGTCCACGCGACGGGGCCGTATATCCAGTTCGTACAAGCGCGGGAACAAAGCACGTAAACTTTGCCGCATCGCGTCCGGGGCATCGAGGCCCGGCGTGTAGAACATCCGCAAACTGACCAGAACGCGCTCCCTGTCGGGGTGGTTTCCCCACGCGCTTTGCAGGTCGGCTACTTTTTGTGCGGCGTCATGGCTTTCATCAAATTCCCATTTTTCGATGGGGTCGACCGATAGCGGCAACAGCGTGGGTTCGCTTGTGCGCCCGTGCGGGCCGATGTCAACAAGAACCACGCTTTTATCGTCGGCACGCTCTCCGGCGTCAAGGCGTACCACCGAGCCGCAGTACCGAATCCACGGCGCACCGGTTTTGGCTTCCTGTGGTTGGTGGATGTGCCCATAGGCGCAGTACGCAAAATGATCCGGCATTTCCGACGGCGCAAAAGCCACGTCCTGTTCAATTCCCAGCCGGTAGCCTGCGCGGGAAACTGTGCCCTCAATCAGCAGATGCGACACCAAAACGGCGGGCTGGGCGGTGTCTAAATGCTTGGCTATTAACTCTTTGTTCATATAGTCCGTAAAGCGCGTTTGCTTGGCCTTGTGCTGCTCCGCCGCCGTGTCATAAGTGAGGCTTCGCAGCCACTCTTCTTTAGGGTACGGCATCATTAAAAACTGAACCGTGGTGTTATCGCGGCTTGTTAAGCGCACCAGGTTGGGACGGTGAAAAAGGTACATCCGGCCCGGTATAAGCGTTTTTTGATTGGGGGCTTCTGGGGCGGCCAAACCAAAAGCGTGCCGCAACGTTGCAAAAAACACATCTTTGTCGTGGTTGCCGCTGAGCGCGATTATTGTGCCGCCGCGTTCCATGAAGGGTGTGAAAATCTCCTTTATCTGCCCGACGGCTTCGCCCAAAGCTTGGGCATCGCAACGGTCGCAAAACAGATCGCCCGCGACAATCATGACATCCACCTGCTTTTCGTGGAGATACGCAGCGATCTGGCGTAGAGAGGAGATGATTTCTCCGCCGCGCTTTTCATTGTTGAGCCGCGCGTTCATGTGCCAGTCGCCTGTGTGTAAAATTCGCATGAGGTTTCCTTTGTCTTACCAATCGGCTTTGGTTTATGCGTCGCCGAATGAGGCCAAATCGTCAACTGCTATAGGGTCAGGCGCGGTGTCCCTGCTGAGTGACGCGAGGGGCAGGGCTTCTTCACGGTTCATCGCCCACGCGGGCCGGGGAACCGAAACGTGCATGGGCTGGCGAAAGCCGGGGGCCATGATGATTTTTTCGCCAGGTAAAAGACCCGTTACGCGCCGTCGGACTGCGTCCGAAAGGCCTGCCCAATTCCCGCTTCGCAGTTCCTGCGTCCCCGTTTGACCCAGCACCTTGATCGCGCTATTTTCAATGACGCGCCCAGACACCAGCGAGGCCTGCTGCTGCGCTCCGAACAAGAGTATGCCTTGGGAGCGCATTTCGCCCGCGACCGTTTCGATAAGCCGGGTGATAGGGTCGCGGCCCCCAGCGGGTGCGAAGCGGTTTAACTCGTCCAGCGTCACCAAGTACTTGAGGTTGCGGGTTGCCTTGGTTCCCGTTCGGGATTCCACCAGCTGCCGCAAAACCGTGGCAACCACGAACCGCTGCAAACTCGCCTGCCCGGCGAGGCCGTTCAGGTCAATCACTATTGGCCCGCACGTGTCGGACTTGACCACGCGAAGCGGGTTGCCCTGCTTGTCTTCCGTCCGCAAAACGCCCCGGCTTTCGTACAGAAGTTTCATCAGGCGGCGCGACAGCTTTTTGCGCGTGGCCTCGTGGTGGTCTTTGCTTGACAATACTTGCGAGGCGGCACCCGAACGCAGCCAGTCGGCAAGCTGCTTGAAGGTTTGCACCGGCTTGTTGTCGGCGTCAATGAGATTTGTGGACAAACTGCGCGTCACTTCGCCGTCGGCTTCGGGTTTTTCGTGGGTAAGCAGGCTCTCCATGTCATAGACCAAGGCCATGAAGTTGTCGTTGCTGTTGTCCTCGTCCGAAAACAGAAACGGAAACAAGCCATCCCTTATCACGTCGCCCAAGGCCCAACTGTAGGCTTTTACGTCGTTTTTTCCGTCGGCCCCCACCACGCGGCGGCCCGTGTCAATCGGGAGGATGCCGCCCGGGGCTTGCGGCGCGAAAAACGTCGCCCCGGCAAACGGGCCTGCTTGCTCTATTTCCATTTCTGCCCAGCGCGAGCCATCGGAGTCGGCCCGGTAGTCGCGGCTTGCGTGGTCAAGGTAAAAGAGGTCGAAGTTCTTGACGTTGAAGATAATCGGCACGATACGCAGCCGGTCGGGAGCGGACGGAGCGGCTTTCTTCTCCTTTTCGGCTTTCGCCTGAAGCGCGTACAGCACCGTAAGAAGAAAGGAGGACTTGGTGGCCCGCCCCGCCGCCCCGCTCACGTTCAGGTGGCCCCCGTTCGTGCCGAGCAGATAATCCAGATCAAGAAATCCCGGCCCGGCGGTGGCTTCACCGCCGTTTTGTATAAGTCCCACGGCAAGTTTCTTGTCCGGCTTAATCTCGTCGGAGCCGTAGGCTTTTTGCGCGTCGTTGGGGGAGGCCATAAGCACGTGGCTCCGTTCGCGGGGCGGAGTGAGATAGCCCGGCTCGGTACGCAGGATAGCCGCTTTGCCGTAAGTGATGCCTTCGCTGGCGAACGGCGGTTCGTCACTTAAATCGCCGTCGAACACGTCAACCTCATGCCCCATGCCGCGCGTTCGGCTGGAGCGATGCACCTCCTCCACGATGGCATAAAAGCGCACGGCTTTACCGGCGATGTGGCACGGCACGGTAACAATTTGGTTGGCCTCCACCAAAGCGTCTTCGGGAACCCAAAAAAAGAACTGGGTGCTGGTGGATTCCTGACTGGGGGGGCAGCCCACGCGCCCCACGCACTCACCGCCGCCGTCGGGGAGTTGAAGCGGCCCCCGAACCCGCGCAAACGCTTCGCTCTCCATCAAAATATCAAAACCATTCCCGGCAGAATCGACCTTGTTTTCGCCGGGAACGTGTTCTAATCGTCCTACGGGGAACAATTCTTCTTTTAGGGTAGGGCTGGCGTGGCGTAGGGTATCGCCTTCATACCGTCCGTTTGTTAGATCGTTTGCAGTGTTCATATGTTAGTTTCCGTTTTTCATGCGTGTTTGTTACACGGTTCGGCGGTTTATTTTTTATAAGTCCGACATGGTGTAAAATCGGTTTGTCAACGTGCCGACGGATTGGAAATGCGCCCTCAACCGCTCCTCAGCTTGCTGAATGGGGTGCAGTGTCACGCCCGCTCGCCCGTACCCGCTGTCACGGGTGCGCCACGCGCACAAGGAATGCGACAAGCGATCAAGGTAGTCGAAGTTCCCTTGCACGCTAATCTCAAAAAACGCACGGCTCATTTCCACGCGCACCACGCCGTCAAACGGCCCGCCCGCGTCCCCGTCGCATAAGCGGACATACCACGTCACCAGACTTAGCTTTTCGGTTTTCAGGCCGATAGCGGGTGTCCGCTCGCCGGGACGCAGGGCATATAAAATATCCCACCCCTCCTCGTGCAGGTAGGCAGAACTGCTGTGCGTTTTGATTAAACCGATGACAGGATTGGTTCCCCGCACAATTTCTTCTTTGTCGTCCAGCCGACCATCGACAAGGGTGACGGGAGCGTTAGGGGACGTTCCTGTACCCGCCGCAAGTGCTGGGGCAGCAGCCCGTCGCTCCAAACGGAACATCTCTTCGCGGGTACGATATTTCACGTTGTTCTGCAAATACCCGACATCCCGTGGGTCGTCGCCTTCGCCCAAACGCTTGGAAATAAGCAAGCGGAAGCCGCCTGCGTGAAGCCCGGCGGCGAACCGCTCCACCTCGTCCCACGGGAACAAGTCGGCCATAAAAGAAACCACATTCTCCACGCGGCGGCTTTCCACGCGCAAAGCGGTTCCTGGTTTTTCGCCGGGCGCGAGGCAACCAACGCCGCGTAACGCAACCGCCCCAACCTGCGACAAGCGAACCGGGACTGGAAACCCCTGCGGCGATGCCACGTAAGCCACCACGCGCCCGACGTCTTTGCCGTCCACAAATCGGCAGGGCGTCAGCGGGTCGGCGGGATCCAAACGGGCGGCATTTCGAACCACGATGCGGTCCCAAATACCGTCACGCATCTCATAGCGCCAGTCGCATACCGGCGTGGCATCGGGGTCGCGCGGTGCAAAGCCGGGTGGCGCGGCCTCCTCAGCGCGGGCCGCCCCATAAAAATCCGGGGCGTCGTGGTAGCCGCCCGCCCGCCGCGCTCCGTGGTCGCGCAAAAATTCACCGACGATGCTGGTCATATGGATAGTTCTCCTCCCTGTGCTTTAGCCGTGTCGCTGCGCCCTGCATCGACTGCCATGAGGTTCAGGGTTACATTCATCGCCTCGCCGCTTACTAAAAGCTCCATCGCAAGCCGTTCCGATAGGCCTGCCTCATCGCCAGTGAACGCGGGTGCCAAACGGCCCCGCAAGGCGGTAACCAGAAGGGGCGGCATCAAAAGGGCGGCGGCGAAATCGTCCGCTTCGCGCTCTTGTTGTTCGGGCGCAGGGAGCGCCTCGTCCTCCGCGGTACGGTTCGCTTTTATGGTTTCAAACTCACTGCCTTCCTTTTCACCGAATGCATCCCACACAACGCCCGGCGTGACGGGTGAAAGCGATGCGTGTTGTGCCGCCGCAGCACGGAGGGCGGGCCGGAAGTGCCGGTAATAATGGCCCAGTTCATGGGCCATGCTGAAACGCCGCCGTACCACCGGTTCGTCGGCGTTCACAAAAAGGTAGGCCAAATCATCGGCCTGAAAAGCGAATCCAGAAAGCGTTTCGGTTAAAAACGCACTGTCGCCGCTGGGTATAGGCGGCGTGTCCGTGCCTGCAACCCCACCTGATAGAGAGATGGTTCCGTCGGCGAACAACGGCGCACGAAGCGCACCGCACCGCAAAAGGTATTCCTGCGCTGCCCGGCGAGAAAGAGCGGATAGTTCCACGGTAACGATAAAAAGCCGTTCCATGATAGGGCCTAGCGGAGCAATGGGCCACGTCAGCGAGGGAGGCGGGACATCTACTTCGGCATACAATTCCTGTACCGCCTCGCAAGCGGCATGAAAAGAATGGGTTTGGGTTTCCCTCATCGTGCGTTGTCCGAGCTTTCATTTTCGATGGGCGATTTTAGCGGCTGGCTTGCCAGTCCCGAAGGGGTTTGTTGGTTCCTTCGCTGCTGACGGCGGGCGGCGGCGAGTTGGATGTCCTGGCGGCGGGCGGCCTCCAAACTAAACAAGGCTTCATGGAAATATTTTTCAAGCCAAACGCCCGCATGGGCGGCGGGCAGAGAAAGCCGCGTTAAAAGGGAGCGTGCCCCGCGTCGGGTCAGGTACTCGGCTTGCAGCGGCTCGTCGGCGGGCCGTGCTTCCAAGCGAGCGATCAACTCACGCACGACGGGAACAAAGCGGGCAGGCGACCTATTGATTTGGCTCCGGAGCGTAGCGGCGACATCGCGCAGCGTAAGCGGGACGGGTTCGGCGTCTTCGGCCCTATCATCGGCGTTTTGCTGGGAAGCGAGCATCGCCTCCACTTGTGCATAGGTAGCTGCGACCGGGGTGGAAAAACTCGAATTGGCGGCGGATGCGACCCGCTCTGCCGCCGCTTTGGCGGTTACGAGCGGCTCCGCGGCGACCACCGCATCACGGGGCATCAGTTCGGCAGCCACGGTGAGATGGATTTCCCATAGCGTGCTTTCTAAAAGAACATCCCCTTTTGCTATAAAGGCGGTTGCGGTTTCTAAAAGGTCGGCCTGAGCGTCCTCATCGCCCGTATCCACCGCTTCGATATAACGCGAAATGAGTTGTTCACGGTCACCGTCGTAGGGCTGTTTATTCATGGACGTAATGTGCTCTTCCGGTCAATGGAATCATTGGTTTGGATTTTACTTTGTGCGTCGTTGTTTTCGTTTTGCTGAAGCCGCTTTATAATCCGATGATGGCGCACCCGCACCGCACCTTCGGTAACTCCAAACCGGGCGGCGATATCGCCGAAGGAACGTTGTTCCTCATCGCGGAGGATTACCAGTTCGCGGTCTTCCGGAGAGAGCGAGGCAAGATGCGCTTGTATCCAAAGCCGATTGGGAACGGTTTGCGCGGGATCAGTGCCCGAAGAAAACTGCGAGTTCCCGTGTAGTCCGGCATCAAGACCGTCCCATTCGACGGTGCGGGCCAAAGCAACACTGCGGGCGGTTTTCCACCTGTGCGATACAATGTGCGCGATTTTGAGCAGCCACAAGCGTGGCGATGGGTACGAAGCGAGGTCGTAGTTCCGGTAAGCCTGACTGAGTGCTATCAGGCTTACCTCTACGAGTAGGTCAGAAGTGGCCGACTCGGCATCCATCCCGCGCGTTTTTGCTATCGTGTTGCCTAAAAGCCGGAAAGCAATAAGCAATTCGCCGTGGTTGCGATCAATCCAATCTCGCAAGAACTCTTGACGGGGATCTTTATCCCCGCTGGATGAAGATCCCGTGCTGGAAAAGGCTGAAAGGGTCATACCGTTGGCTCGTAATGCGCGGATACGGTGGAACGGCAAGAAGCCAAAAGCATGGGAATTGCCCTCAACTCGACTGCCGACTTGTGTTCTTCCATAATTAAAAGGCGTATATTCTCTGGGACTCTAATGACACTTCCTCCTCGTTAGCCATTTTGTTACAGTCTTGGCAAAAACAGTAAAAATATTTTAGGCATCCATTGGGTGTTTTAGGTTCCGAAAACAGGTATAGGTTTCTCCCTGCTATTTTTCTGAAACGAAAATATTCGTAGCCTTCCTACTTCTGTTGTGATCGAAATAGGGAGCTGAATTCCTCAACAAAGTGAGGGGAGGAGTTATTTGTTGCTTGTAGCGCAGTTAGATTCCCGTCATGCAGACACCGAACCTTCCTACTTAAGTAGGAAGGTTCGGTGTCTGCAGTGCAAGCTAAAAACCACGCCGGGGACAGTTGATACAATGGCTGATCGACTCCATAAACTCCGCATCCGTGGGGCTGACCGGAGATTTGTCCTATGCAACGTTCCACTTCGCCAGCGACGGCATTTTGCGGATTAAAGCGCAGAAGTCTGTAAACCGTCTTGAAGAGACAATGGAACAATACGGTATCGCATGAAGTCTCGCTCTCACTGAGACAGAGCTATTTTCCTCTGCGTGGATTTGAGGTTTGTTTCCAATGGTGTTCTTGTCGAAAGAGCAGGCCGTCAATGCGCTTTTCAAGGAACCTGCGGATGGGGTCGAACGAAAAAGCAATGAGCAGCACGCCGAACCGGGTCAGACCGCTTGCGCTGTCCTGCGCCAAATGATCGGTGACGAGCAGGGCAACCGCGCTATAGGCGGCGAGTACGAGCGACAGAAGCAGGCCGTAAACGAGCGTTTTGCGGACGAGCAGGCGGATGTCAAACAAGTGGTGTTTGACGATGGCGTAAGCCACAGCCGCAAGGAATAAAATGGTCGATAGGGTGCCCACATCGTTGTAGCGGAAGTTGCCAAAGCCGAAGGGTAAAAGAACGTTGGTGACAAGCGCGACGAGGCCGGTTGCCAGCATTCCCATGCCGACAAGAAGTAGTTGATCGCGCACAACCGGTGCGTCATAGCTTGGTCGGCTGGGTAGATTTGCGTCTCGAACTCGAAAAGCGGTTAGAACCGCAACAAGCAGGTAAGCAACGGCATGGAGCAAGTAGAGAGGAAACAGCGGGCCGTACTGCGTCGTATGCTGAACAACCCCCGTTGTGGTTGTCGCTTCGGCCTGATCAACGAGCGGGGTGAAAGCGGTCGCGGCAGCAAGGGCGATGATTTCCACGAGGAGCCATTTGATTGATTTTGGCAGGGGCAAGCCTGCAATGGCGCGCACGAGCATCCAGGAGAAGAACACGACAAACACGATGGCGGCGAAGTTGGCACGACCCAGCCACAAAAGCGTGGAAGGATCTTGGGCGTGGTTGTACAGGAACAACGTTACCTGCCACGCGAGGAGCGATAAAGCGGTTAAGGCAAAACAGCGATGGAGCCACGCCGTGGGCTTCTTGATCAGAACGAAAGCCGCCATGCCGAGGAGCAGGATGAAACTCAGGTAGTAGAGCAAGTTGACCAGCGACAGCGGAATCATCAGCAGCGGTAGCGTCATACAGGGTGTTGATGGTTGATACTGCAGTTATCGTCCCTCACTAATGCAAGTCCGTCAACTTATGAACGACTAATTAATCGCCGACTAAATTCCGATTAAATCAGGGCAATATCTTTGCTCATGCTGGCGGCAGGATTTCTCTGAATGGCCTCAAGAAGCAAGCGGTGGTACAGGTCAGAGCGTGTCGCCCGTTCGGTCAGCGATCCAGCGACCTCACGTACGTTGAGGCGGGTCAGGTAGCACGGCTCGCCCCAGTGCATCCGAAGTGGGCCGCAAACAGTCAGGGGCCAACCTAATCGTTGGTAGCATTTGAGGGTGCTGGGCGTGGTTTCGAGAAACAAATCGGTGATTCCACTATCAACGCAGTAGCGCCACATCGCAACAGCTAAATGCCAGAACAAGCCGCCGTTTTTGCCGCGCCACGGTTTGTCTATGGCCATGACCGCGATATGGGCGATCTTACCTGTACCACCTATCAAAGCCTGTACATCCAGTTCTGGCCATACCCGGTGGCAGGACAGATTACCGGTTGCTGGTTCTGGGTGCACAATTTGTAAGCCCCCGACGAACGCCTCGTTCGCCCATAAACCGAAGTAAGTGGAACGGCTGATGTGCGCCTCAAGCTCACCGCCTGGCTGCCAGCCTTCTTCGCCAGCAATACGCGAGAACAAGGCAATAAGGAGTTCCACCTCATCAGCGGTTTGTAGTTCGCGTATTCGTGGCGTCGTGCTCTCGTACTTCATACCCGCTACTCCCTTCGGCGAGATGTATCACGCCACTGCTATACAAGCAAATTATACCGTGCAAGTTGACCACTTGGTCAACTTTAAGACCGAGTTTTTTACGATAATGGGGCATCTTAACCAACGCTTCTTTCAGCAGGTGATCCCATGCCGCACGGTGCGCCCCGCCTGCGTACATCAGACAATCATCAAAATCTTGTTGGCCCTCAAGTAAAAACAAGGCGCAAAGAACTCGATTTCACGCAGGACGTATTGTGTGCCAAGCTTGCTGCCATCACCGGCGGAAGATGGAACCCAACGATCTTTGATATTTACCGCATTGAGTCCCGGCGGCGCATCGTGTCAGATTTGGAACTACTGGCGCTTGCCATTGCGTTGGAATGCGACTTCTATTCACTTCTCCAAGTACAGCCGAAGTCACTGACCTTCCCCACGTAGTTTCGATGGGTTTATACGCCCGGTGAAAGCCGTTGAAGATTTTCCCGGATGCGTGCTTTCTCCGCCTCAATTCGGTGCTTTTCTTCCGGAGAAAGAGATATTGTTGGCAAGATATCCACCCCCTCGGTTTTCCGAAGACTATAGGGTTTATTTATATCTTCTATGGTTTTCGATTTTCCTGCGGCCCATTTTGGCGTATAACAGTCGGTGTTTAGATCAATGCTGTGTGCTTTGTTGTTAAGGTACGTAACGCGGTAAAAATGGCGACCCATTATTTGCTGCCGCTGTGATGTTGTGTGAAGCCTTCTGCCCGCTTCGTCCGTGACGCAGAGAAGACCCTTATCCACCAGTTTCTCCACCGCACCCGATACCGCCTCGCTTGCCCGCCCGGTTCGGCGGCATAGCTCGCGGTGCGTCAGCCAGCATTTGTCGGTTTCCTTGCCCGCGACATGGGTTTGGCGTAACACAATAAGCAACACGCGCAGTTCCGTGTCTTTGAGCATTGGTAAAACCTCGTCCACCAGAAGAACGGGCAGTAGCACGCGGAGATGCTGCCTTGCCGATATGTCCGTTGTGTCCGCGGTCATTCCTCGATTTGCGTGGACGATCCGTTGCTATCAGGCAACACCAATACGGCGGATCCGCCGATGGGTAAATCGCCGGTGAGGGCCTCCGGCGCGGGTAGAATTGGTTCAGGCTTCTGCTCGGCAGCTTCCGCTTCTTCGGCGGCAATCGCGCGTTCCAAGCGGACACGGGCGGGCGGATCATACTTGTTTTGAATTGCCGCAACGATAAAGCGGGCCGGGTTCTTGGCCCCCC
>CAXTBP010000007.1:0-41642 GCA_964241985.1 uncultured Armatimonadaceae bacterium | reverse complement strand
CCAGCCAGGGCAGCCAGTCCAACTGGTCGGTGATCTCCTGCTCAGTGTGGCTTGAAAGCAGCAAGTCAACCTGTTCGCGGGCTACCCCCAGCGCAAGCAGACGCAGTGCTACCGGATCGTTTTTGTGAATACCTTCGTTCGTGGTCGTTGTCATGTAGCCCAGTTGCTCCGCGATCTCCTGTTCCACCTCAGCGCGCGGGCGACCGTAGGCAGTGCGGCTATGCGACAGAATCGCTTCCCTGCCAGCGATGGATAAACTTACTGAAGGAGATGGCTCTTCGGTTTTCGCGCTTGGTTGGTTGGTGTTTTCTGGTCGATGAACCCCGGCCACATGGGTGGAAACGGCAAACGTGGCAATCCCATTCTCCCGCGACCACTCATAAGCCACCGGTTCTCCCCGCCAGCGCATCCGGCACAGTCGCCGCAGGCGATCCAGCGATTTGGCCTCGCTCACTCTCAGCAGGTCGGCAACCTGCGCCGCTGTCGCCTCGATCCGACCGTTCGCCGACAGAAACGCGAGCAAGGCAAGAAGACTTCGCGTTTCGTTGTCGGGCAAGGCGGCAAGCAAGCCGCTGGTACGGAATAAGCGAGTCAGAACAAGCTGCGCGTCGGGGGTGAAGGAGCCGCTGGGCATGACGTTGCGCCGCAGATGCTCCACGACGAATGGCGCGGCTACGTTTGGTTCTTGATCAACTTTTGCATCGGCCTCTCCTGCGGACATCATAAAAGGAACCATAGGCATTTGATTTAGAGAATGGTTGAATACGTTTTAGTTTGCGCTCCCGACTACATGGAATGATCTTCTTGTTTTGGCGGCTGTCCCTTTTCCAAGATGAGCAGGGCAAGGTTGAGGTCGCTTTGAAGCCGTTGAACTTCGCGGATCATGCGTTGCCGCCGGGCAAAGGGCAGTCGCGCCCACGGAAGCCTTGCAAGCATCCGCCGGAGCAGGCGCATGGTTTCCCGGCACGTTGCGGACGGGTCGGGAGCAGGAGCCGCAGGCGGCGCGGGCATGGTTTGGATAATCATGTTTGAATTGCCGTTATGGGTTCAGAAAGGGTTTCAAAGCGAGCGATACGCCGTTCCCGCCGCAGACTCGTTTCCGTGGCTAAACGGTGTTTGGTCAAGGCGATGAAGTCCGGGTTTAGCTCGTAGCCCACGAACTGCCGCCCGGTCAATGACGCAACTTTGGCGGTCGTGCCGCTGCCGCTGAACGGATCAAGCACCACATCCCCTTTGTAGGAGTACAGCGTGATGAGCCGGTACGCTAGCTCGTCGGGATAGGGGCACGGATGTGGTCGCAGTGTGTTTGCCGCTTTCGACCTCTGCTGCGGCTGCACGGGCAGGATGTTCCAGATGTTGTTATTGATCTCGTGGTACAGCAAGTCGTCCACGATGATTTGGCTCGCTTCCTTTTCCTCTGATGTTCTGTTCTGATAGATCGACGGCCCGCCCGGTTTGCTAAAAAGCAGGACGTACTCGAAGATGCGGTTGGGGTAGAAGCAGCCGGGGTATGGGTTCTGGATGACCACACCACCGCGCCGATCCCAACCGCGCCACCGCCGCCAAATGATTTCTTCCTTGATCGTCCATCCCTGTTTTTCAAGCAGAGTCGCAAGGTGAAACGGCAGCGCGAAGTACCGGCCTTTAACGAGCGTGGAAGCGACATTGACTGCGGCGATGCCACCCGGTTTGAGGACGCGCAAGCACTCGGCAAAACAGCGTTCCAACAGCGCCACCAACTCGTCATAGGTTTGCGGCGTGTCGCGCTTGTCGTTTCGCAGCAAGGCAGGGCCAAGTGCCTTATCGTTGGGATCGATCCAATACGGCGGACTGGTCACGATGAGATCAATGCTGTTCTCGACAAGTTCCGTCATGTTCTCACACGAACGGTTGATCAGGCGGATGGTTTCTTTGTTTTGCAATGCGGCGACTATCGCGCCGCTCATAGCCCCCCGTAGATCACGCCGCGCAGCAGTTGACTGAGCAGCAGGGCAGCCACGAGGAACGCAAGCGGTGCAAGCAGAGCGTCCTCGGCGGTACTCCCGGTGACAAACCGCCACGCTGCAGGCAATAGCCACCACTTAATCTTAATTGGGTATAGAAGCGGAACCCCGGTTCGGGTACAGCCGTCAAGGGCGATGTGGCTGATGTAGCCGATAAGCAAAGCGGCTCCCGTCTGCCAGCCAAGCCACAAGCCGAGCGGGAGGGCAAAGAGGACGGCACATAGGCCGATGCCAATTCCCGAATGGAGCAAACCTCTGTGGCTGAGTACCGTGCTCATGAGGCGACCGGGCAATGAGAACGGCTCAAAGCCGATGCCTAAGTTGAGGTGCCGCAGCTTGCTGTCGCTTGCGTCAAGATCGGGAAGCAACGCGCCCATCGTGGCAAGGGTTGCCAGCAGGCCGAGGTTGCCCGCTACGCTGTCGCTGTTTATCGCACCGGGAACGGCGGCAAGGATCCAAAGACTTGCCACGCCGCCGAGCACATGGGTACGCCACGTCATGCGCCTCCTTTCGTACTATTCTTCTCGCTATTTTCGGGCAAAGTGCCAAACAGCGTCAGCGGCAGGATCAAGGTGACTTCGGTTTGTGTACGCGACACACGGACATGAAGCGGCGGGTGTCTAAATGGTTCAGACCGCTCCGGTTCTATCAATCGGGCAAAGTAGTCCAAGTCCAGCGATAGTTCCGGCTGGCTTGGAACGTTTTCCCGCACACCGATACGATGGGCGATGAGCCGCTCCACCAGTGCGTCCCCGTTCAGCAAATGAACCGGGGCGAGACTGCTGCCGCTGGCCTCGCGCCGAAGCGAGCATTCTACGTTCCGAACAATGGGCGAAAAGTCGCTCGTGGTGATCAGAATCGCTTCAATCGCGCCGGTTCGGAGGCACGCGCCCCGCAAGGCATCGAGCGTACGCTGGTACACCTTGACCTCATGGGGAAACTGCTTGACCTGAACAATGACTTTGCGTTTTAGAACGCCCCCTCCCGTCGCTGCTTTTTGTCCGAGGGGCGAGGGCAAAAACGCTTCGATGTCATAGCCGCCTTCTTTATTCCGACCCCGGTAGGTTGCGCGTCCGGCAAGCCGAATATCGGCGTAGCCTTCGGCCCTGAGCAAATCACAAATGCAGGAAGCAAACGGGGCGAACGGCAGCTCAATCAGTTGCGCCCGCAGCGCGCTTCGTAAATGCTGCTGAGACTGGATGCCTGAGTTTTCCTTTGCCGGAGCGGTTCGGGTTGGTGTGGAAGTTCGTACCATAGGTGCGCTACCTTGGGCAGCTTTGGTTAGAATGAATTAGCGTAGCAGATGAGGAGCGATTGGTCGAGCTATGCTGGAGCAGTTTGTTCAACGGGTTCCGTTCGTTTGGGAGCGCGACACCAATCGCCGGGCTTCATACGGCGGTATTCGGGCTTGCGAACGTTGTGCCGGTCGTAGGCTTCTTCGGGTAAGCAACCAGAGCAACCCGCAAGTTCACACACGGAAGCGGTGGGATAGTAGCCGTCGGTGCTGAACACTTCGCGCGGGTCAAGCGGCGCGGTCATTGGCACGTCCATCGTGTCATTGAGACGCTTGGTTAATGCGCTGGTTATCGCCTGCACGAGTCGAAACGACGGATTAATTTTGCCCGTGATGAGGCGGCTGACCGTGGAGCGCGAAACGCCCGCGTCTTTAGCGAGCCGTGCCTGCGGCTCAAAGGCGTACCAGAACGTGTGCGCCATGATAGCGGGCAGCCTATTCTGTACGATTGCTGGCGGATCGAGTTGTGGAACCGGCAGAGAAATCGGCGGGTTAGCGGTCGGATTGCTCGCGGTGTTGGCTGCGGACATGGGTCTCCTTTCCAAGCGGAAGAGTCTTGTTCTCTCTGCTTGCAGTTTAATGAATAGTTCATGTTCGGTTCCTGTTCGGTTTTAGCCGACCTCCGCATTATGGGACATGGCCCAACAACCGCGCAACCTCGGTTGCATACGAGGATTTTGCTTCGCCATTGACCGGTTAAACGGCGTTATCTTCTGCCGCGATTTGCGCCCATGCAGCGGAGGTTGCAGCACCGGCTTGGTCGGGGCAACGTGGGCAAAACCTCTCAACTCTCCATCAACGCGCTATCATCCCTATCCACAAAAGATACGCCTATGCCTAGTCTTAAATCTGCCGCTTTGCCCAAGCCCAATGATGCGGAAGTTGCCGCCTTCCAGTGCTTGTATTCCCGTCGCTTTGGTGTAGATTTACCCTATGAGGAGGCAAAAGCACGCCTGACCCATCTGGTGCAGGTTTATTATTTAACCGGCGGCCATGAACTCCATAAACGAAACCAGCGCGTCCAATCCAGCACCCAATCCAGCGGCGCGAATAAACCCCATCCACGGCGCGACAAGCGCGCGGGTATTTCCTAAACAAACGTTTGCAAGCAACGGCGTCGGCACGCGCCTTATTTTGTATGCCCGCAAATCGACGGAAAGCGAAGATCGGCAGGTGCAAAGCATCGACGACCAAATCCGCTTGTGCCACGAAGTCGCCGACGCAAACGGCATGAGCATCATTCGGGTTATCCATGAAGCCCGCTCGGCAAAAGCGCAGGGAACCCGGCAAGGCTTCGCTCAGATGGTCAGCCTCCTTGAAAAAGGAAAAGCTGATGGCGTCATCGCGTGGCATCCCGACCGGCTCGCCCGCAACGCCGTCGATGGCGGCTGGATTCTTGACCTACTCGACCGGAACAAGCTGCAAACCTTGCTGTTCGCCTCATCCTACACCTTTGAAAACACGCCCGAAGGCAAATTCATGCTGGGCATGATTTTCGGTCAGTCCAAGTACTACGTGGACAAGCTGTCCAAAGACGTGCGCCGGGGTCTCAACAGCAAGCGGGAAAAAGGGCACTACCCGCACCGCGCGCCCGAAGGCTACCGAAACAACGTCGTGGAAAAAACTATTGAGGCCGATCCCGACCGCTTCCCCCTGCTCCGCAAGGCCGTTGATCTGGTTCTGGGCCAAACCCTGATGCCCGTTCAGGTACTTCACACTCTCAACGAGGAGTGGGGCTACAAAACGCGGCAAACCAAGCGGACGGGCGGCGGGCCGCTGTCCCGCACCACGTTCTACGACTTGCTTTCCAACCCCTTCTATTACGGCTTGTGCCGAGAAAAAGAGATGGCCTATTGGGGCGTTCATACGCCGCTCTTAACCGAAGGCGAGTTCAACGCCATCCAGCGCATTCTGGGCAAGACCGAAAAGCGATTCGCCCAAAAGTACGCCTTCGCGCTCACGGGTTTGATTCGATGCGGCACGTGCGGCTGTATGATAACGGCCTCGCGCGCCAAAGGGCACGTGTATTACCACTGTACCAACAGCCGGGGCATTTGCGACCGCAAAGGCATCCGGCAGGAATTGCTCATTGAGCAAGCGTTGCGCCTTCTGGACGGATTGACCCTGCCGCCGGACTTGGAGCCGCTTCTTTTGCAGGTGGTGGAGCGGTTTCTGCGGGAACAGGGCCAAAGCGCGCAGGAGGTGAACGCTTCGCAGCACAAGGCCATCGTGACGGCGAACCAGCAGTTGCAGAACTTACTGGGAATGCGCGCCCGCGACCTGATAAGTGATGAGGAATACCTAACGGAGCGAACCCGTTTGCAAAGCGAGGTGAAACAGCTTCAACAAGCCGCCGAGCAATCGCAGCAGGAGGTAGATCAGGTCATGGAAACGGCGGAAAACGTGATTGGGTATGCGGTTCACGCCCGCGCGCAGTTCCTGATGGGTGAGCCGAACGTGCAGCGACGGATATTGGAGATGCTGGGCAGCCGGTTTGTGCTGGCGGGAAAAACGCTTCTGCTGGACGTGCATCCGTATCTGGATGTGATGCGGGAAGCCAAAGAAGAATGGCGGAAAATGCCGTCCTTCAAACCGTTGGAAAGTGGTTCTGGGAGTACAAAAAAGACTGACAAAAACTCGTCAGTCCTTCATGGCTGGGCAGAGCGGATAGCAATCGAACTCATGGAGAAGGTAAAATTGCTTCACGAGCCGTTTCCCACGCTTCCTCAACAGCTTGTCCGTCCAGTTCGGGAAGCGTAACCTCGTTTCTTTTCAGCCCGTCTTGTTTGCGTTTGTGCCGCTTGTGCCCTCCGATTAGGTAGTAGAATCGAACGAGGTGTGGTCGGGCGCTCTTACGCCTAGTCGTCTCAAAGCTCAACCGTGTATTCTTTGAAGTAAGTCTCTTTGAACCGCGCCACTTCTTCTACGATAGGACTAAGCAAGGCGACGGGGCGGAATGTGGCAACAGGTGGCATAGCCACAGTGGTAAAATGTCGGTTGATCGCGCAGTTACGAAATCACTTGTAACTCCTCCATAATAATTGTGGTTGTTCAAATTACCTCCGCGTCCATGAATTAATTGTCTAATACGTCCAACATTTCCAAGGGGAATCCAAAGCTACTGGCTGTATTAATGGCTGTACAGCCTGCGCGAATCAAAGCTCAGTAAGTGCCTTTAATAAAGCGTCACGAGGGTCGGTATAGAAAACGACGTTGAGTTTTGCGGCCATATCGTCGGAAAGGTCGAAAAGCTGGCGGCGGGCAGATACCGGAAACAGTGCGCTCTGTGCCCCCTTCTCAATCGCAATTTCCGCGACGGCGACAGCGTTGTAAATGGGTTCGAACGAACCGCCCACGCTGAGGCCCCCTACAACGACGAGACCGCCGCGCAGGCTCTTTTCCAGCATCGCTGATACAAAAGATAGAAGGATGGGGACGCCGAGAAGTGCTCCCCCTTTGGATACGTCCATCGCACGCACCTGCACGTTCAATTCGTGCTGACGGGCGTCCCGGTCGCCGACGAGCTCGCGCTTCGGGGCAAGCAGGTTCTGGTGGGCAGTTTGCACAGACTCGCGGAGCGAACCAGGCGGAGAGACATTGGTGATGCGCACGTTGCCGCCGCCCGCCGCGCTGCTTACTTCAATGCGATACAAGCCGGAGGCTTCATCCTGCCCTCCTGGACTGATGCCCCAAACATGGCCGGGTGGTAAAGGATCATTTCCAATGCCTTCCGGGTTTTGAAGTTCAGGCGTGGAGACAAACGTTTCTACGCCGTCCACGCCCATACGGTAGGAAAACTGCGTGTTGCGGAACTCCGCACTCCCGATGCGCTTTTGCTGCTCCTTAACACGCCTGCGGCATTCTAATGAAAGCCGCACGGCCCATTCCAAATCTTCTTCGGGTATCAGAGCGTCGGGAGAAGGGTGTAGAATTTTGAGTAAGCCGTTTACGGTTTTATTAACGCCGTTGGTGTCGCGCCCGGATAATGCACCGCCATACTCCACGCGCCCCATAACGCTGGCAAGGCGGTTTTCTATGCGCAAGCGGCTCCAGCACTCCGACAGGAAATCCGACACCAAGCCGAACCGGGAAGTAAAAAGCCCGGTGTGCAATTTGGGCACGTCCCAGCCCGGTACGTAGGCATGAATGCGATCCATGAGAGCGGTGTCGTCGCGCATTTCGGTGGGCATTGGCCCGAACAAATGCCCGACCCGCTGCTGGTGTTCCACGTCCACATCGAAGTTGCCTACCATAACAAGGCCGCCGTCGGCGCGGATGCTTTCACGGCCACGGGAAAACTCGCCGCTTTCCATGTAGCCCTTCATGATATTCACGCCATCTCTGCTGTCAAACGACACCCCGGATACCTCGTCAAAGCAGACAACATCGTACTGGCAGACGAGGCCACGCTGACCGTTCTGGTTGTTGACGAACATCCGGGCAACGCTCGCCTTGCCGCCGGAAACCAAATGCGAATACGGGCTGATCTGCTGGTAGAGATGACTCTTACCTGTGCCGCGCGGCCCAAGTTCCACGGCGTTGTAGTTGCGCTCGACAAACGGAACCATACGCAGGATCAAAATATCTTGAGCGCGGGGCGACAATTCGTCTGGCTCAAAGCCCACGCTGCGAAGCAGGAACCGCTTCCAGTCCGTGGTAGAAAAAGCGGCACGCCCACGGGCGAAGTCGTCAAGGAGGCCGCGCTTTGAAAGCTGAATGGGTCGTAATCCCCGAACCCCAAACGGTCTGCCGTTTTTCTGCTGGGCGATAGCGGCGTCATATTCCAAATCAATTTCAGCGTAAAAGCCGCCCGTCAACATTCGCTCGTGGGCGACCACGGTTTCCGCATCGATACGCACGTCTTGGAGGCGCAGACTGGGGAGGGTGACAAGGTAGGAATCTGTCGCGGCGTCAAGGCGGGCGGTGATGAGATCGATGACCTTGACCGCGCCTTTTTCGCGGGCCTGCGCTTTGAAGAGTTCTTCCTCGCCCGCCCGCACGGTGCGCTCCCGCATCTGTTTTTCAACGATTTGAAGCCCTTCGGCAATTTCGGTTTCGTCGGTGGTCGCACAATATCTTCCCAACAGGAACTCGGCAACATAAGTCGGAACGGGGTACTGGCCCTTGAATTTTCGTACCAAATCCTTACGAACGATGTAGCCATCGAACGCTTCGGCGGCCAATTTATCCAGTTCATCCATTTCCATCCGGTTAGTCTGACCCAATCAAAGTAAGCATTTGCGCGATTATATTCCCCTCCCCACCAAGAAGCACGACCGTCACGGCTTGTCCCTCCAAACTGTCATCCGGCACCGCAAGTGAGGCCTGACCTTCGGCATTGACTGGCTTCGGAGCCGCCGCCACGGTGCTTGCCGAATCAGCGGGCTTGGAGCGGATGTCCACCAGCGTACCTGGAACAGCCCCCTCCGCCTGTATCTTACAGCGTAAGCCAGCCCATCGGACGGATTTGATTTCTGCTGCGGGTGCTGCCGGAACAACGCCACGGATAGTGAGAACAGGGGTGACGCATTCCTGCGGTGATATTCCCCCGTGCTCATACTCTTTGCCGGAGGTAAAACACGATATACCCGGCGCGACGGCGATACGCACGTTCCCGTCCCACCGCCAAGGAACCGTGGGTAGGTCAGTGTCCGCGTTTGTTGTCAGGCGGGCGCACCGCCCTTTGCGAAGTACGGTCAAATGTTCGGGTAACTCCGCTTTGGGTAATCCACCCGGAAGCAGGAGCCAGCCATGATCGGTAATTACCTGTATTTCCGTCCAGCCGGACTCCAAAAGAGTGCGGATGCGGTGCGCGATAGCTGTCACCTCTTCGGGAATACGTCGTGCGAGCATCCAGCCCTGTGCGTGCCCGTAGGCGTCAATGTTGCCCAATTCCGTCCAGCCACCATTGGTTCCGGTTCCGGTGTCACCGCCTTGAAGCACCTCGTATCCCGCCTTCACGAGTTCGCGTCGCACGATTTCGGCGGAAACGTTCGCGTTGTCCCCAAGCACACGCGGAGTCAGTTCCAGGCCGGAGCCGAAAAGCGGCGCGACGGGCGTGACGGCGGGCTTCGCCGTCGGGGTGACAGAGGGCAGGGCGCAATACACCCAATCGGACTGGACGCTCAGGCCCATGCCCGCAAGAACGTGAGCCAATTTTTGACCGCAGTCGTAGCGCAGTCCGTCGGCAAAAAGATAACAGCGACCCAGTTTAGGTGGGCAGACATTACCGGGCGGGGGAGGTTCGGGTAAGGGATACACTTGGACAGCGGCCTGAAACACTTCGGCGGCGGCGCGTAGCCAGGGACGATAAAGGGCGTCGATGGCGGCCTTCACGGCATCGACATCCTCGGTCTTGTCCACAAGAACAAATGCATCGAGCGCGGCGGCATCCGCTTTCCATGCACCCGCAACATAGGCTTTTGCCATTTCGTCCGGGGTCGCGCCGATTAACGCGGTTTCCGTGGTTCCAGCAAGAGCAACAAGAGGAGGCAATGAAGCGGCAAGCGGTGCGTATCCCAATTCGCCCCAAACCCAATCGCGGCGTATCGAGTGCGTTATTTCCAATCCCCGAATGACGTCGCGGGCCGCGCCGGGAATCATCCCTTTCAAGGCAAATAGACCCGCACGCAAATCGGCCTCCCCGTCCTCATTATCTTGGGGCCACGACGACGGATCGTGAAAAAGACCCTCGCCTTTGGGTCGCGCACGGCGCAGTAATTCGGGCAAACGCGGGTATTTAGCGGGAGCCTCGGCGAAGCGGTGCCAAACGGTGTCCCATTCGCCTTGTCGCCCACCCAGCAAACGTGCTCCCGTTAGTTCACCGTCCGCTTCGGGGTCATAACCGAACTGCTCTTTGCAGATAGCCCGAAACGCAGACCATGCCAGTGGATCACGCGCCGCTTTCTGGCCTTTCGGGTCATCTAAATAAAGGAGCAAATTACGAACCGGTTCTGGGTTTAGAAGACTATTGAACTTGGCGGCGGTTAATGGAGCCTCTTTTTGCAGGGCGGCGACCGTCTCCTGCGACAGCGGCAGAAGCGCACGCTGCATCGCTTCGCGGGTCGCGGTATCGGTTCCCACCGGGATACCAAGGCCACCATCAGCGGACACAAGGAAAGCATTGATCGTCCAATCTTTCGCATTTTTCTGGGTGAAGAACACGCCCCGGTACTGAAGTTCGGCAAGCGGTTGGAGGGCGCGGGGACAGTCCTCGACCGCCCGCAGTTCCTGACGACTGACACCCGGCAGATACAGAATCGGGGTTTCGCTGTCGGCCCAGTAGTCCATGTCTGGCAAAGTGCGTGCGATCATGCACCGTAGCCAGATAGCAGGGCCGGTACGCATTGCAGGGATATAGTCGCCCAACGTGATGATGGGCAGTGACTCTCTTAGTCGAGGCAGCAACGTTTCCCACTGGCGTTCCTTGTCCGTCCAAAGGACACAAGTGGGGAACACTTGATCGGCTTTGTTGTATTCCGACGCCTTTCGTAACGCGGCTACTAACGCCTCGTAGACGTTCATATTTTTGTAACCACCTCGTCGCCCACTTTACTCATTTCATGTTTTGGCTGCCCCCTCAGCGAAAAGCCGCGTAAGCTCTCGTAGTTCAACTGATACGAATCGTATCCATCGGCGATATAGCCTGATACGTCAGCGTCCGTAAAGATAGGGAATTGATACGCGACTTTTGAGGGTTCTCCCGCTTGTTCCGCACGCCAGTTCTGGTGGACAAATGGCCCTGCTTCAGGTGACTCCGTGGCCGTTTTCGCCTTTTCTTGTTTGTTCGACAAATTTAATCCCTCAATTCCCGCGCCGCCCGCTTTTCCGCCAGTGTTAAATGCAAATCATTGAGACGTTCCGAACCATAGGGCGAACCGTCGGGGTTGGTGCCTCGGTCTTTGTTCCAGTTGATGGACGGCTTTTTAACGCGCAAAACGCCCGCTTCTACAAAAGGCCGGATATTTAAGCGCACTCCGTCGTTCAAATCCGGCTCCCAGCCCATCGGCTGGTGGGCCGCGTCTTTCCACCGGACAAAAATATCAAAGGGTGGTTCGCCATGCAAAATGCTTTCCAGTTGTTTTTGGAGTTTCAGGGCTTCCACCAAGCGAGCGTTCGCGCCGGGAACGTCGTTCTTTTCGTCGTCGGCTTGCCGCTTTATCCAGTTGAGCAAATACGTGTAAATCAGTTTTTCCAGCTTGGTGCGGGTCAGGCTATGGTAGTTGACAAGGGCGGAAAAGCCATCTTTACGCCCGTCCCAAATGTGCCATACAAACGGGCGGTTGTGGAACCGCTTCAAATGCGCGGCGAAAAACCCATCGCGCAGATAGTCTTCCAGCGTTTTGCCGCCATAGCCCGCGTCCAACAGGAGGCGTTCAATGGCGGCAAATGCATCGCCCGTCCCCAACGCAGCCGCAAGCAGTGCGCGCAGCCGCACGTCGGCGGCCTGTTCTCCGGCGACCGAGGGTAAGCAAAGGATCCCGTCGGCATCGGCCCATTCAGAAAGGCCGTCATCGGGAAGCAGGCCGACACCGGGGATTTCGGCCCCGGTTTGGCGAGGCCAGCGGTAACCCAAAAGGCGGGCTACTGCGACTTGTAGCACGTCGCCCGATTGGGTGGTGGCGCGGGCGGGGTCGCCGGAAAACAACCACTGGGTCGGGTCGTCCGAATGGGGTTCGGGCAAGCCGTGGGGGTAAGTTTCTTCGGCGATTTTTTGCCAGCGGGCGAGGTCAAATGGTACTTTCACTAATGTGTTGCAAGTGACTGCCAATGATTGGTCTATTTTTCTAACAGCTTCCTTATACTCAGGCGATGAGCAAAAAGCCCAAATCGGTGATAAGTGCTTTGGTTCATGAGGTAACACCACGGCAGTGTCTTTATAGAAGAGGTCGCCAGCAAACAATGTGCAGGGAAGACGGTTCATTTGATTCACAGAAACACCGGCTTTTCCCCACGCTATACCGCCAGCTAAAACGGCCCCGCCCGAACGACCTAATTCATGCAAGATACCCTCGCCCTCTTGCCAGAACACGATGTGTTCCATACCCCCCCACAGTACCGTTTCGTTGGTACTACCCTGCATAAACTCCCAATCTTTTCCCTTGTCGCAGATTTCCCAAAAACATCTGACAAAGCGTGGGCCATCTTTTGTGCCTAACCCATGAACTCCATGAGCGTATCTTTCTAAAAGTTCGCCCCCATTGTGTTCGTCAAGCGAAATACGGGCATCAGGGTTATTTAACTGCGCCCTCTGCGCCACCATCTGTACGGGCACGGTTCGCAACAATTCGTCTTTTTCGCGGGCGATACGCGGCGTGGACACGTCCAAACCGAAAAATTTGGTTGCGCTATGCGCTTCGTCCTGCGCTAATTCGTCCTCATGTGCCTTCACATTGTTCCGGCATAGTTCCCGTTCGCCGGGATATGCTTCGGGCCATTCGTCCATTTCGTTTCGGAACTGATGCAGCCGTTCGGTGAACAAATCACTCGGCGGCGATAAAAAACGGTTCGCGTTTTTTTCAAAGAAATCTTCCAGCCATTGCCGCGCCCGGTTTGGGCGTAAAAAGGGGTTGGCTTCCGTTCCCGCGACAAAGCCGGTTTTTGGCGCGGCGTTCGTCAGCACGAAAAGCCCAACGTTCACGACCTCGCCGCTAATGGTTTCAAACGCACCCGGTCCAAGCCGCGCAACCACGTTCCACGTTTTTTGCCGCAGCAAGTAGCCGCGAAGCGACGCATACGACCCCAAAAACAGCCAGTTTTGCGGTGTCACCAATGCGGTGGAGCCACCGGAGACGCAAAACTGCAAGCACCGGCGCACAAAAACCGTGGCAAGGTCTGCTTTTGCATCTGCTTGTGTACGATCTTCTTTTGTGCCAGCGTAGTGTTTCGCGCAAAAATTGCGTAGTATTTCGCCTTGATTGCCACGACCCAAATACGGCACGTTCGTTATGACCAGATGGTACTTCTCGCCTAGCAGTTTCACCGCACGCACGGCTTCGTTTGCCGCATCGCCGAAAATAGGCAACTCGTCGGCATCGTCGCCGAACCGCTCGGCGGCTTCGGATAGTTTGGCAAGAACACGCTCCGCTTCCACCAATGGCTCGCCTGCGTACTCCCGTTCATTTTGGGCGACTTCCATCAGTGATCCCTGTCCAGCCTCTGCTGCCACTACAGAGAAGGTGGCATTCACGGCACGGCGGGCGGGCTGTAACCCCACGGTAGTCGGGTCAATCAGGCTGCCCAAGTCAGCAGCATTGGCAAACAATTCGCGCAACTGAACAAGAACCGCCCGCAGTTTCCCATCTTTTTCAGCAAGCCGTGCCCAGTCTTTTATGTCACCGCCTAACCGGATACCGGAACAAGCCACGTTCGGGAGGGGAAGGGGCCGGTAGCCCCCATGTTTCCATGCAGCAAGGGCAAGCGCGAACGCGGCGATTTGGCTACATCGTGGGTCGAGTTCCAAACCGAATAAGTTATCGCGCAAAACGGCATCGCCCGCTTCGGGCGCAGAAAGATCTTCCTCAGCCATACGGAAGCGCACCATCAGCGCGAAGGCTGCCACTAAAAAGTGCCCCGATCCGCACGACGGGTCAAGGATTTTGAGTTCTTTAGCAGTTCCGGGCCAGCCGGAAAACGCGCCTGCAGCAGGCAATCCGTTTTCGTCCCGGCGGAGATACGAAAGGTCGGTTGGCAGTTCCTCATTGGGATGTTTGCCCGCCCACCACGCGCCCAGCGAATTGTGCAGCAAAAACTGCACCATATAATGTTCGGTGAATAATTGGGTTACGGGCGAAATGTCCGCGCCGCCCACCTTGCGCCCCGAAGCGTTCACTTCGGTTTTTGCTTTAGCCTGCCAAAACTGGTACACCCAGCCCAAGCTGTCGTCGGCCTTGAAAATGGCAGGGGGCAAAGTACCGAGAAGTTTTTCCATTTCCTGCCGCTCGTTAATCGCAAACCGAATGCGCAGGGCGGGGTCGTGAACTCGGAACACGCCGGGCAGCATCGCGGACGCGCACTGGGACGCAAACGCCCAAGCGTCCGGTTCGTTGAAGTCCGGCGCGAGTTCTTCGCAGTCGGAAAGGGTGACGGGCGTCCCTTCAAACAAAAGTAGGTCGTTTTCGGCAAGGAAGCGGGCGAAAAGCATCTGATGCCACTGCTGATACGCGACCTCGGTCACGAGCGGCGCGAACCCCTTTTCCACGGTTCCGTCGCTGCCCAAACGGCGCGCCTCGGCGCGAAGCAATTTTCGTAGGGATCTATCGTCCGGTGACATGGCGAGAAAAGCCGTTTCTTGGTCAACGGCAAGCCGCGTTAAGGCGGCACGGGCGGCGGCTTCGGCGGCCTCGCGGGCGTCAACGATGGTGGTTTCCAGCAGTTTACGCTGGGCGGAATTAACGGCGGTCATACGGTCGGTTGTCCCATTCCGATTTCTACCGTATCCTCAGTTTCCAAATCGACAGTAAGGTCGGCTTGCGATTCTGAAAGGGCCGCCGAACGGTGATACAGGCTTACGCTATCGCCATCAATCTGCCATGCTTCGGTAGGGTTGATCTTAGTTTGCGTCTTGGCGTATACGTCGAAGATATGCGCTGTTAGCGTGGACAGGTTGAATTTTTGCCCCTTCCATTCAATGCCATCATGACTTTTGTCGTGGAAAATAGCTTCCCGGTCGCTTTCCGGTACAGAATCAAAATAATGTTTGTAGGGGCGCAGGCAAAGTTTTGTCCCCGGCGTAAGAATTCCATTCTTTTGCAGTGCGGGAACCGCCCAGTTGGCGCGTTTACGAAGTTGTTGCTTCACCGCAACGGCTTCCCGCTGAATTTGCTTGGTACGAAGGCGATACTGATATTGTTCGGCAGTCGGTTGAGGCAGTTCTTGCTCAATATCCATGTGATAGGCCGTGCCAATTTTATACAAACTCGCTTTGATACAACGAATATCAATATCGGCCCTGATAAGCCAAAGACACGTCATCGCCAGTTCTTTGGAGAATGAGGGCGCAATAAGATAAATGCGGGGTTTATCCGAAATAATAGGCACGTCCGTTTCGACTGCTCCCAAAAAATCACGAATAATCTGCTCCGCCTCATACGTTTCTTTTTTATTTGCACCAGCATGGATTTTTGCAACTGCTTCAAAATCCAGCGAAGAAAGCATCCCGGCGTAACGAATGGCTTGCAGGTCGGCATACTCCCCACCTTCGGTGCGCTTCAACTCAATAATAACAAGATTCGCCTCTTTATCCAGGGCGAGAATATCCACTTCACGCAGACTCCCCTCCAATTCTTTGAAGGATTGGGTAATCAAAAGCAAATCATCGCCCAAGCATGCCAAATTTGCAGCGATAAGTTTTTGCAGATTTTGTCTTTCCAAAATGCCTTCGGTCGCATAGGAAACCGGCTGCACAGTAACGGCGGACGCCGCCGTAAAATCAACTTGATAAAGTGGCATGGAAGCCTTATATCCTTTTCTATTTCAACCGACTTAGATAACAACGGGATTTCCGGCCCCGACATGATGGAGCAGGGCGGCGCGAAGCGTGGTCAGATAAGCGTCCACGTCGGCCTCTGTTTTGAGCGTACCGGACGGAACGGAAAAAGAAACCGCTTTTGGCTCCGAGCGTTTTGTCGCTTCAACCATTGCCCGCTTCACCCGTTCGGGCAAAGCCGCCGTTTGCGATTCCCATGTGGAAATGGGCAGGGCTTCCAGCGTGGTGATTAGCTCCGACTCGGTTCCCAGATGCACTTCCGGCACGGAGCCGAGCTGATGCGTTTGCCGAATAGCTTTCTGATCAGGGTCACTTAGCTTTTGCCATGCCTCGCTTAAAAGCAGCACATCAAGCTGCTCGGCGTACCGCGTCAAATGGGCATCGCGTGCCTCGGTGGTCGCCGTCCTAAGCGCATCTGCTATTCGGACACAAAGCGGCGGCACGAAGTCAGGGTCATGGAGAAGCTGTCGGTCTTCCCGGATTGCGTTCACCTGCGGCGCGGCCTCGGAGTAGACGAGCGGCGTTTCTTTGGCGTGTTTCAGCAGACTTTCCAAAAGATGCCACCGATTCTGCCGTTCGCGGATTTTCTCCTTAGCGGCGGCCCATGCTTTACCTTCGTCTTCAAGCCGGTCGCGCAGTTCATACACCGCCAGCACCAAATCGTTACCGGTAAGCCCGCGCAACATTTCCAAATGCGACGTGTCCGGCGGCAGGGGCAGGGGCTTTGCCCCGCCCGCCGCGTGAGCCAGAGTAACCATTCCCTCCACATAGCGCGGAAGCGTGACTGCTTCTTCGCCGCTTTTTGCCGGAAGGCTCATGCCCTGCAACAGTTTACGTACCGCCACGCGCTGCAACGCCGAAACCGAAACGCCTTCGCGCCGGAACTCAGCCTGCGCAATTTTCCGATTATCGAGCGTGGCGAGTGCCGTCGTTGTTCCGCTAATTTGAGCGGAAAGATGGTTGCCGCCAAGGAGCACGAGTAGTGCAGCGTCTACGGCATCCTGCGGCCATCCGAACGGCAGAGACATAAAATGTTTGCGAATCTCGCTGCCTTTTTTACCCATGGTTCCGACAAAATCAAGAACACTTTTGCAAACGGGGTGCTTATCGTCGTCGCTCGTCCAACCGATGAGCGAAAGCGCGGAGCCGTTGCCCTGCTGGGCGCGTTCGCCCACTTTGGCCCATTTCGCCGCCGCGTAATCCCCGTCGCTGAACCGGGGATATAAACGTACCACCGAGGCAAGCCCCGCTTCCTCTACGGAGGCTTTCAAATCCGCCTGCGCTATTTCGTTTCCGCCGCTTTGAAAAACTTTGGCGTCATTAAGTATAAGGGCTACGAGCGAGGCGACCTGCCGCGCATGGGCTTCGTGACGGCTTCGCATGGCATCGCGGGCGGCGAAACCATCAGCGGTGGTTGGGGCCGCTTTGGTTTGGACGGTTTCCTGTGCCGCCGCCGCTCCCGCTAGTGCCTTTTTGAAATCTTCGACGCCGCGCTTGGGCAGGAAAACAAACACAACGGCCCCGTCCGGCCCCGCCGCCTGCGCTTCATGGAGTACCGTTTTTTCATTCACCGACCACTCGTCCCGAATCCAAATCGGAACGTTCCCGGTGTCCGCTTTCGGTTCATCGCCCCCAAAATGCAGTTCAACCTTGCGCGGGGTTTTGCTGTCCCCTTGCGCGAAAGACAGTCGGTCAAGTATTTTGCCGACGGTAGCCTTGAGAACGGCTCCCCGGTCGGACGCAATACGCAGGTCGTCGCCCATCAAGTGAACGAACCGGCTTTTATAAACGGATTCCCATTCGGCACTTTCCCGCGTTTGCAGACGGTACTCGCCGTCGATTTCCATCAAGCAACCTTCGTCCGCCATCGCCCGCAAAAGGTCGGGGATACGTTGTCGAATAGGAGCACTGCCGGTTTTCAAATCCGATACCAGCAGGTCGGCAAGTGTGTTTACGGTAGCACGAACCCCGGTATCGGCTCCGGCCTCGGAAGGGAGTTGCCCGATAAGAAAAACAAGGGCGGCGAGACGCGAGCGAAGTTTTCCAGCTTCCGTGTTGTCGTCCTGCTTTCGCACGATCTCATCGATATCGCGGATCAACACGCCGCTTTGTAGAAGCGAAGCGGAAACCTGTGCATACAAAAAATCTCCGGCCACGACGTTTCCGGCAGGCTCGTTTGCCACGGCGCGGGCGGCGGCGTGAACGACGCCAAGCTGGGTACGAAGTTGGCCCGACGTCCCTGCTTTGTCCACTGCCCTAAGCACGCGCTCCCAGAACCTGCGTCGCGTGGGCAGAAGCGGATAATCAGCGGCAAGAAAAACTTTGTCGGCGGCTTCGGGCGCGATTTTCGTGCCGGGCAGGTGACGGTCTATTTCGCCGCTGACCCCATCAAGCGTTTCTTGAAGCAAAGCGACTTTATCGGGAGCCTTACGCAGCACGACGGAGCGAACCACGGTTTCCACATCGGTTGTGGAAAGCTGAACGCGCACCGTGAAACGCCCTTGAAGCCGCGCAAGCTGCGGGTTCGCCTGCATCGCGGACTGCCCGGTTGCCACAAAAAGCACGAGGCTACCAAATTTGGCAGAGCAGGCTTCAACAACCTCCTGAATGGCCGCCGTGCGGTCGGCATTATCGCCGATAAATTGCTGTACTTCGTCTAAAACAAGAAGCGTACAGGGAATCTTGCCTGGCGTGTTGGATTGAAGGGCAAGCACATCCCCCAGCACATTAAGCATTTCTTCGTTGCTAATATCCGTGACAAGGGGAAACTGCTCGCGCAGCAGCAGGCGGGCCGAAGCGTTGTCAGCGGCAAAATCCGGGTAAACCGATCGTAAACTTTGTATGAGCACTGGCGACATATAAAAATGGCGCATCTCCTCGTCCGGTTTCTGGCTATTTTGTTGGAGCGTTTCCCAAAAACGGGCGTAAAGTCCGCTTTGTTTGAGCCAGAGAATGAACCGTGCTTCTTGATACTTGGTCGGCAAACCCGCCGCCGCCAGCACGATAGCCAAAAGGCCCAGCCGAACCGTGGTTTCACGGCTGCCTTCGTTGAGCGTCGCACCCAGCGTCCCCGCCGCCGACCATAAACCGCCGTTTTTGCGCCCCATGATCGTTAATTCATGCAGGTGTGCCCGAATCTCGTCGGGAATTTGGGCCACCCCCCGCGCCGTCGCGTTGTCAGGAAACGGGGTATCCCCCCATAGATATTCCAAAACCCGCACCAAATGGCTTTTGCCGCTTCCGTAAAAGCCACTCACCCAAACCGCAGGCTGCATCGGTTCGCCGACGTGTTGGAGGTAGGTGCTTAAAATGCGCTCCAATCCGCGCTGGTACTCCCCCTCGCAAACGAAGGTATCCAGTTCATAGCGCAGCACCTGCCATTCCTGAGGAGACTGAGGAATACCTACCTTTGCCACGCCGTCGTTTGGGATGGGGCAGGTTAAAGGATCACGTGTGAAGAGTTCTTTGTTAAGGATCATGGATTTCTTTATTCGTTTTTGCTGCTTGCCGTAATGGGAACGGCCAAATAATTCCAGCCTGCACGGGCATCCAGCAGGCGGTAATGGTTGCCGTCGCGTTCGCCCGGAAAAAATACGAGGAGCCGTCCCCCGATTTGTGGGGCGACCGCCTGCACCAATTCGGAAACGCGGGTTAGCCCGAAAAGCGAGGCGATTCCGCTCAGGGCAACCACAGTTTCTTGATCGGAATTTCCGGCGAGTATTTTTCGGACGTCTTCGGCAATTTTCTCACCGAAGTGGGACAGAACCAGCTCCAAATCATCGGGCGATTCAAAATAACTTTCTCGGTAGTTCTGCGCGGCCATCCACTGGGCGAAAGCGTCGGTCAAATCCAGTTGCGCCCATCTATGATGGTGCTTTCTGGTCGCCAGTTCAAATTCGCCGATACGCGCCCGCAGGCGACGTTCCTCGGACGGGGTATACAAAACGAACCAAACCTTCTGCGGCCCCGCAAGGTTCGGCTCCCACGGCAGACTTATAAATCGCTCGTAGGCCCGCACCAACTCTTCCATTTGTCCCATATTTCGTTATGCAATTTCCTCGTCTTTAGCTCCCGCCAGCAGTCGTGGGAACGTTATTTCTGCAATCTCGCCGATACGCCGGTAGTCAAGCCATCCCCGCTGCGCCGCTGCGAACGCATGGGCGTCTATTTCCTCTTTCGGCAGATCAAGCAACTTGCTCCATAGGGTTTCATAAAGCAGTATTCCTCGCGCCCCGCAAAGATAACCTAGCAGCAGGGCGTAGGTCACGCTGGCCGGGCCGGAAGTGGCTTTCGACCTTCGCTTGGCAGACCGACCTGTGAGATGCCCCGCCTGAACCCACGACCCACCCAAATCTTGTGCCATGCTCCTTAGTGTTTTCAAACCATATCTTTCCCCGTAGGCAGCAGCAATTACCACTTGAATCTCTAATGCCGTCACCGACTCGCCTGGCTGTTTTTGGAGGATAACTGGTGAGGAATACCGTAGTGCAGAATCACGCGCAGCGGCCAGCAGCAGAGCAAGAAGAGGGCGCTCAGCCTCGGCATGGGTCCAAAGGAATCGGAGGGTTTGAAATAGCAGGAGGTCGTTTTGAAGGCCATAAAGCCGAGCCAGCGCACGAAATACGTTTAAGCGGCTGGCAGAAGTCGCTTTAAGGAGGACATTTTCCTCGACGACCAAACGGCGGAAATCGCGGTGGGTAGCACCCGCTGGTGCGACTTTGAGAAGAAGCGATAACTCCGAGAACTGTATGGTTTTACCGCTATGTACGCCCGTAGGTGCGACGACAAAACCGAAGGGCAGGGTAAATTCTGGGACATCAGGCTGCATAAACGATCACACGCCCGCCATCTGAACCGTGTGCAAAGAATAGTGGCAATCTTTTGGGCTGATGTTATGTTCACCACGCCCGCAAAAAAACCTGCTTTACGCTTGCAGAGACATAAAGCCTAATCGCTCCGATTTGTGGTCAACAAAGACAAATCTTACGCACTTCTAAGGTTCACCTGACAATTTTGTGAACTGGTTTCAGCCTTCGCTTTGTCAGTGATTCCGCCGTTTTTCAGGCGGCTGTTCAGTGCAAAACCCGCGCCCGCAGCAGATCAAAGCCACCTCTGACAGAGGTGGCTTGAAGAGGGGGTTCTTCCGTGAATTTGATACTGGTGGCGAATTCGGAACCACTATTCTGCCCGCCGGGTAAAATGGGATCATCCTGCTTGCATGGAGTTCCGCCATGTCGCTGCGCCCCTCTTCCATTCCACCTGTACCACTGGAAACACAGCGGGTTGCTCGCGTCGCCTTTTCCAAAGGCAATCTCTACCTGACCCTCCGAGAGGAACTGCCCGCCCTTTTCACCGATGAACTTTTCGCCGCTTTGTCCCCCGACCATGGCAAACCCGCACAAGCTCCGTGGCATTTGGCCCTTACCACCCTCCTTGTTTCAGGCGATTTGTTCGCGCTACGAGAAGGGCCAGTCGGTGATATTGACAAGCAACAAGGCGTTCAGCGAGTGGGGCGAAGTGTTTGCAGGCGATGTGGTGATGGCCTCAGCCGCTTTGGACAGGCGGCTTCACTGCTGCACGGTGGTCAACATTCGTGGCGACAGCTACCGGCTCAAAGAAAAGCGTCAGGCGGGAATGCAAACCGCTGTTACGGGTATGTCCGCGCCGCTCGCTATTCTGGCAGGTTATGCAGGGGGCTGTACCAGTGCCTGCTTCGGCAGGAATCTGACCCGAATTCGCCAGCGGTGTCAAATCGCCGGGAGAACTATTAGTAAACGGCGCGTGACAAAGCACTCACCGCAAAGACAAATTACAGCGCGACGAGCAATACATTTAGCAACTACATGGGCAAATTGTGGTCACTGGTGATTACCATGTTCCCGAACACGCGTTCGATACGCGCGCCGACCTTGAAGCGCCTCAACGAGTTGAACGCCAAGCCGGAATGAAAACCTCATCTTCCATTTCGGAGAAGGGCTTTTCTATTCGTCATATTGTCGGTGTCTTTGGTTGAATCAGGCGAGATGCATAATTTGTCCACCTCTGGTGGTATTATCTACTCACTTCCCTGATTTTTGGTCATGGTAGAACGGTATCGCTTCTATTCACTTTTTCACACTAATGGTAACGGCTACGTCTTTCCCATCGCGGAGCAGGCTGAGTTTGAGCGTTTTTGCTTGCAAAAACAGGGTTTTGAACTCGTCGGTGGGCAGCCCGCTTGTTTTGCGCCCGTTTATCTCGCGCACGATATCGCCCGGTCTTAGTTCCGCTTCGCCGCCTTCCGCCAGCGCGTCAACCCGTTTGACGCGCCATTCCCCTTGTTCCGTCGGTTCGTAGATCACTTGCCCGAACTGCTGCGCCGCATTGACGCGCGCGGCAAGCGTGGGGAAATGGGCGCGACTTGGGACCGGAGCGAGGTACACTTCGCCCGCCGGAAAATCGAGCAGCACGCGAAAGCGCGAAAGAAAATCCATACCCAAAGAAGGTTTTTCTCTTGGGTTCGATGTGATGCCGCTAAAGAACGGTTCGATCTTCGCCTCGCCCACTTGAGCCGCCTGCGCTTTATGCACCGGAAAATCTATGTCGCCCGTTGCTTTTCGCATTTTAAGGTTGACGAATGGTTTGGCGCGTAACTTGGCAGTGTTGCCAACAATCGTGTGGTACTTGCCCGTGTCCAGCAGAACTTGATCTTTGACCGATTCCTCTGGGGAAAGTGTGACCGAAAGCGGCACGTATAACCTATCGTTGTAGTCCTTCTCAACCGTCGTGCCCGAAACGCGGGTGGTTTTGCCGAAGCCGAGCGCCGCGCGCTGGCTATCCGACAGTTTGCCTCCGGGGATCAGAATGAGTTGGTTTTGCTCGAAGTCGAACACGACGGCACATTCACTAAAAAGACTGCACCCGATGACGCCTTCGACTGGTTGATCATCAACTCGGCCCTTATCGTTATCCAACACAACGAAAGCGCCTTCAAAGTCCGCGCGACCAAACTGAACGTGATTTAGCGGAACATACTTCAAATTGCTCGGGGTGTTCGTCCCCCCTTTGTACGGCTGCGGGGTCAGACCGAGTGTGCGGGCCATTGATGAGCTTAATACGCAGCCACTCAATCCCGTGTCTAAAGCAAGGTAGGCGTCGGCTTTGTTTTCCAGTCGCACCTTTACCGCCGGGCCGCCATTCCCTTCAACGATACGGAGGGGCGAGAGCACATATGCCGGAATGACCGACGCCCACGACGGCGGTTGACTTGATGGAGCCGTTTGCGGTGGCGCAGTCGGTAGAACGGATGGCGCAACGGGGGCTTGCGCCCTTGCACCATTGAGATAACCACATTCGCCATATGCGAATACAACGGCTGCCACGACCCAATGTCGCTTAAAGCGGATCAAAATATCACATACCTTTCAAGAAACAGCTAATTGCTCGGTACGCACGAATTTAGGCGTAGTTTACCAGATACGTTTAAATTCGTGCGTACCGAACGCTATTTGCATAGACGCTGTTTGATTAGTCAGAATCGCCCGATGATGCCACCGCGCCATCTAGTTTCGGGATGACCGCCAATATCGATTACAGTCACACCACCACCGATGCCCCAGTCGCGGCTCGGATTGTATCGGACATTTATACCGCCGTTTATCGGTCTGGGCTGGAATGGATTTGGGCTACCTCCAACGGGTGGAGTTATACCTCCCTCGAAGCCCCAGCCGCCTTGACCGGGTTTGTTTCCACCGCCAAAATGGATGGGGCCGGGCGTAGGTTCGAGGGGTGGCGTAGGATACGGTGGAAGCGGTTTTATAGGCTTGGGTTGTGGCTCTGGATCGGGCGGCTGTGGACTTGGAAACGGAGGGAACGGCCTGCTCGGTGGAATCGGAATCGGGATTTGGATTGGTGGAACCCCGGGAATTGTCACGATGATGACAGGCCCATCCTTGTTTGCGGATACGTCAACATCGACTTTGCCAATTTTAAAGTCGGTTTGCAATCCAAGAGGATCCACAGCATTGACTGGATCGTTTTGGCAGTAGGTATACCAGTTGTAGTCCGCTTCAATGGGATCGCGGGACAGGAAGCGGCCCGTGCTGGCATCATAGTAGCGGTATCCAACCAGCATCAATCCAGTATCACTGTCGGTTTTGTAACCAAAGTTGCCTGAATAGCCGAAGGGTGTCGGTGTTGATCCGGTCGCGCTCATGACGTTGCCGAAAGCATCGGTGTCGATAGTATCCGTCGTCGTGCCGCTTGAACTGGTTATCGCCCTTGTACTGCCCGCCCCGTCGGTTTGATAGAATTTGGACGCGCCGCTCCGAACCTCGCTCACGAGGCTCATCCCTTGCGTATAGGTGGCCGCCCCATCGCTCAAAAGCGGACTGTCTACGGCATCGTCTTGATGTGTGTAGATAAACGTGTTGTTCGCGCTATCCACCTGACTGACGCGTTGTCCAAGGCCATTGTAGCTATAGGTCGCGTTTACGCTCACGCCATCGCTGATGGACGTCATACGGCTCTCGCCATCCCACGTCAAATCGGTTGTGACACTTGTGTTCGTATTGGTCACGCTCGACACGTTCCCCGCATAGTCGTAGTCGTAGGTTTTATCACCCGCCGCCAGCAGTTTGTTCGCATCGTCGTAGGTGTAGAGCTCCGTCGTGCTGCCTCCTGTTTTGCTGGCGCGGTTCCCTGCGTCGTCGTAAGTAAAGGACTGGCTGTAAATCGTGGCGCTGGAGCTATCTACCTTACTTTCACTGGTCAACTGACCGGCGTTGTCGTAGCCATAGGATACGACCGATCCATCGGCAAGCGTTTCACCGGTCTTGCGACCATCCGCCCGGTACGTGTAAGCATGGCTGCTTATTGTCGCGCTCGCGCTGGTTTGGTTTACAACACTTGTCAGTTCGCCGGTCGTACTGCTGTATGAATTGGTTTGCACATCCCCGTTGGCGAGGGTTGTGGTAAGCAGGCGATCCGCATTATTAAACGTATAGGTGGTGGTTTCGCTGGCACTCGCACCAGGAGCGGTCAAACTGATCAAACGATTAGCATTATCATAGGATAACGTTGTAATTCCCGCTCCAAGCGTCCGGCTCGTCATACGATTGGCGTTGTCGTAGCCGAAACTTACCGTACCGTTGGGTGTTGCACGCTGCGTCATCCGATTTGCATCGTCGAAGGAATAGCTGTACGTGCCCGTTCCATCGCTCATACCCGTTTTGCGGTTGTCGGAATCGTAGCTAAAAGACACGGCGGACGTCACGCCGTCGTTGTAGCTCGTGCCCGTGGGTTTGCCTGCGTCATCAAAACTGTTGGTAGCCGTCACACCGCGCCCGTCAGTTTTACTAAGAAGAGTCCCGCTGGCGTTGTAGCTTTGGCTCGCGCTCGTGCCGTCTGGGAAGTATATACCTGCAAGTTCGTTGCGGCTTGTGTAAGAGTAACTGGTTGTATGCCCATTGCCATCGGTGAAGGACGTTTTGTTACCAGCGGCGTCGTAGCCTGAGTAGACGGTATGAGTGTTCGCATCCGTATGACTGATTGGGCGGCCTGCGTCGTCGAAGCTGTACGTATTAACGTTAGCCATCGGGTCTGTGACACTTGTTCTGAGTGTTGAACCGCCATCATAAACAAACGTAGCCGTTCGACCACCCTGAGCAGTAATGCTCGTAACACGGTTCAAGGCATCGTAAAAAGCCGTTGTCGCTAAACCGGTCGCATCCGTGACGCTGGTTTGCCTACCTATACCATCAAAGCCCATCGTGACCGTATGGCTCAACCCGTCAGATATGCTCGTCGCGTTCCCATCGGTGTCATAACCCGTCGTCGCGGTGTGACTCAGGGGATCCGCCACGGTCGTGAGTTGCCCATATGCGTCATATCCGTAGCTCGTTGTATGCAGAAGCGCGTCGGTCACGCTCGTCAAATTTCCCGCGGTGTTGTACACATAGTCGGTTTGATGGCCCAGTGCCGTTAGAATGCTTGTAATATTGTTCTTCGAGTTGTAGGTATACGTTATCGTATGGCTCAAAGGGTCGGTTTGAGTCAGGCAGTTGCCCATGCTATCGTAGGTAAAGCTCCATGACTTACCACGCCGATCTGTGATTGCATTTTTGTTGTTATGGGCGTCGTAGCCATAGGACTCCGTTTCGCCTGCCTGATCCACCACGCTCGTTAGCTTACCACTCGTGTAATATTGCTTCGTGGAGTAGCCGCGCGGATTAGTGATCTTTGTGTAGCCCGACGTGTACAAGTAGTCGGTCTTGTTGCCCAACGGATCTTTTTCCCACTCGATGGCATTATCGCTGTAGTAGGAGTTCGTCCACACCTTGCCCCTTGGGTCGGTGATGCTTGTGATGTCGTGGTTGGCATTATACCCGTAGCCCACGCTGTATGTCGTGCTGCCTACTGCGGGCAAGTCCACGCTGGTCAGGTCGTCATTACTGTCGTAATGGAGCGTCCATGAGCGCGAAATGGGATCGCTGATACCTGTCAGCTTGCCCGACGTGTACGAAAACGTGATAGCGCGGCTCGTCGGGTCGGTCACGGATGTCACCATACCCGCGCTGTTGTGGGCAATCGTGATGGCGTTGTTGTTACGGTCGGTGATGGAGGTGCAGTACCAATCGCCTGTGCTTGTACCCGTGCTAACGTAGGCGAAGTGGTACACGATCTGGTCTTTGGTCGTCAGGTCGTAGGTTGCCGACGTACCGCTGCCGGTTTTGGCGAACACGTCGTGGATGCCCACGGGCGCATCGAAACCGCTGGTAATGTTTTGGGCGAACGTGTAGCTGAGGTCGTCGCCCCAGTGAACGGTCATATCACCGGGGTTCGTGCCGGGCATGAGATAGATGTCGTAGCTATGTGTCCATTTATGACCCAGTTCGCTGTTGTGGTTGCCCTGCGAGTTGTGGGTCAGCGACAAGTTCACGCCGAGCCTGCCGCCCCGCGCTTTCCACGATACGATAGGTAGCGCGGTTTGCTTGTTGCCGTTGCCTGTGTTGATTTGGTTGTAGCTGCCCTCCCACGGGAACGTACCGCCGCTGCTGGGAGTGTTAGTAGGTTGATGCTTTTCGAAGTCATCCGCAGGGTGATCGATTGGAGTAGTGCCCACACTGCCGCCCGATTGGCCCTGCGTGCCGAAAATATGGGCCATTTCAGTCTTGCCAAGTGCGCGGGTGTGGCCCTGCGGCTTGGTGGTTCGCGCCATTTGGACGCCTGCGGCAACGCTCGGCCCGGCGATCAGCCACGCCATTGATGAAGCCGTAACACCGGCTACGGTACGCAACGCGCGGTAGCGTGCCTGCGCGTTCGTTCTTTCTTTTGATTTTCCTGTAAACATGAGTGCGACTGGGTTCCTTGCGCTCGGCACGAAGGCATCAGAGCCTTTGCCGACACGCGGGGTCACTACGGTTTAGCAGGAAGAGCAAGCGGGGTAATGTTTGGTACAATACAACCGATTGCCCTTCCGTAAAACCGATATGGTTGATGAGGGGTGATTGATGGGCCGCCTGCTTCAATTCTTTGGCGAGAGGGAAGCGGGCGGTTTTGCTTTGTAGCTTGTTAGCTTGGTTACTGGCGTTTGGCGAGTGTCTTCGGTGCTACGGTCAGCAAGATGCCGCCGCTGCGCCTGAGCAGGTCGCTTTGGGCCATTTCCTCCTTCCCCGGATGGTTTGGATCGTGAATGGTTGCCATAGCCTTGCCCGTCCACGGGTTGTCGTGAACGGAAAGCACGGCGATGTAATGGTTGCCGTCCACCCACGCAATGGCGGGCGAGTCCAAGCGGGCAAGGGCATCTTTGTCCACCTGCACCCCTTTGGCCCTCATGCCCACGGTTTGGGCGGCGGCTGCCAATCCTTCCATGCTCGTGCCGTCTGTGCTGGTGTGCGCGGCGCGGGTCAAGTCGGTAAGATTGGCGGGAACGTGCTGCGATTGGCACAGAAACAGAAGGGCGCGCGGCCCACAGTCTCGTTGCGACAAGGACGAGGCTGGGCGTTTCCGATCCGACGAAAGGGAATCTGCGGCGTCGCCATTCGTCATTACAGGCTTACCGGCTACGGCGGCTTGACACAAGGAACGTTGGCGCAGCAGAAACGCCTTGTCCTGTTCTGTCAGGTTGGGCAGGACGGACAGGGTGTTCAGAATGCACAAGGCGTCGGCGTAATGGCGGGCGCGGTAGGCAGTGACCGCTTTTTGATACGCCGCTCCCGTTCGTACCCCGCCTGCGCTTTCGGCACGCTGGGCACGAGGCCGCGCCGACGCTTGGGCACTGGCTTCATGGGAAACGGGAGATGTGCAGCCGGAACCGACTAAGGCGGCGAAAACGGCTACGCTTAATGGAGCAAGGGAAGCAGTGTGCGGCAAAAAACGACTGCGTGTCGAATACGGCACGAGGGACGGCAAGGGCTGATGGATAGACACAATGGTGGCCTAATCCTTTCTCGACAAATGCACCCAGCAGAAGCAGCCTGCCGCGCGACATAAACCCGTCAAAACCGGTCACAAAACGGAACGGATATTTCAACCCCGAGTCCGTCCTATTGTTGAATCAGGTGGTTTACAAAGATAAGGCAATCTCGAGATACCACCACAGTATCAACACAGTACCACCGTTTTTCATCAAAATGGGCGGTTTTGTTACCCAAAATATTCCCCACGGTATATTTCCTACTTTAGTAGGAAATGCAGCCTTAAAACGGTGGGTAACCCAATGCGATAACTTAGCAGTGATGAAAATATGCCAAATAGCACTGGCTAAGCAGTGCGGAGTGGTCGCTTGATGCACGGTTGTGGGCGCGGGGTGTCAACCGTCTATGCTCGTTTCGGTTCCCTTTAACCCTTTTTATAGGTTGGCTAACTACCAGCAGTCCTATGGCGACAGCGTCAGGTGAAGCGCAAGCTGACTGCGCCGACGGATGCCCATTTTGCGGTAGGTATCCCCCAAATGCGTTTTGACGGTTGTAATATCGATAAACAACCGCTCCCCGATTTCGCCATTGGACAGTCCCGCCGCTGCCAACAACGCAACCTCGCGCTGACGCTCCGACAAAGCCACCCAGCTCGGCGACCGGCTCTCAGGCGAGACGGGCCACGGCCCCGTTTTCGTCGAAGTTGGTTCATCCGTACCTTTATGGCTGGCCTTGCCTCCGAGCACCGAGCGCAACGAGGCTGAAAGGTAGCCATGTCCCTTTGCTGCCGCTTCCATGGATCGGATCAACGTTTCGTGTGTATCGTCGGTTGTCAAAAACACACGGACGCCCCGTGCCGCAGCCGCAGTGATTTGGGCGTAGGTATCGGACTGGCGGCACTCCAAAGCGAGAGCTGTCGCCGTTAGGACAGAGGGGGCATTATTCACCCCTGCCGTCGCCAATCCGAACGGGTCTCGTTGCTGCCATAATTCGTTCAGAAGATCCAGACCGCTGGATGATACCGAAAGAATCACCGCATTTGTTTGTGCCCCACCACGCCGCACGGTATCGATATGCAGTTCTATCAGTGCAGGGACACTGCATACCGCCGTCACATCCGCACAGCCTGATACGGAGGCGGCGCGTACAAGGGCTGCAAGACCGGCTCCGACGAGCGGAGCCGCCAGAACGTAGACCACGAAAGGCGGCGTAACGCACCGTGCAATTTCCTTTTCAGGGGATGCAGCTCGCGCGCTCCCTTCCCGCAACGTCGCTGGCGTCATAGGTGGTGCGGAATCTCAACAGGGGTATCCGAATAAGCGTGGGTGGTAGTCGCCACCACTTGCTCCCCGTCCGTTATCACATACACGGTCACGCTTTGCCCCTGCGAGAGGTTCGGATCGGTGTCCGCTTGAAATGTCGCGCTATCCTGCACGGTTCCTTGAAACGATACCGCTCCCGGCGGGTTGCTGTAGACCGTGACTGTGGCGGACGGCCCGGTCAAACTTACCTGACAGGCCAACGGATTGCCCGGAACGATAGTTGTGTCCGACACAAGACCAATAGGCTCGTATTCAGCCATGCTGAGCGCTGCCCGGCTTGTCAGCAAAAAGCTGCCCGCACAAAGAATGGTAAGTAGAACTGTGGGGCCTTTATGACTACGGTGTTCATGCTTGGCTCGGTTGAAAGAAGTACGAAAAAAAGAAAGCATTGGCGGAAAATATCCTTTCCGTCAGGCGGCTTCGGTTCCGCCTCAACGATGCTTTCACCCTATAAACTGATCCTCACAAAACTCTCACAAGAAGCGCAGAACAAAAATAAAAGCGGGACGTTTTCAAAAACGTCCCGCTTTGGGCTCGCACAGATTCATAAACTTTTTCATAAACTTTTAGTAATCATACAGCCAGCGTGCTAAAGGGTATGCTCAAAGTCCTGTTACCGACCCGCATCATCTCTTTGTCATGAAGCACCTCTTCCGTATGCAAGCGTACAAGCAGCGATGCCTGCTCCTGGTACGCCGCCTCTTCACCCTGGTTCACCCCGCACCAGCTCAAAAATGAAGAGGGAGAGCGCGACTGAATTACCTGTTGTGGCTGGCAAAATAAGCGGGCTTCTTCGACGCGAGCGAACGTCGACAAAGACAAGGTATGTGCCTTATAAAAGGCGAGAGCCGCCTCGCGCAAGTGTGCTGCATGCTCCGTCTGACCTTGGGCAGCAAACACAAACGCTAAATTATGTAGGCAGGATGCACAGCCACGTGTTTCTTTCATGTCATGCGCGTCCCGCAGGCTTTGCCAGAAGCATTGGATCGCCTCAGCCCATCGCCCCTGCCGATATAACGCTTCGCCAAGATTGCGCCGTCGGATCAAAATACTGTGGAAGTCACCTAACCGCTCCGCTCCACCCAAACTCTCAGCAAAAAGACTATAGGCGCTCAGAGAATCCCCTGCGTCTAAGCTTAACGCACCCAAATTATCCAGCACGATAAAAGCATTTCGCTCGTTCCCCAACTGACGCCACAATTTGAGGCTTTCCTCGTAATAACGCGCAGCTTCGGGGAAATTGCTGAGTTCGCTTTCCACGATTGCCAATTTATTCAACGTCGCGGCCATGCCTGAAGCGTCGTCTAGACGCTCCCGCACGGCACGTGCCGCTTCCAACCAATATCTGGCCCCTTCATGATCCCTTTGTCGCATCGCCAGAACGCCGACTCTATTTAAGGCAGTCGCCCTCGCCACGATTTCATCCGCGGCGGCATCGGCCCGTTCCGGCACACGCTCTACCATTTGTTGGAGGCGTCGTCGTCCTTCTGGAAGATTCCCGCGTACCATCCAGAACCGGTACAGGTCACTTGCAAATTGCAAACCCGCACAAGCTTTTTCTCCCGTGCTTTCCTGTTCGTACCAACCGAGCGCGGCGTACAAGTTTTCCTGATCCGCCTCCAAGCGGTTCAGCCAGAGGCCAGGATCGCCTTTTTCCAGATCGGGAGCCGCCTGCTGGGCCATTTCCCGAAAATGGAGGGCATGGCTTTCTTCGGCGTCAACCCGATCTTGGATTGACAGTTGCTCTTGCGCAAACAGGCGTATCGTTTCCAGCATCGTAAAACGAACGCCGCCGTTTGCTTCCGTGTGCGCCTGAACCAGCGAGGCGTCGCAGAGCTGGGCCAGCATATCGAGGACTATGGGGCTGTACGTTACCGCTTCCGCCGCCGCCACGCTCCATCCGCCCCGAAACACGGACAGCCGGGCGAATGCTTGCTGCAAATCAGGCGACAGCAGCCCGTGGCTCCACGCGATAGTTTCGCGCAGGGAGCGATGCCGGGCAAGCAACTTGCGCCCTCGATGGATCAAGGCGTCCAGCCCGTCCCGCTGCAAATAGTCCAAGATTTGCGCGGGGGACAGCACCTGCGCCCGCGCCGCCGCCAGCTCCAGCGCCAACGGAACGCCCTCCAAGCAAGCAACGAGTTGCACGATATCGTGGGCGTTACGGCGGGTCAGCGCAAAGTCCGGGCGAGCAAGCTGGGCGCGGTCGACAAACAGGGCGATGCCGGGCCAGTCCCGCAAGAGGGCCATCGGGCCGTCCGGTTCCTCGTCACGTCCCATGGCAATGGCGAGGCGGCGGGGGTGGGCAAGCGGTTCCGTAGGCAGCTCGTGCTCTCCTTCGATGTGGAGGAGGCAGCGGGAAGTGACAAGGCACGTCAGAGCCGGAATATGCGCCAGCAGTATCTCGAGCCACGGTGCGCCACCCGGCAGCAACTGCTCCATATTATCCAGTACCAGAATGGGGGCTGGTACTGCATTTAGCATCCCCACCACACCTTCGAGGGCAGAAACGGCGGGATTTGCAGGAAGGCCCAATGCAGTTGTGAGTGTCCCGTCCAGTCGGTCGGCCTCCGTTAAAGCGGACAGATCGGCGACAAATACCGTAGGACGCGGGGTGCGGCTGTCGGGCGGGGCTTCCGTATCCCGCAGGCGGCGGGCGGCTTCCCGCGCCAATCGGGTTTTCCCCGCGCCGCCCGGCCCGGTGAGCGTAACGAGGCGAACCGTTGGATCGGCGACCCAGTCGGCAAGACGGCGCAGTTCGGTTTCCCGTCCGAAAAACCGGGTAAGGGGAATCACTAGGGGCGGTAGCACCGGTTCACATATCAAAGGGGAAGCGAATAAGGGAGACGGGCCATGTAGGGGCGACGGATCGGCGGGAGTTTGCTGAAAAGCGGTCGCAAACCGTGTGCTACCGGCGCGCCCACCCCGTGTTTTTCGCGTTCGTGGCTCTTTGTCAGTGGCTGCGGCGTCAAGGGTGGAATGGCTGACTTGCCGCGCGTGGGCAAGCGCCTCTGCCAAAGGGCCGTTAGGTTTCGCGTGGCGGGACAGCCACTCCTGCACACGGCGCCAGCGGTCGTGTAACCGTTCCTGCTCCGGGACGATCCAGCCGTCGTAAAAGCCGGGCAGCAACTGGTTGTGGTAGAGCCGGGCGGCTTCCGTCAGTTGCAGGGCACTGACCTCTTCCTTGGTTTCCCGCAAAAGAGCGTCCAAGAGCGTCTCGAAGCGTGCCGTGTCGGTGGCAATCGCCGCGCTAACGCCTACTGTGGCGCGGTCTGCAAGCAGCACTGTGCCGGGAAGAATGCCGCTGTCAGGTGGTTCCAGTTGGGCGCGTAGTGAGGACAAAGCCATGCTCAGCCCCTGCCGCCCCTGCTCTATCGGCGTGTCGGGCCACAACATCTCCACCAGCGGTTCACGGGTATGCCGCCGCTTGTTGTGGTGGGCCAAATAGGCCAAAAGCAGCCCAGTTTTTTGGGTGCGAAATCGGGTGATAGGCGCTCGCCCGGTTCCGTCCCGGCACACGACCCGCAGCCCCCCAAAAAGCTCCACCGTGTACAGTGCGTCCATCGCCACCCCTCGTGCTTGAACCCCGATGCGCCGTCATTTTTCGCCTGCCTTGGCGTCCATAGTGCTTTATATTTTACGGGAAATTATGCAAAAATCCTCCTTTTGGAGGAGGTCAACGGGTCGCGCTAAAGCGTACAATCCACGCAGAGGCGCAGCGTTCATTCTGCCTGCCCTTGCGCGTTTACCCAGCCGGTTTGGAGAGAAAAGGAAACCACCCCTGCCCGAATGGAAGAACACCCCTCCTCCTTGTCGGGAAGCGCGTGGCAGGACGCGGCACTGGCGGCAATGGAGGCCGAACATCATGAACGAGCTTAGCGGCGATCCATGGTTTCATAGGCACTGTCGATTACATGGTTGCCGTGAAAAGTTAGGTTCAAATTATGGAACTCAACCACGAGCCGTTCACTCCTGTGCGGCATCATGTATCGCAGAGGGCCATAGTTTCTTTGGCAGGTCGGAACTATAATTTGAGATACAGCCCCGGTTGAGGCGGATTGACCTGCCTGCGTTCTGAGCCACCGGGAATGCGTCGCGGCGTGGATGCACGACCGGCGTGGATGAACCGTTTATGGTTCATCCGACCTTGCGGAAGGGGTAGTGGTCTTTGATATGCTGGGCCAAGTACCCGCCCACCGACGACGCCGAGATAAGCCCGTGGTACACTGATGGGGGAACCCCGCTGTACGCATATACGCCGCCGTTATGGAACTCCACTTCCAACACGAGCGCCTCTGCGTCATAACCGACGGAGCGCACATTGCTTGAGGTAACGAATTGTCGCTGCACGTTTTTTCCTTGTTTTCCTTTCTTTTGGGCCGCCCTCGACTGCGCCGTTTTGAACCCCGCCTCTAAAAGTTGAACGGAGTATCTGCAAATTCCTTTCCATATTAAAAACACCCGCAAGCCAGCACAAGGCGGCTCGCGGGCACAAAATAGGCCGAATGCGAACGGTATCAGACGGTATGGTCTTTCCCTTCAACGAACGTAGAAGGTGAGGTTGGCTGGCACAAGGATACCTTCTGCCAGCCGGGTGTTCATCGTGCCCGGCCCTTCCCGATCCGTCGTGCGGAGTGGACTACCGTTCTTGATATATTCCCGCGCAACCTCAAAAGCGCGTTTGACGTCGGGACGGGTGCGCGTGCTCCGCGCGGCGTCATAGGCGAACTCGACCAGCGTGAATACCGCAGCGTCGTCTTCCTCGCTTGCCGTATAGCTTGCGCTTGGCTCGCCGAGTTCGTCGCCGACGAGCGTCGCCTTGAGGCCATAGCCCAAACAGCGGGCTAGTCGCTGGATATCGTCGTCTACCAACCGTTTGTCCACCACCACCCGAATGGCGGTAAAGTCGCAGGACACGGTATCGCTTGCCAAGAAGCTGACCTGCCGCCACGGCTTGTCCTGCGGAACCTGTTCCATGAGCGGGAGTGCCGCTTTGTTGAGGGACAGCAGCGTGTGCGCGTTGGGTGCGGCTTGGTAGGCGGACGACGCTTTTTCAAAGGCATCACGAACGCTTTGGGAAGAAAGCAGCCGCTTGGCCGTCGTGTGAGTCATGTCAAAACCTTTCCAGAAGCCGTTGATTTGCTTGCCTTTGTTGGACAGGCGGCTTCTGATCCTCACCATAGTCGATGGGCTGATTGAGCACAAACACCGCTGCATCGGCGGTTCTATAACGGCAGTAACAACTGCATCTATTCGAGAACTGCTGCTGAAGTTGCTGCGGATACGCAACGCTGGTTTACGCTCCCCCTCTCCTCCTTCTACGCTTGAAGCGACGGTTCGCATTTAGACCCATCTTGACGGACGAAGCAAACCGATCTTTGACAAGAAACGGAAAAACGGGCGCTTTTTGCCTGTCTTTACGTGGAGGAAATCCATGCAACTCTTTCTACCCGGCGAGGTCGTGGTCACCAACGACGCGCGGGCGGCCCTTTCGGAGGCCAAAGAAGACGCGCAAGCCCTGATCGACCGCCACATATCCGGCGACTGGGGATGCGTGTCGGCCCGAGAAGCCGCTGAAAACGAATACGGCGTGTTGTGTCAGCAGCACATCGTCTCATTCTATAGGCTTCGTAACGGCTACTACGTCGGCGTGATCACCACGCCCAACCGCAGCACGACGATCTTGCTCGCACCTGCCGTTCCCGCCTACGAAACAAGGGAGAACGCTGATGCCTAAATCAACGCCTGACACAGCCAGCGAGATAGGTACGGCGTACTTAATAGTCGTGCAAATCTACCAGTTCCACGACGCTGAAAACGGTCAAACGCTGTGGTGGAACGCGACGGAAGGGCGGCGACTTGCCGAGGCGCGTAACGCCGAAGTGGTTATGGTCTATCCCGCCGAGTGCGGGATGGACAAAGCGCAGATTCTGCGAATGAACCCTGACCTCGACAAGCACAAGGCGCTGTCACTGCCTGCGGCGGCGTTGCTATCGCCGCTGCTGTTTGTCGAACATCGAGGCAAGCACGTTCTCATCGATGGCTGGCACCGGTTGTTCCTCGCGGTTTCGTGCAACGTCCCGTGCCTGCCCGCCTACATCCTGACCCAAGACGAAGCGGATACGATTCGCGTCACGGAAGCCAAAAGCAAGAAATAAAAAAGACAAATCAAACACAATCCGTTTTTCAACATTTCAACCCGCTATCATCATCGTTAGCGGGTTTTTCTATGCCTGCCCTATAAGCCCAACTTCTGCGTTCCCAAGTTGCTTTCGTGCATCGGTATTTGGTAAGAAAGCCGCTTGTCTTTATCGTGCGGGAAGCAGGCCGCATCCCTTGCGCGCCTGACTTCACTCCATTCAGGGGTTTTAACGGAGGGCAGTCATCATGCCCCGCACATCGCGTTCCGCCTCATCATCCGGTTCGTTATCGTCTTCTACAGCGTACCCAGTCTACACGACCTATACCGAAGAAGAGTTGCAGCAAGCGTTCGCCAAACTCAGCCACATCGGCACGAACGGTAAAACAAGCGGCAATCACGCCAATTTTGCCAAAAATGGGTCAGCAAGCCGAGGCAGCCGTGGAAGCAAGCTGATCAAAAGCCACGAGTGTTCGGTTTCCTTTCCCGACGGCACATCGGGTTTGTGCAAATACACACGCGGCGGCCCGACGTGGCACGTGTTCCGCTTCGAACAAGAAGGCGACGGGTTCAAGGCGGTAGTTCCGTTCGCTTTGGCAACGCGGCCCAGCTACCTGCCCACGCGCAACTGCACCGAGCGCATGGCAAACACTACTGTATCTATTGAAGCCAAAGCCGCAGAACTCGCGCAAGTCGCCTTTGCCGAAGCCATCGCGCTAGAATATAAAGACCGGTTCAAGCGAGCCATTGCACCGCATGGCTACAATCGCTACCGGCTGAATGGCGCGGCACAACAAGCTGCCAGTCCGCAGATGAGCGTCAAACGCGCAAAGGAAGTGGCGGGCAAATACGCACTCTGCCTGAGAATTGGAAGCCAAACCGACAACTACCGACTCATTCCTTGCACTGGCGTGAACAACCGCGATGTATTCGACACGATTGAGGAAGCCAATGAGGCGTGGAAAAACCACGAACACCGCGCCCGTCGCTTTGTCGCCTGTTTATGCCGCTTCTCACGGCAGTGGGAGCTACCCGTCTATAACTCGCTTCATGCCGATCCGCAGTACGCCGCTCTGCTCGGAATAAATCATGTCGATACCGGTGCGGCAGAAGCAACCGACGAGGCGCGAGCAAGCCCGAGTCAGACTACCGAAACAGCTTGCGTCGATCCCGCAACCCGCTAAATAGTGTTCCTGAATAGTTCACTAACAGTTCAACTTTTCTCCCGCTCATCTACTCCGTTGGATGGGCGGCTTTTGTTAAGAACCCGACGCCACTGGCTCCGTGGCCCTTGCTGGCTCCAACAGGTTCATCAGGTCAGGGCGAGCGATGAGCACTTTGCGAAGACCGGCGACGCGAAACGCTTTGAGTTTCCCCTGCCGAATGTAGGAGCGGATGGACGAGGGAGAAAGATGTAAAAGCGTCGCGGCTTGTTCTACCGTCAACAGGTCACGCTCATAAGATTGGGCAGTAGGGACAGTTCCACTTGAATTGGTCGGCGCGTTCTCGGTTGGCTTGTTCATATTCGATTGTTTACAGTCTACCCACACGCGAACCGCGCACGGACGCACCGCTCGTTGCTGTGCTTTTTCTGGCTTGCTACGCTCGGTTTGCGAAAGAGGCGGGCAGGCAAGGGCGGCGCAGTTACCGATTTCCGCCGACGCCTTCTGCTTCTTCGCCCTTTGACAACCTTTGTCATGATTCTTCCCCAAGAAAGGAGAACGGCTTCCATGCCTTTCTCGAAAACGATTGATGATGCGTGCGATCTTGTCGCAAGCGATGACCAAAACAAGTGGGACAGCATTGCCCGCTGCCAAACTGTGTCGCTGCACAACGGGCGGTTAATGTTCCCCGAAGCCGCGAGCGACGGCTACGATGAAGGGCTTGCAATGTCCTCGTGGGCGATGGCCCAAGCGTGTACTAAGTTGGGTTTGCCAACGGCCTACTTCAAGCGCTGTCCGGCCCATCTGCAAGATGCCAACTTCAACTATTGGAACCACACCCAAGAGGTTGCCCGCCAGCTTTCCAAAGCCGATGTTGATCCCGACGAGGCGTGGCTTCTGCGGGCCAAAGGCGGAACCGTGCGCGGCGTTTTATCACCGCGCTACGCCAAGCTGGACAACCGGCAGCTTATGGACACGCTGCTGCCGATGCTCCGGCATCGGAACTACAAGGTCGGGCTGATCCAGCTTTCCGGTGAAGCCCTCCATTTGCGGTTGGTTGATCCGACGATTGCCCGCGACGTGCTGCCCGACGACCGGCTCATGGTCGGCATCCACATTGCCAATAGCGAAGTCGGACTTCGTGCGGTTACGGTGGACGCTTTGGTGTTCCGGCTCGTGTGCACCAACGGGCTGATTCGGCGCATCAATCACAAGAGCCTGCTCAAGCAGCGACACATCCACGTCAAGGAAGCGCGCTTCAGCGAAATGCTGGAAGACGCCCTCCAACAGGCGACGATTGTCGCGGCGGGGTTCATCGAGCAGATGGCCCGTGCCGTCAAAACGCCGGTTCCTGACCCGGACAAGGCAATCGACTACCTTGCTCAGATGTGGAACCTGCCCAAGTCCACCGTGGATATGGTCAAGTTCACGCTGTTTGGTGAGACTCAGCCGGAAACGCTCTACGGCCTCGTGAACGCGCTGACGCAATCGGCGCAGCGGCTGAACATCGAGGAGCGGGTGGAGATCGAGACGCTTGCCAGCGTTCTTATCGACACGACGAGCACCACGACTGCCGACCAGCAACTCCGCGCCCGCATCCTGTCCGGCGCAAAGTAACCTCGCGCCACAGTGCCGCGAGGACAACTTCATATCGTTTTTCATGGGCCAGTCCACAACGTGTTTTGTGGACTGGCCTTCGTTTTTCTTCCCTTGAAAGGATTGACTTGTATGAGTTTAGATGAGGCAATACTCCTTGCCAACGTGAACGAACGCGCCCAGTGGCTGTTCGAGAACGGCTACCGGGCCAAGTGGACGAGTGACTCTATCGTGGAGATCACGACGCCCAGCGAGCGGGTGTACGAAGTTAATTTGGAACGTCAAACCTGTTCATGCCCCTTCTTCGTTAGGCACGAGGGTGAGTATAGGTGCAAGCACCTCATCGGCTGCTTGCTTCTGCTGATGCGAATTCAGCAGGAGCAGATGTGCCGATTGGCGCAGTGCTTCCACCCGAAACACCAAGCGCTTTGGCCCGAATGGCTCAAAGTTCAGGCACAAGCGCAGGTGACGCCATGAGAAAACGCAGCACACGAACGACACGAATCGCCCGGCGACATTTCAACGGCCGGGGCCACACAAAAACTGCCGCAACAAACACTTCCCTTCCGGCATCGGCGTTCCGCTTGGAACGCTACAAAACGAGCCGGTTTTGGGCCGTGTACGACGCGGCAAGCAAGCTCGTTTGCGCGTGTGTCTACAAAAAGGGCGCTGCGAAGCTGGTTCACCGCCTTTCGGCCAGAGCGACCACCAAGCGCGGAGGCAAGCGATGCCAAGCAAGCTAAAACAGCCAAAGCACCCGGTTGATTTCGCGCCGTTTATGCACAAGCCCAAGCCTGCAAAAGGCAAGGCAAACGAGCAAGGCTTCATTCGTCTGTCGTTGTGCAGCCTGACCGACGAATCGTTTTCGATGCAGGACATCGACGGCTGGCAGTACCACTGGAACGTGACACGAGCAACACAAATTGCGGAACTGAGCTGCAACCTATTCCGGTTCCGGCCCGCCGACTTTGGCCTGACACTTGATCTTGTCAAGGAGCAGTATCCCGATATGGACGCGGCTTATGCCATGACAACCGACCTTTCCCGCCCGCTCCTGCTGACGCTGTTCGTGCGGCAGTTGGCGGGTGTGGATGAGCCGAACACGCTGCAACTACTGGACGGCTGGCACAGGCTGTACAAAGCCTTGCTAACCGGCGTGGAGTATCTGCCCGCGTACCTGCTGACGCAGGAACAAAGCGAGTTGGTGCTGTTCGCCAAGATGCCGCCGGGCAAAGGCATTGATTGGGGACAAAACAAGAAGGGAAGTCACCGTGCCCGACAAGCTGTTTGAGGTCGGCGTGGTGCATCTGACTACGGACGCGATGCTCGCCCTCATCGATAACGGTGTCAGTGCCTTGACCCTTTTGGAACGCCATCAAAGCGGCGACTGGGGCGAGGTCGATCACGAGGACAAGATAGCCAACGACCAAGCGGTGGTTGATGGAACCCGGCTTCTATCGTCTTACGTGGTGTGCGACGGATGCCGTAAAACGCGCATCTGGCTCATCACCGAAGCCGACCGTACTTCCACGACGTTTCTACTCCCAAGCGAGTACTGATCGGCAAACCATAATTATGCGTGGATTAATTGGTTATCGATTTATCTTCTTCCCGCTGGAACCATTCCAGCGGGATTTTTTGTGTTTAAGCTATGCGGCGAATAATTTTCCGAGGCAGCCGCTTTCCGGTCGCTGCCTCTGCAATACTCCGGGGCTTGCCCTGCGAGCAGTTCGGCCTGATTTGAGGTATAGGAATATACAACGGCAACCACGGTGCTATCCTGCCAGTACGCCTACGACTTCAGTGTCGGGCGGATAGGGCACGGGCGCGGTATAGCGTTTCCATTCTAGCACTCCCTTTTTCGGACACGGGGTTGCAAACCGAACGGGGTGTCAAAGCGGGGCGTCCAAGCATGGACCAAAGAGGAACATGAGTCCTTTCGTTTTAGAGATCAAGCCTGCCCTCATTCGCCGTCTCATTCCTCTCAAACAAGAAGTCATCTCCCTTGGTTTGGAATCCGATGCCTTGGTTTTTCACACCAGCTCGGGCGACGTGCGAATGGTTCTCCATTCCGTAACTATCCAGCCGTCCGCTTCGTGGTTCGGATTGAAGCGCCTCGTTTTTATAGCGCCTAACCAAACGCTTCATGTGGATGGGGTCAGCCAAAACGACGTACAAAGCGTTCAGCAGGCCATAACGGACGCCTATGGCCGCGAAAACAAGCGGCGAGAAGCGATTCTTTCCACGTTAGTTGGTGAAGCGAACCAAGTTTCCTGCGCGCTGGCGGATTGGGAGGTTTTGGTCCAGCGCGACGCCTATCTCACGTTCCATGAGGTCGAGCACTGGACGCAGACGGCAGCCTCGTTTCTCATTCCCAGCGGGGATGATGCCCACCTCATCGAGCAACTGCCGGAAAACAATGCGCGGGCGCTTCGCCGTCTTTCCACCGTTACCATCGATCCGCATAAGGCGGCGGAACAGCGGAACGACTCCTATGTACAAAAGCAGCTCCACGAATACAAGCCATTCTTTGACACGGTGGAATCCAAACCGCTCACCTATGAGCAGCGGCACGCGGTCGCGCACGACGAGGACAACGCCCTTGTCGTGGCGGGTGCGGGAACCGGGAAAACCAGCGCCATCGTCGCCAAAGTCGGCTACCTGCTCAAAAAAGGATGGGCAAAGCCCGAGGAAATCCTTCTCCTCGCCTTTACCAACAAAGCCGCAGAGGAGATGCGGGAGCGGATCAAAAACCGGCTCGGTATCGAGCTGCGCGTCCGAACCTTTCATGCCCTGGGCCTCGAAATCATCGCCGAGGCAACGCAAAGGAAACCGCGCCTTTGCGTGGAAGCCGAAGACCCGGTTCAAAGGAATAAGACGCTCAGCCGGATTATCGAGAGCCTTGTCGCTTCCGATAGTTTCCGAAACGATCTGCTCGCCTACCAGGCGAAGCTTCGCAAGCCCTACAAAGCGCAATGGGAATTCAAAAGCGAAGCGGACTACACTCAGTATCGCTTGGATGTCGAGCTGCGCACCTTCGCCGGAAGCCGGGTGCGCTCCTACGAGGAATGCGAGATCGCCAACTGGCTTTTCATAAGCGGCATTGCTTTTGATTACGAGCGCGCCTACGAGATCGACACCACCACGTCGGAATACGGGCAGTACAAGCCCGACTTCTATCTCCCGGGCTACGGCATCTATATCGAGCATTGGGGCATCGACAAGAACGGTCGAACCGCTCCC
>CAXTBP010000006.1:0-61922 GCA_964241985.1 uncultured Armatimonadaceae bacterium | reverse complement strand
GGAAGTGGCAGTCGCGATTCGCCAACTCCAAGAGCAGCTCAAAAACGAAAATACGACGGGTGAGCAGTATCGGGAAAACACGGGCCAAACCGGCGAAGCCGTGCAAGTCGAGATGACCCAGCAGGCCGACCGCCGCATCCGCACCTCCCTCGTCCTTTCTGAAATCGCGCGGGCTGAAACCATCACGCTCGAAGACGAAGACGTGGACAAGCAGATCAACGAGCGGGCCGAGCGCGCGCGCGTGTCCCCCGCTGCTGTTCGCGCGTATGCCGAAAAGAACAATCAGATGAACCAATTCCGTGACCAAGCGCTCACGGAAAAAATTCTGACGTTCCTTAAAGGCGCATCCACAATCAACGAGCGCACGGTAACCGGCGACGAGTTGCGCGAGTTGGACGAGGAACTGAACGCGGTCGCCGCCGAAGAAATCGCCGAAGGCGACACGGAAGCGACGACCGAACCCGCCGCCCCGCTTGCCGTTGAAAGCTCCGCACCGACGGGCCGCCGCAAAAAAGCGACCGTGCCTGCCGAGGGCGTGGATGCAACGCTTGTCGCCGACGTGGTTGGAACCGAAACCGAGGCTGTGCCAGCCGAAGCCGAAACGGCTGAAACCGAGGCGGAACCCGCCGAAGGAGCAGGCCCGGACGCCGAAGTGGCGAAAGACAAGCCCGCCGAATAGGCGTACAATAACAGTGGAAAACAAAGTCACGGGCCGTCCAATGGACGGCCTTTGGCTCAGTTAAGAACAGGAAGATAACAAATGCCAATGGTTCCTATGGTTGTGGAGCAGGATGCGCGCGGCGAGCGCGGCTACGACATCTATTCGCGCCTGCTCAAAGACCGCATCATTTTTATCGGCGAACCCGTCGATGATCACATGGCGAATTTGGTCGTCGCCCAACTTTTGTATCTGGAAAAATCCGACCCGAACGCCGACATCGAAATGTACATCAACTCGCCGGGCGGTTCCGTCACGGCGGGGCTTGCGATGTACGACACGATGCAAACCATCAAGCCCGATGTGGCGACTATTTGCGTGGGTCTCGCCGCTTCGATGGGTGCGGTACTGCTTGCGGGCGGAACCAAAGGCAAGCGCTACGCTTTGCCCAACGCCCGCATCATGATCCATCAGGGCAGCGCGGGTTTTTCGGGCACGCCCTCAGACATCGAAATTCAGGCCCGCTTGGTGCTCTCGTTCCGCAATTTGCTCGCCGAGATTTTGGCCGAGCGGTGCGGGCGCGACCAAGAGCAAGTTCAGCGCGACATCGACCGCGACTACTGGATGACGCCGCAAGAAGGCAAAGAATACGGCATCGTGGATCAAGTGCTGGGCAAAGATCAGCGGTCGTAAGTTTAGGGAGGCCTCTCCCCCCCGGCCCCCTCCCCTGAAAGGGAAGGGGGAGCCAATAGTTTGTTTTCGGGTGCAAATGCGGTAGGTTTTCCTAACGAACCCTGCGCTCCGCACGACGAAACATTCACAGGCTCCCCCTTCCCGCTTCGGGGAGGGGGCCGGGGGGAGAGGCCTTCTTAGTTTCACGGAGGCAACATTGGCGCGAGCGGGCAGCGGCGACGACAAACTGGACAAGCGGTGCGTTTTGTGCGGGAAAAGCCGCGATGCGGTACGCGGGCGCAAACTCATCATGGGCAGCCACGGCGGCGTGTGCTTGACGTGTGTGGAGTTGTGCGGAGATATTGCACGCAGTGAAGCCCGCGCAAGCGTTGACGGCGACGAAACGGAAAGCGAGCAGATCGCGTGGGCCGACGTTCCCAAACCCCGCTATCTTTTCCGCGCCTTGAGCCCATACGTCGTCGGGCAGGAAACCGCCAAGCGCGTTTTGAGCGTCGCCGTTTACAACCATTTCAAGCGAATTCACGCCCCCACCCCGGTTTCGCGCTTTTCTCGTAATCCACTCCACGACGAAACCGAACTGCAAAAATCCAATGTTCTTTTAATCGGGCCGACTGGCAGCGGGAAAACCCTCTTAGCACAAACGCTGGCGAAAGTTCTCAATGTTCCCTTCGCCATCGCCGACGCGACCAGTTTGACCGAAGCGGGACATGTGTGCCATCATGTCCAGAACATCCTGCTCAAACTCTAGCAGGCCGCCGACAACGGCGAGCCGTTTGCCACCGTTGTCAAAAACGCCGAGCGCGGCATTATTTATTTGGACGAGGTGGACAAAATCGGGCGCAAGGAAAGCGGCACGTCCATCACGCGCGACGTGTCCGGCGAAGGCGTTCAGCAGGCCCTCCTTAAAATTTTGGAAGGAACCATCGCCCACGTTTCACCCCACGGGGGCCGCAAGCACCCGCAGCAGGATTTCGTCGCTATTGATACCACCAATATCTTGTTCATTTGCGGCGGCGCGTTCGACGGCTTGCAGGGCATTGTCGAGAAGCGGGTTGCCCCTAAGCAGACGCTCGGATTTCGCCGCGTAGCCGACGAGGCGAGCGATGGCGACGCGCCGGACGATTTGCTTAACCGCGTGCAGCCCGAAGATCTATTGCGTTTTGGCCTCATTCCCGAATTTGTGGGCCGCTTGCCCGTAACGTGTGCGCTGTCTGCGCTTACGCAAGAGGATTTGGTGCGCGTGCTGACGCAACCCAAAAACGCTTTGGTCAAGCAATTTCAGCGGCTTTTCGCGTTCGACGGCGTAGACTTGCAATGGACGCCCGACGCCTTGCAGGCCATCGCAGAAGAAGCCATCGCACGTAGAACCGGGGCGCGGGCGTTGCGGAGCATCGTGGAATCCCTACTCATGGAAACGATGTACGAGGTTCCGTCCGAAAAAAACGTAACGGCCTGCGTCGTGTCCGCCGAAACCGTGCGCGAGCGCCGCGCCCCCGACTTGGTGCGCCGCACGGAGCGCAAAGCGGCTTAAAAAGCGCGAATTTTATCCCAGCCTGCAACTTTATAGCGACCAAACGTGCCGTACAATGTGAGGGATATGTCGCTGGCACAGGTCAAGGAAAAAACGGTCGGACGGGTAAGCGAAAAACTGCGGGCGCGACAGGCCCGCGAGGATGCGCTGCGACCCGAATTTTGCCTTAACTGCGGGGCCAAAGCGGGAAAATACTGCCCGGAATGCGGTCAAGAAAACACGCCCTATGCCCTTCACGTCGGCGACCTTTTGCGCGACGTGTGGGACGAATTCATCAAGGCGGACAACAAGTTTTTCCGCACGATGATTCCGCTCTTGTTTCGCCCCGGTTTTGTCACCAAACAGTACGCCGAAGGCAAGCGGGCGCGGTATTTATCGCCGTTCCGACTGTACTTGGTTGTAAGCGCCGTGTTTTTTACCGTGCTGGCGAAGTCATCGTTCACGACCGAAATGGGGCAAGGGTTTACGCTCGGTCAACAAATCGCGCGGGCGGAAATAGAAAAAAAAGAAGCGGAGGCCGCCGCCGCAAGCCGCAAGCCCACGACGGTTTTTCACACGCACCCGATGCGAAGCGAACCGTCCAAAATCGTGAACTGGAGCGCGAGCGGTCTTGACGATATGCCCGCATTGCGCGTCGCGGGCCGAAATGTGGACTGGAAACACGCACCCGCGACATGGGCCGATTATGAGAAAAATCAGGCCCGCCTTGAACCGAAAAAACGCGACGACTGGTTGGCGCGCTGGCTGACGGGCCGCGTTATCGCGGCGCGCGGCTTCACGTTCCAATCATATTTTGCGCACGTTTTGGACATGACGCCCAAAGTGATGTTCGTGATGATGCCGGTCTTCGCCCTGCTCCTCAAACTGTTGTATTTTCGCCGCTCGCACCGGTATATCGAGCATTTTGTTTTGGCGCTGCATATTCACACGGTGTATTTTCTTTTGTCCACGGTGATTTTGCTGGTTCCTCTGCTTGCGATTGCCGAGCCGCTCCTCATCGCCTTTTACGGGTTTTGGGCGATGAAAACCGTGTACGGACAGGGACTTGGCAAAACGTTTCTCAAATGGCTGCTTTTGTCGTGGAATTATGGCTGGGCGAGTCTTATCGGCGGCCTTTTGGCGATGCTTCTGTCCTTCGTAGTTTTAAAGACCGGGTGGCAACGGCCGGGGCGCGGCGATAAAATATCCTTTGACTGCGTTGCAACGAGCGCATTTTTTCGCGCCGATTGTTTCCGTTCCCCAGAAAGCCTTTATGCCTCGCTCGCCCAAAAAAAACGCCGCTTCCGCCCCTTCTTCATCCGAATCCGACGCGCCCGCGCTCGAACTCGATTTACTGCAAGCCTTGATGGAAGAAGCCGAAAGCCAAATCAAGGGCGATAAAAGCGGCAGCAAAGCAGCGGCGGCAACGGTTGGCGAAGTGGAATCCGAAACAAACGCATTTGTTCTTCCCGCCGACTTGCCCCTTGTCCCGATCCGCGACAACGTGTATTTCCCGCACATGATCTTCCCGCTGTTCGTAGGCCGTGACCGTTCGGTCAAAGCCGTGGAAGCGGCAGCGGAATCGGAAGCGCGTACGGTCGTGCTCGCCGCGCAAAAACAAGTCCTGACCGAAGACCCCGAACCGTCCGACATTTACGACATCGGCATTCTCGCCGAGGTCATGCAGTTGTTCAAAATGCCCGATGGCACGGTGCGCGTGATGCTCGAAGGCGGCAAGCGCGTTCGTTTGAGCGATTTCGCGCAAACTGAGCCGTATCTGCTCGTGCACGCCACGCCCCTTGATGCCGAGAACGCGGCAACTGGCGACGGCCTTCCCGTGGAATCCGAAGCCTTAGTCCGCACGATAACCACGCAGTTCGAGAAAATCGTCAGCGAAGGCAAAAATATCCCGCCCGAAGTGCTGGCGAACCTTTCCCAACTTTCGGACGCTGGGCAAATCGCCGATACGATTATCCCCTATCTTTCGCTCCGCGTGGAAGAGAAGCAGGCACTGCTTGAAACCCTTTCGGTCGGCGAGCGATTGGAAAAACTGGGAACCGTGCTGCACAAGGAATTTGAAATCCTCGAAGTGCAGAAAAATATCCGCGCCCGTGTCGAAAAGGAAATGGAAGGCAATCAGCGCGAGTTCATTTTGCGCGAACAGCTCAAAGCCATCCAGCAGGAATTGGGCGAACGCCCGTCCCCGTTCGGCGACGACAAAGACGGCGAAGAAAACGAATGGCGCGAAAAAATCGAGGCGGCGCAGATGCCTGAAGCCGTGCAGGAACGCGCCCTCAAAGAGTTGGATCGGTGGGAAAAAACGCCGCTCGCCTCACCGGAAAGCGGCATTATCCGCAACTATTTGGACTGGCTCGTTTCAATGCCGTGGAGCAAAACCACGGACGACACGCTGGAAATGAGCGAAGCCGAGGCCATTCTGGACGAAGACCATTGGGGGCTTGAAAAAGTCAAGGAGCGGATGCTGGAGTTTTTGGCCGTCCGCAAACTCGCCGGTTCGGCCCTCAAAGGCCCGATTTTGTGCTTCGTCGGCCCGCCCGGTGTCGGTAAAACCAGTTTGGGGAAATCGGTCGCCCGCGCCTTGGGCCGCAAGTTTATCCGCGTCAGTTTAGGCGGCGTGCGCGACGAAGCCGAAATTCGCGGGCATCGGCGGACGTATGTGGGCGCGATGCCGGGCCGTATCGTGCAGGCCATCAAGCAGGCGGGCGTCAAAAACCCGGTTTTCCTGTTGGACGAAATGGACAAGATGGGTTCGGATTTCCGGGGCGACCCTTCCGCGGCTCTTTTGGAAGCCCTCGACCCCGAGCAAAACCGCGAGTTTTCCGACCATTATTTGGAAGCGCCGTTCGATTTGAGTGACGTGCTGTTTTTGGCGACCGCGAACCTGCTCGACACAATTTCGCCCGCGCTCCGCGACCGCATGGAAGTGATTTCGTTTTCCGGCTATATCGAGGCCGAAAAACTGGCGATTGCGTCACGGTATTTAGTTCCAAAGCAAATCGAAAACCACGGCTTGACGGCGGAGTTGATTACGTTCGAGCCGGACGCGCTCCGCCATTTGATCCGCGAATACACGCGCGAAGCGGGCGTTCGTAATTTGGAGCGCGAAATCGGCGCGATTTGCCGCAAAATCGCCCGCCGCGTCGCGGGCGGCGATACGACTCCGGTAACCGTGACCGAAAGCGACATCAAGACGTTTTTGGGCGGGCGGCGTTTCCAGTGGGGCGTGGCCGAAGAAAACGACGAGGTCGGTACGGCGACCGGCTTGGTCTACACGGAAACGGGCGGCGATACCGTGTCCATCGAGGTCGCGCTCACCCGCTCCCCGCTCGCGCTCAACGGCGACAATAAAAACGGGCACGGCAATAACGGCGCAGCCGACGGACGGCTTCAACTCACGGGACAGTTGGGCGATGTGATGAAAGAATCGGCGCAAACGGCGTGGACGTTCGTCAAATCGCGGCGCGGTACGCTGGGCCTACCGATTGACGCCGGTGTGGGCTGGGATATTCACGTTCACGTGCCTGCCGGGGCCGTCCCCAAAGACGGGCCGTCAGCGGGCGTCACGCTTGCGACCGCGCTCGCTTCCGCCGTCGGCGGGCAGGCCGTGCGAAAAGATGTGGCGATGACTGGCGAAATCACGCTACGGGGCAAAGTCCTTCCGGTCGGCGGCGTCAAGGAAAAAGTCATCGCCGCGCACCGTGCGGGCGTGCGGCAAATCATCCTGCCGCACGAAAACGAAAAAGACTTGGAAGACATCCCCGCCGACGTGAAAGCCGGACTTCATTTCGAGTTCGTGAAAACCGGCGACGAAGTGCTGAAACTCGCCCTTCTGCCGCTCGGCTCCAAAGAAAACGAACCCGCCGCCACGCCAGAAACGCTGTCACTTTTAACCGAGCAAATCGCATAGTCGTTACATGTAACCGCAGAACAGCCTTGTTCGTTAAAATAACAAACGAACAGGAAAACAAGTATGGGTACTTCGTGGAAAGTTACGCCGATTGTCGCGGCGGCGGCGGTTTTTGCTTTTCTTTGCGGCGGGTTGTTTTATCAGAAGGTCGTTTTACCGGCGCGGAAAGCACGCCAAATAGCGGGCGGATACCGTACCGCAGGCGAAGCGCACCGCGCGCTGCGAGAAAACTGTAATGATGCGTCCGCCCATGTAACCCTCGCTCACGACGCCATTAAGCGAAATGACGAAGCAGCCGCCCTCAAAGAACTTCAAGAAGCCGCGCGCCTTGACCCCAAAAACGGCTATACGCAGATGGATTTAGCCATCCAACTTCTTGTGCTTCATCGGCGGGATGAGGCCGTTACGGTTCTGCGCGCCCTTGCCCAAACCGATCATGAAGAAGCGGTTTACGCGGCGCGGCTGATAAAAAAACTGAAAAAGTGATTTATTACTGCTTTTTAGGGCGCGGTGATTGGTGGGGCATTTAGCGCACACGCGGCACACAAAAAATGGAGCATTCCCAAAAGGTCAGGCAGGTCGCGGAGCGTGAACAGTTCCGTTTCGCGCACTTGCCCAATGTGTGTTAGTTGGTAAAACACCCAACCCTGCCCGTTGGAAACGATACCGAAAACGTCCAGCGCGGCTTCTTTTTGCCGATTGTTCCATTGGCAAGCAGTCATTTCCGCGACGCATTGAATTCGGCCCATGTCGAAATCGTCTTTTTTGGCTTCGATAACGCACAAAAGCGGGGCTTCCACATACGCGCGGCGCGGCGCGATAAGAAAATCCGCGACGCCGAAAACCCGATCCGATTGCAGCGGCGCGGCCTTCCAAACTTTCAAGTTTTGCAAAGGCGGTACGACTTCGCCGAGCAGGGCGTCAATGAGCAGGATTTTTCCCGCTTCCGATCCCGCCAAATCGAAAAACTGCAAGCGTTCCAAAACCGCCGTTAGAACTTCGGATGATTGGCGAGGTTCTATTTGGGGATTCCAGCGCGTCAAATCGCTTGCGGGAACGAGAGCAAGGGCTTCTTGCAAAGTCAGCGAAGAAAACGACCGGGGTGTATCTGCCATTGCTAAACGATACCGCTCTTTCTGAGCAAACCGCGCACGCGCAAAACGAAGCGGGCCGCGCCGATAAGTTTGGGTAAGGGTTTTCGCGCGGACGGAATCAGTCCAATGCGCTCGGCAAAGGGTGCAGAGGCGGGCGCATTCTTACGTTTACCGGCGCGGCGCACGAAACCGAGGGCTTGCCGCGCGGCTTGTAAACTCGTCCATGCGGTTCCGAGGCTTCGGTAATTAATGGGTTCGCTCGCGGCAAACGCGGGCGGCGATACGGTTTCCCGGACGGCTTGTACGGTGTCGCGGGCCTCGTCGTACAAAGCGAGGGCTTGTTCGCGGTTCGCTTCCCACGCTTCCCGCCCGACGCGCGGTAAGTTTTTCCCGTGGTCGATAAACGGAACCACGCGCTTGCGGCCCCACGCGACCGGGCCGTTGACGATTTTAAGCGCGGCCCGCGCCACGTAAACGACGCCCACAACCTGCAAAATCCCGACAAGTATTACCGCGATGTCCCAACCGCTCCACGTCATTTTTCGTTTGCCTGCCTCGATGTGTTGTACCCGCTTGCCGGTGTTTGCTTAACGCGAGCGCGGCGGGGCTTGGCTTTTAACTTTGCTTTGGGCCAAGTCGCGGAGTGCGGTCATCGCTTCATCGCTGGGCGTCAAAGCGAGAACGGCGTTTGCATAATCCAGAACCGATTGGGCGTTACCGCCACGCCGCAAAAGTTCATAGGCCAAGTCGCCGCGCAGATAAAATGGCGGCGTTTCCTGCTTCACGCGAACCGATTCCGCGAGGGCGACGGCGGCCTGTGCATAGTCGCCTTTTTGTAGATACAAACTTAGCAGGCCTTGATAAATGGCGTGCTTTGTGCTTTTTCCGCCCGACGTTCCCATTACGGCGTCCGCGCGGGCGGCAGACTTGTATGCGGCTTCGGCGGTGTTCGTTTGGCCTGCATCTTGGTACGCCTGTGCCGTTTTGAACAGAGACAGCGGCGGGGTTCCGGTTCCTGTGTACGCGATTTTTTTGTACGCGGCGACGGCGGCATCCGTGTTCCCGGCGTCGGATTCAATGTCGCCTTTGAGTTCCCACAAGCCGGGGTCTTGGAATGTTTTGTCGAATCGCGCTATGGTTTTGCGGGCCGCGTCCAGATACGCGGCGCGGGCCGCGCCCTTGGGCAGCGTTTTGGCCCGCAGTTCGTGTACGTGCGCCAAATTGTACAAAACGAACGGCTTGGTTTTGGCGTCGGCTTTGCCGTAGTCCTCTTCGAGAGTGTCCGCAATCCCGTTGTAGGTCGTCGTGTCACGCAGAACCGGCGCGATAAAGGCGGTGAAATCGGTCGCGGGGTTATCGTCCACTAAGAGAAATAAATCGGGGCGGGCTTGGGCAAGATCGCCGCCGTTTATTAAAAACTGCTGGGCGGCAAGGCGCATTCGGTTCACCACGCCCTCGGGCGGTGTGGGGTGATTATCCAAACCATCGGCGGCGCAGAGCGAGGTCAAGGACAGGGCGAGCAGCGCAGCAAGGCCGAAAGAGCGAAGCGTTTTCATATTTACATTGACGCTTTCGCGGGCGGCGAAGTTTCCGGCCCGTCCATGCCGCGCGATACACTAAAACTATGAGCAGCAACGAAAATAAAGCAAGGCCGGACGTGAAAACGTGGCCCGCATATCTGGGCGGGCAGTGGGTTAACGGCGACGCGACGCGCCCGATCCACAGCCCCTACGACGGGCGCGAAGTGGGCCGCGTGACGACGACAGGCGCACAGGAAACCGAACGCGCCATCGCCGACGCCCATGCCGCCTTTTCGCAAACGCGCGCTCTTTCGGCTTGGCAAAAGCACGATATTCTGCGTTCCATCGAAACCGCTATCGGCGAGCGGCGGGAAGAATTGGCGCGAGGCATCACGGACGAAGGCGGCAAACCTATCCGCGATGCACGAATTGAAGTGGATCGCGCCCGCTTGGTGTTCAACCTTGCCGCAGGCGAAGCGCAGCGCCTGGGCGGCGACGTTTTACCGCTCGATATAAACACGGCTTCGACGGGCCGGGTCGGGTTGACGCGCCGGTTTCCCGCAGGGGTCGTCGGCGGAATTGCACCGTTTAACTTTCCGCTGAATTTGGTCGCCCATAAGGTCGCGCCCGCCATTGCCGCAGGCTGCCCTATCGTCCTTAAACCCGCCGAGAAAACGCCGCTCACCGCCTTACGGTTGGCGGAAATCGTCCGCCAGTCCGGCTGGCCCACGGGCGCGTTTTCCGTTTTGACACCCGAAACGCCGCAGGCCGTGGGAAATGCGTTTGCGACCGATGGGCGCGTCGCCGTTTTGTCGTTTACGGGAAGCGACGCCGTGGGCTGGCCGCTCAAAAAAGAAGCGAGCCACAAGCGCGTTTTGCTGGAATTAGGCGGAAACGCCGCCGTCATCGTTCACAGCGACGCCAATTTGGACTATGCCGTTCAGCGGTGCGCGGTCGGCGCGTTCGCAAATGCCGGGCAAGTGTGTATTTCCGTGCAGCGTATTTTGGTACAGAAGTCGGTTTGGGAACCGTTTACGGCCCGCTTCCTCCAAGCCGGCCGCGCCCTCAAAATCGGCGACCCGCACGACGAAACCACCGACATCGGCCCGCTCGTTACGCCCACCGCGTGCGACAAGGCGCAGGCTTGGGTAAATGACGCCCTTGCAAATGGCGCGACCGCGCTGCTTGCGGGCGGCAAATTGGATTATGGCGACGCGCTCTTCGCGCCCGTCGTACTGACGAACACGCGCCCCGATATGAAGGTTTGGGCCGAGGAAGCGTTCGCACCCGTTGTCGTTTTGGAACCCTATGACACCTTTGACGAGGCGCTTATGCGCGTCAACGACAGTCGGTTCGGTTTGCAGGCGGGCGTGTTTACAAGCGATGTTGCACGGATTTTTCAGGCTTGGCAAACGCTCCGTGTCGGCGGCGTCATTGCAAACGACGTGCCGCAGTACCGCGTGGATAATATGCCCTACGGCGGCGAGAAAGATTCCGGCGCGGGCCGCGAAGGCGTCCGCTATGCTATCGAGGAAATGACCGAACTGCGCCTGCTCGCACTCAATTTCCCCTAAGCTGTAGATAGGGGTGCGTCGCGCAAAACGTGCGTTAAGCGCTTGCCCAGCGCCTGCCCATCGATTGCCGTTATCGCGTATAGATTCGGTTTGTCGGATGTTGTGGAAAACGACGGGGCGTGTTCGGGTTCGCCGACTTCCACGCGGGCGAGGGCGGCGCGAAACAGGCGCATCCACCCGAACGGATCGGGCTGCTGGGCAAGCAGAAGCGCGGGCAACGCGGAAAGTAAAACGGGCGCGTCGGCGGCTTGGTAGCGGTCGGGGTTTGTTTGCAAATTAGCCCAAAACAATTCGCGCAGCAAAAAATCGCAGAGCGGGCCGCCGCCACGCAAAACGCCCGGCGCGCCATAGCGGAACAAGCATACGTCGCGGGGCAGCCAAATCACGCCCTCACCGCTCGTCAAAAGCGCTCCCCACGAAGCGACACTCGCGGTTTTGACGATTCGCGCATCGCCTTCCGGCGCGAAGCGTTCGGGAAATCGGTCGCGCAAACGTGGGTCAACGGGAACGTTTATTTTTTCGTTATCCGCGCCTGTGTAATCGTTGACGTGACCGCCGACCAAAAACAAGCGGGCGACTTTTTGGCGGATAAGCGCTGGTTCCGCTTGCAGAACGCCCGCGACGCATTTGTAGCCGCCAACCACAACCACGTTTACGGGTTCCGGCGCATCACGCAAAGCGTTTGCAAATCCGTCCGCGCCGTGCAAAACGGTCGGGCAAGGTTTACTCGCGGCAAGCGAAAGCGCGTCAATGATGCGCTCGCCGTTTTCGCTGTCATCGCGCAAACACACCCCGACCAATTCGTAGCCGGGGGCGCGCAGCAAAAACGCCAAATCGAACAAGTCGGCGGGGTCGAAATCCGCAAATTGCACATCGGAAACATAAAGAACGGGCGTCATGGCGCGCTGCCGGAAGGTTTCAGGAAGAAATACCAGCCCGCCGCGAGAGCGACCAATAGAATGACGAAAATCCACTTGCCGCCCAGTCCGTTTCGGTAGACATCGTCGCGGGGGGTTAGGACCGCGGGGTCGATTTCTTTGTAGGTTCGGGCAAAGCGGTACATCGCCGCGTCGGCGGCCTGCGATAATTGGTCATACGAGGTCGCGGCAACATCGATGCGGACGCGCACATTGTCGCGGTGCATATTCCAGCGGATTTTGACGCGCGCGGGGTAGCCGTTCGTATAAATACGACCGTTTATGTGGGTAGCGGCGTCAAAATCATCGACCTTGCCGATACGCCGGAACGCGCGATGCGCCCGCCGCGCCGCCACTTCGATAGGATCGTCTACGACGACTTCCATTACCCGGCTCATACGAATTTTCCCTCAATCTCTTGTTCTCGTTCCTATGCAGTTTTGCGTTTCGGTACGGATCCACGCTCTGCGGCGCGGTTTATACAATTCAATTTTGCGATTGGTTCAACGCGCCCAAACGGAAACGCCCGCGTTTTGCAGCATTTCCGCCGTTGTTGTCAAAGGCAAGCCGATGACATTACTGAAGTCGCCGTCGATGCGGGCGACAAAGGCAAGCGCGGCCCCTTGTATACCGTAGGCCCCCGCCTTGTCGAGCGGGTCGCCGGTCGCAACATAGGCGGCAATCGCGGCATCGGGCAAATCGGCGAATGTGACGCGCGTTTCGATCACGCGGGCGTCGCGGTACGTGATTTGCCCGTTGCTATCCGAGCGTAAAACTACCACGCCGCCGAAAACCTGATGCGTTTTCCCCGACAAATTTTTGAGCATGGCAAAAGCGTCGTCGGGGTTCTTTGGTTTACCCAAAATACGCCCGGCGGGATCGACGACATCGGTATCCGCGCCCAAAATAATTCCGGGGCGTCGCCGAGCCACTTCTTCGGCTTTGTGCAGCGCGGCCTGCTGAACATATTCCTGCGGGTCGGTGATGTGGGCGAGGGTCGCCTCATCGAAGCGACTTACGACGACGGTCGCGCGCAAAGCGCCAAGCAATGCGAGCAGTTCCCGACGACGGGGGGACGCAGACGCCAAAATCAGCCGCTCGTTCGATACGGTGCGTGGCGCGTCGGTCGTCCCCTCGCCGTCCATTACCCGGCGTCTTTCTTGTCGCCCGTTTCGCCTTCGGCACGCTCGTAGTCGTTTTCGATGGATTCTTCAACGATTTCTTCGGGCGTTTCGCTCACGGCATAGTCGGAATCCGCGAGGGATTCGGGGGCGTCGCTGGCAAAATCGTAGGTCGCGGCATCGGCGGGCGTTTCGCTTGCTTCGTTTCCGGCTTCCATAGTGATTTCTTGGGCAACCTCAACCGCATCGGGCGCGTCGTATTCGGGTTCGACAGGCGCAGGCGCAACAACAGCAGGCGTTTCCGCAGAGGCGACCGTCAGCGGCTTGCTGACTTCCTGTTCCAGTTCACGTACGCGCCGCTCAAGGGCCGAAATTTCCGCTTCCGCGCTGCCGTTGCTCGTGCCGACGGGCGGTACAAACGGGGCAGGCGTGAACGTTGCATCAACGCTCGCGGATGGGCGCGGCAATTCCTGCTCAGCATCTACGTCGCCCGACGTTTGGGCGGCATCTCCCTCGCTTGATTCGCCGCCATCAAATGTGCCGCCGCCAAAGCCAACGGCCTCTTTGAGTTTGGTTAAAACGGCCTCGCGGACGGGCTTACCTTTTTCTTCCAAAGCGTCTAAAATCGCGGGCGCATTGTTTTGCACGAACTCGGCCTGATCGCCCAGTTTTTGCGCGGCTATTTTCGCGGCCTCGGTGAGAAGCAGACCGGCTCCGAACGCGATATTGAGCGCGCGCTCGGTCGTCAGTGGGACGGGTGGCAGTTCGTCAGCGTTTGTTGTGGTTTCTTCCGCTTCCACATCAGCGGACGCCAAAGCGTCGGCGGGTATGCCTTCGGGAACGTCCTCGGCGGGCACGTAGAGCGGCGCTTCGGGATCTACCGTGTCTACGGTCGCTTGGTCGTTTGTTTTATCGGATTCGGCGGGCGTTAAAAAATCGGGCATGAACTTCTCCGGGAACGAGTTATACCAGTTTGACGCGCTACGCGCCCGTTCGGTTGCCGTTTGGTACACAGATTGGCGAAAAAACTACTGCGGCCCGGCATACACGTCCCGTTTTAGGATACCCACATACGGCAAATTCCGATACCGCTGGTTCCAGTCCAAGCCGTAGCCAATCACAAACGCATCGGGAATTTCAAAACCGACGTAATCGGCCTCAATGGCAGTACCGCGCCCGCTGGGCTTGTCCAAAAACGTGACGACACGCAAGCTGGCGGGGGCACGCTGGCGCAAATTCCGCAGCACGTAGGAAATCGTAAGGCCCGTATCGATAATGTCTTCCACAACGATGACGTGCCGCCCCTCGATGGATTCGTCCAAGTCTTTGGTCAGCCGTACTTCACCCGACGATGACGTGCCCGCATACGACGACGTGCCCAAAATATCGAGGGTCATGGGGCAGTCCATCGCGCGCATCAAATCGGTGAAAAACGGCAGCGAGCCTTTGACAATTGTGATTAAGTGCGGCTCGCGCCCCTCGTAATCACGGGCGATTTGCGCGCCCAGTTCGCGCACGCGGGCGTCGATTTGTTCGGCGCTAAAAAGAACTTGCTCAATGTCGTCGTGCATGGGATGGGGCATGGGGTATTGGTAATGGCTCCGCGTACTTGGGCGGCTTTCGGTGGAGTGGTGGTTTCAGTATACCCGACGCAAAACGGGCCGCTCCCCGATGCCGCGCAAGCGCGTCAGGGGAAGCGGCCCAGCGTTTTACTGCGCGGGTTGCGCGGGAGCGACGGGTTTGCGGGGCATTTTTTCGTCGCGCATCGCCGTGTTGTATAAGAAGGCGGCCATGAGAACGGACGCTTCCTTCATATCATCGGCTTGGATACGGTCGAACACGTCCATATTGGAATGGTGCGTTCGCGCGAAATACTCGATGCCATCTTGGATGTATTGGAAACCCGGCAAACCGATGCGGTCAAACGGGATATGGTCGGTCGAGCCGGTGTTGCGAAGCGTCACCGTCGTCGCGCCCAAATCGCTGAACGGGGCCAGCCACGATTGGAAAATCGGTACGACGGCGGGATTGCTTTGCGCGAACACGCCGCGTACTTTTCCCGTGCCGTTGTCCAGATTGTAATAGGCCGACAGTTTATCGTATTCGGGCTTGGGGGCGTCGGCGGTTCCAAAATGCTGGGCGACATAATTAGTCGAGCCGAACAAGCCCTCTTCTTCGCCCGACCAGAGCGCGACGCGAATGGTGCGGCGCGGCTTGACGCCCAATTTCTGCAAGATACGCACGGCTTCCAAACACACACCGACACCGGCGGCATTGTCGGTCGCGCCGGTTCCCGTGTGCCACGAATCCATGTGCGCGCCGCACATAACGAGTTCGTCTTTTTTATCCGTTCCGGGGATTTCCGCCGTGGTGTTGAAGGCCATGCCGTTGTCCAAATCGGTGAACTCGGTTTGCATCTCAACGTTCATTTTGACGGATTCGCCCGCTTGCAGCATCCGAATTAAGCGGTTGTAGTGCTCGCCCGCCATCGTCGCCTGCGGAACGGTGTTTTTGGGCGCGTTTTTATCGTAGGCGGACACGCGCTTGTCGCGCGGCACATCGGCGGCATACGGAACGCTCGCCTGCTGAACGAACACGGTTCCGCCGTCGCCGCGCCCGGAATCAATGACGAGGGCCGCGCCTTCGTCTTGGGCGAATTTGAGTTTGGTGGCAGGGAGTAGAAAGGCGGCAGTCAGTGCGCCCGGTGCGTTTCCGGGGCGGCGCGCGCCCGTTGCGCCGGGGCCGCCCGGTCGTCCCGGCCCGCCACCCGGCGTGGGAAGCGGCGCGTTCGCCATTTCGGCAAGTTCGGCGTCCGTGAGGCGTTTGCCTTCCGCTTCAAAATGCGCGGGGATTTCGCGCGTCGCGCTGACGAGCACAATCTTGTTTTTGAGCGTCCCTTTGTATTTAACAAGGCCCGCTTCGTCCGAAGCGTCCAGATACACAACGTCCAGATCGCCCTTTTTCTTTATGGACGGCGACCACGCTTTGGGGTACGCGATCAACTCGATATTGACTGGCGCGACGGTTTGCGCAGAAAACTTTTTGACAACCCAACCGCGTCCGAACGGCCCCCACGCTTCGAGTTTGGCGTTTTGCAAACCCCATTCCATCATTTTGAATTTCGTCCACTCGTTGGCACGTTTCATGGACGGCGAAGCGGTGAGGCGCGGCCCGATGACGTCAGTCAAATAGCCGATGGTTTGCATGACTTCGGAGCGATTCATGCCCTCGTCGCGGATTTTAGCCATCATATCCAAATTGACGGGTTCGGTCGCCTGCGCAGCGAGCGGAACTGCCGAAGCGACGGAAAGGGCAACCGGAGCGGCGGGAGTTTGGGCAAACGCGGCGGAAGCCGTAGCCGAAAGGGCCGCGCCAAATGCGAGGAAAGCAATGGAGTTGAACGAAACGCCGCGCCGCGAGCGAGAAAAACGCATAAACAAAACCTTTCTGAAACCGTAGCACCGATCAAACGCGAAACGGGCGGCGTCGCCTGATTGAAACAGGTTCGACACCGCCCGGTCATTTTCCTTTAATACGACTTAACTAAGCGCGAATAACGCCACGGAAGTCTTTTTGCCCGGCCTCGTAGCCGGGGAACAGGCGCGGCAGGTTTTGTGCGCCCAAATGCTTGACGGCGACTTCGCCGAACACGGCCCGGAAGTCGGTCGTGAGCGCAAGGTCGCGGCCCTCGTTGAGTTGCTCGGGCGCGAGACCCGGCCATTTGCCGTGGACTTTGCCGCCGTTGACATCGCTGCCCATTACGAAGAAGCAGGTCGCGTGGCCGTGGTCGGTTCCGCCGGTTCCGTTTTGACGAGCCGTGCGTCCGAACTCGCTCATCGTTAGGATCGTGACATCGCTCATGCGGTCGCCCAAGTCATAGTACAGGGCGGAAATCGCCTGCCCGAACTCGCGCAAACGCAGCGACAACTGTCCTTGCGCCCCGCCTTGATTGGCGTGCGTGTCCCAGCCACCCATCTCGGCGAACGCGACTTCCATGCCGACATCCGCTTTGACAAGCTGGGCTATTTGTTTGAGGGATTCGCCGAAGCGACCGTTGGGATAGTTCGCGCCTTTGGCGGGCGTGTAATTGCCGGGGTTCGCTTTTTTGAGCATAGCGATGGCGTCGAAACTTTCTTTGCCGGTTCCGTGCAGTACGTCGCCGACCGCTCCATCGTATAAGGTTTCAAAGCCGTTTGCGATGCCGCCCGACGGCATCGGCGGCGTCATGGCGACGGCTTGCACTATTCCGCCCCCATCGTTGTTCTTGCCGCCGCGCCGTCGCTGCCGCGCGTTCGCCCCGCCCATCTCTTTGCCGTCGTAGTGGGCCGCGACCTGCGCGTTCGTGCCGACGCCGAACGCTTTCAAGTCGGGTATGGCTAAGGCTTGCACATCGCCTTGCAACGAGCGCGGCATGGCCCCGCCGAGCGCAACGGCCCGAAACGGTGACGCACCCTTCGCTCGGTCTTCGGGGCAAAGCAGCGCGGCCCGCGACAGCCAGCCGTCGGTCACGGCCTTGTTTCCCGGCGAACCGCTTTCCATATAGTCCTGCGCGTCGAAGTGCGAGCGCGTGCCGGACGGTGAACCGCAAGCGTGAATCGCCGCCAAATGCCCGCTTTTATAGATGGGCAAAAACGGCGCGAGCGCGGGATGCAGCCCGTAAAAGCCGTCCAAATCAAGGGCGGTTTGGTCGCCGCGTCCCGCCAGCGGGCGAGGAATGGCGATACCCGAACGCAGTTGGTACAAGCTGGGATCGCCGTGCGGGACGACAACGGATAACCCGTCGGCGGCCCCGCGCTGAAAAATACAAATCAGCGTTTTTTTGCGTTTGCCCGCCGTCGGTTCGGCCCCGAACACGGCGCGCTGCATAAATTCCGGCCCCATCGCGGGAAAAAGCCCAATAGAAGCGAGGGCGACGGCCCCGTTTTTCACAAACAACCGGCGTGACACGTTCATGGTTTTATCTTTCGTTCAAGGGAAAAGGTCTCTCCCCCCAACCCCCTCCCCTGAAAGGGAAGGGGGAGCCTGTATAGGCCGCATTTCTGTAAAGCGTTTGCCTTGCACAATTTTTCGTATTGCAGGCTCCCCTTTCCCTTTGGGAGAGGGGCCGGGGGAGAGGCATGTTTGTCTACCGGCGCTGAAATTCGGGCGAACCCAAAACGAGAGCGACAAGGCGGGCTTGTTCGTTGGCCGTTTGCGCACTGGGCGTCGTGGCTTTTGCGTTAACCTCTTTAAGCAGCGTGGCCCGCGTGGACGGCGAAACGTCCGCCATTAAGACTTGATCGGCGACATGGTTCGCGGTTTGCGCCAAATCGCCGGTTCGGGACGCGCTATCCAAAAGCGGCGAGTTCGATAAATCGACCTGCGGCATTTGCCCGGCAACAAGCGCAAGCGAATAGTTTAAGCGGGAAATCAGCGCGCCCGACGACACCCATTTGCGCGAATCTTCCGACCAGCCGGTCGGGAACGGGTAGTGGAACAGGTTTTCGCCCATCACGGCGACTTGCCCGGCGACCGTGCGGCCTGCCGCTTCTTTGAGGGCGTCCACGCCTTTTTTGCCGCCGCCCCCGCCGCGCAGCGTTGCAAGACGCGCCCGGCCCGAAAAATCGAACGAGCCGCCCAGCGCGCGCACGGACGAAACCGCGTACTCGAACGGCGATTTGATTTTTTGCCGGTACGATGCCCGCGAGTAAAATTCGGGCGACGTTACAATGGTGCGCACGATTTCGCGGATGTCGCCGTCGCTTTTCTTCCACGTGCCCACGCACTTGTCGATGAGCGTATCGGGCGGCGTATCTGACACGAGCCGCTGACACAGTTTGCGCGACACGAACCGCATCGTCGCTGGATTCGATGCCAAAATATCCAGCACCATTTCGCCGTCTTTGATGCCGCCGTTGGCGGGAATGGTATGGCCCAAAACGACTTTTTCGCCGTTGTCGTGCAGGTACGAGTGAAACTCAAACTGCCCCCCACCTTTTCCTTTCCCCGCCGCGCGCGACACGCCCCAGCCGGTTAGGCAGCGGGCGACTTCCTGCACGTCTTTTTGCGTGTAGCCACCGTCCACGCCCAGCGTGTGCAGTTCCATGATTTCTCGGGCGTAGTTTTCGTTGATTCCCGCCGCCCCTTTTTTGTTCGCGGGCTTAGCGGGAGCCGGGGCGGGCAAGGCTTCCAATCGGGCAAGCTGTCGCTGGGCGCGCACGTTGCCGTTTTGCGCAGCAGCTTGCAGGGCGGTTTTGAGTTTTGCCCGGTTGGCGGCCTGATTTTGGCGCGGGGCTTGCGGCGTGACCGATTGAAAGTTGTCCAGATACACGAGCATGGCCGGGCTGTGCGCGCTCGCACCCAGCAAATCGCGGAATTTGCCCAGCGGGTATTTGCGGATCACGTCGCGGTCGTCGGCGACTTTCAAAACGCGGCACGTGTTTTTGCCCATGTCGATGTTGAAATGGTTCGTCCAAAAATCGACCATGACTTCTTGCAGTTGCTTTTCGCTGTCGCAGGCCCGAACGACTTTGGCCGTAGACAAACCAAGAATCGCCCGCGTAATGGGCTGCGCGGCCTGCCGTCGATCCTGCTGTAACTGCGCTAACATTTCGCGCTTTTGGTCGTCGCTCATGGCCTCGATGCGCTCTTTCACGGCATCGCGCTTATTGTCTTTGGCGGACGGCGTTCCCGCTAACGGCGGCGCGGGCGTTTTGGAAGCGTCGGTCATAGCGGGCGCTTCGCCGTTTGCCGTCGCCATTGTGGGATCGGCGGCAGGCGCAACTTTGTTTTTCTTGCCTTCGCCGAGCGCGTTTTGCAAATATTTGATTTCGATGCTGTTTTTCAGGCCGTTGGCGTAGCCGTCCATGAGTTCATCGCCGGACAGATTCAAGGCGTCGGCGAACGGCGCAAGCGTCGCCTCGGTGGCTTTATCGTCGATGGTTTCCGGGCGCAACTGTTGATCGATGTATTTCGCCAAGCCCATCGCTTTGACTTTTTGCACGTCGCTGGGGCGCGGCCCGAATCCCATACGGTTCAGGACATGGACGATTTTCTGGTCTTCGGTTAAGGGCGTGTTGTCGGAAAAATTGGTTTGCGCGGTCGGCGCAGCGGCGGTTGTGACTTTGCCGCTCGTCGACGTTTTCTTGGCGTCGCCTTTTTTCGGAGGGGCGGCGTTGAGGGCGAGACCAGCGGAAAGCAAAACGCATCCGGCAAGCCCCAAACCGGCAAGCGGGACAGAACGGCGTTGGTTCAAGCGATTGGGCATCAGCGGTATCCTTCTTTTTTCGCCCGGGTTCGCTACGATGCGAGGGCAAAAAAGCGCGAAGCATTAACAAATTTACAAGTGGTGCGGGCAGGAATAGAGTGCGCTTTCAGCGAACGATGGCTGCACGGAGCAGGCGTTCACGGCGCGTTTGGTTTACGGACGCGAGCGCCGCGCCGCAGGTTCATTTCGCCCATTTTTATTTTACCAATTTTACTAAAGAGGAGTAGCCGCTATGATCGTTTGTCCGCGTTGCGGGGCGCAAAACCCGCCCGGCGTTGCCCTGTGCGCCCGCTGTTCCACACCGCTTAACGCCCCCTTGCCCCAACAACCTCAACCGCAATACAGCGACCCGCTGGCAAACATCATTCCCACCAAAAACGGGGCGGCGCTCACGGCGTATTATTTAGGCTTGTTTTCCATTTTTCCGATTCTCGGTTTGCCAATGGCGATTATCGCCCTCGTTCAAGGGTTGAAGGGTTTTCGTCTGTCCCGCGACACGAAGATACCGGGCAAGGCACACGCCGGTATCGGGATTGGCTGCGGCAGCATCGGCCTGCTGCTCAATTTGGGGATCCTTTATATTCTCGCTATGGTGTTTCTTGAAGAGGCGCGCAAAAACAGCGGGCACTGATTTTCACGGAGTTTTCGCTTTCCGGCGTGCTGGGTATATTTTATAGGTTCAGACTTGTTCGGTTTTGGTTTGGAAAGCGAAATAATCCCCTATGCCCCTGCGCGCTCCTTTTTTGCGCTCCGTTAAAATTGCCGGTGGTTTGCGCGCGGCGGCAAAACTGCTGCGCCAAGAAAAAACCGACCCGAACACGGTTCCCACAAACGACGGCGGGCACGAACGCAAGCCGAAAAGCGAGGCAAGCGGCCCGCCCGGCGCGGGCGGCGCATCGGAAGGTACTTCGTCGCACGACGCCGACCTTACCCATGTCTACGGCCCTATCGGCTACACCAAAGAGTTGTTCACGCGATTTAGTTCGGATTTCTGCCCACAGTGGGCAGCCTCCCTTTCCTTCTTTTCCATTTTGTCGCTCGTACCGACCCTTTTGTGCGGACTGGCCGTTCTGGGTTTTTTAATTCAGTCGCCGCAGCAAGCAACCGAATACGTCGAAAGCATCGTCGCCACGATGCTGCCCGGTAAAACCGCACAAGACACGGCGCGTCAACTGATTAGCGGCGGCAACGAGGGCGGAAAAGAAGGCAAAGACGATAAAAAGCCCGCTTTGAGCGTCAACATTTCCGAGCAGGCGGCGACCCTGATGAAAACGCGCGGTACGGCGGGTCTCATCGGGATTTTGTCCCTGTTCTGGTCGGCGCTGCAAATTTTCCTCAACGCTTCCACGCCAATGAACGCCGCCTTTCGCGCCAAAGAAACGCGGGGCTTCATTAAACTGCGCGTGGTATCGCTGGGCTTGTTGTTTGGCGCGGGCTTTTTGTTTATTGTGTCGCTCGTGCCTTCTGCCGGGGCGCGGTTTTTCACCGAAAGCCTAAACGATTACGCGATGGGCCGCTTGTTCGATGCCGCTAAACCCGCCGCCGCCTTCGTCGTTACCATAGTTACGTTTCTTGCGGGCGTCGCGGTCAATGCGGCGATGTACACGCTCATTTATCGCTACTTGCCCTCCCCGGCGGCCCGCGTGACGTGGCGGGTCGCTGCCGTGGGCGGTATTGTTGTCGCCGTTTTATCCGAAGCCGCCAAGCGCGGCTTTACCCTGTATTTGGCCCGCTTTGGCGAGCAAGGCTACAACAAACTGTACGGCTCGCTGGGCGGCCTTATCGTGCTTATCTTTTGGATTTACTACTCGTCCATGATTTTGCTTTTGGGCGCGGAAATTGCCAAACTATACAGCGACGCACAAGCCGCGAAAAAGGCGAAGGCATAACGAACAATAAGCAAAAAAGCCCGTGCATTTCGCACGGGCTTTTTTTATTTTGCTTTGGGCCGAAGCCAGTTTAGTCAGCGGCGGCGCAAAAACGCGGGGATGTCCAGATCGACTTCGGGCCGGGCCGGTTCCTGCTCGGTTTTGGTCGCTGTGCCCGATGTGGCGGCAGACGCGCCGGGCACGCTGTAGGCCATACCGGTTCCGCTTTCGGTCAGCGTGCTGTTATACGGCGCGGTCGCTGAAGCCGGAGTCGCAGACGTTGGCATGGCTGCTCGAGCTTGACGCGGCGGAATCACGGCGGGGCGCGTGTCAAAGCCGGTGGCGAGAACGGTAATGCGAACGGCTCCCTGCATACGCGGATCAACCACGGTTCCGAAGATGATGTTGGCATCGTCGGCGTCGGTTCCTTCGCGGATCAGGTCGGCAGCCTCGTACACTTCGGCAAGCGTCAAGTCCGGGCCAGCGGTGACATTCACGAGAACGGCCCGCGCACCGGCAATATCGGTTTCCAAAAGCGGCGAGGAAATAGCGGCCTGTGCGGCTTCGATGGCCCGGTGATCACCTTCGGCGAAACCGATACCCATAAGAGCCGAACCGGCGTCGCTCATAACGGCTTTCACGTCGGCGAAGTCCACATTAATAAGGCCCGGAATCGTGATGATGTCCGAGATGCCCTGCACGCCCTGCCGCAGCACGTCGTCGGCTTCCTTGAAGGCTTCCATCAAGGTCGCTTTTTTCTCGACAACGTTCAGCAAACGGTCGTTCGGAATAATAATGACGGTATCGACATGGTCTTTCAAATGGTCGATGCCCTCTTCCGCGCGACGGGCACGGCGCGGGCCTTCAAACCGAAACGGCTTGGTAACGACGGCGACCGTGAGGATGCCCATATCTTTGGCGATTTCGGCGATAACCGGCGCGGCCCCGGTTCCGGTTCCGCCGCCCATACCCGCCGTCACGAACACCATGTCCGCGCCTTCCAGCGCCTTTTTGATGTCGGATTTGGACTCTTCCGCCGAGGCTTTACCAATTTCGGGATCGCCGCCTGCGCCCAAACCTTTGGTCAGGTTTTCGCCCAGTTGCAAGGTGCGATCCGCCGACGACGTGGACAAAACTTGAATGTCCGTGTTCATCGCCCAAAAATCGACGCCCGACAAACCCGCCTCGATCATGCGGTTGACGGCGTTCGTTCCGCCCCCGCCGACCCCGATAACTTTAATACGGGCGAACGGTTCCGCGCTCGCGTTATTGCTCAAACTTGCCCCAGCATTCATTATCGCCACCTAACTGCCCCCTGATTGTTCTTCCGGTAAAACCGGCATAATTAAATTCTTTTTTGAACTGGCGTCAAACAATTCGTTTGCTTACACAACAGCGTCCAGTTCTTTTATCACTTCGTTTGCTTGCCAGAAATTACCTGCCAAACCTGTGTTTGCCGTCGAAAGTTTTTTGTTTTCTTTTTCGGCTTTTTCCCACAATAGATTACGCCCGCAAATAGCGCTGACGGATACTCCGCCACCACGTTTCAAAAGCCAGCAAAAAACTGTTTGCCCCGCCCGCCCCGCCCCGCCCGTGAGCGGTATGCAGCCTGCCGCCCCACAGCACCAAACCGACGGCGGTTGCATACGACGGGGCCTCGACGGATTCCGCAAGGCCCCCGATGCGTGTTCCGGCCTGTTGCGGCGAACCCAAGCGCACCGGCAAACCCGTGATGTCTTCGGCCAACCCAGCAAGGCCGGAAAGGAGCGAGCCGCCGCCGGATAACACCATGCCGCCGGGCAAAACGCCTGCGTACGGCGAGCGGGCGATTTCCTGCTTGACCATGTGGAACAATTCGGAAACGCGCGGCTCGATAAGGGTAAACAGTTCGCGCCCCGGCAAGTGCGAAATTTCCATCGCGCCCAGCCGCGTAAAATCGAACCGCTCGTCCACGTCGGATTGGTAGCGTTTGATTTGCGCGTGCCCGTGGGAGATTTTGATGCGCTCGGCCTCCTCGGGCGTCACGCGCAATCCGGCGGCAATGTCGCTTGTCACATACGCGCCGCCGATAGGAACAACCGATGTATAACCGATGTCGCCGCCCCGGAAAATAGCGATGTCGGACGTGCCGCCGCCAATATCGACTAAGACGACGCCAAGCTGCTTCTCGCCGGGTAGAAGCACGGCCTCACCGGTTGCGACGGGTTCCAAAACCATGTCCTCGATGTGCAGGCCCGCCCGCTCGACGCACGCGGCGACGTTGCGCAAAAACGTGGTCGCGCCGGTTACGATATGGGTTTCGACTTCAAGCCGTGTGCCGCTCATGCCGACGGGCGAGCGAATCCCGTTTTGCCCGTCCAAACTGTAACCGCGCGGCAAGGCGTGGATAATTTCGCGGTCGGGTGGCAACACGATGACTTTACTGTTTTCCATGACGCGGGCCACATCGCCCTCGGTCACTTCGCGGTCGGCGTGCGTGATGGCGATAACCCCGCGCGAATTGAGGCTTGCGATATGCTCCCCGGTCACGCCGACAATCACGGAATGCACATCCGCGCCCGCCATGCGCTGCGCCTGTTTGACAGATTCCTTGATGGCTTGAACGGTTTGTTCGATGTCAACAATCACGCCGCGCCGAACGCCCGTGGACGGCGCGACGCCCACGCCCAAAATCTCCACACTCGCGCCGCCCGCGTTTTGTCCCGACGCCTCGACCACGTCTGCGATAACCGTGCAGACTTTGGTCGTGCCAATATCCAAGCCGACAACCAGATCGCCGCTTGCCAATCGCTTACCCCTGCCCGCCCGCAACCCCTGCGGCAACGGTTTGCACCGTTTGCGCGGCTTTGCGGTTCATTTGGATTTGCGTTAGCCAATACCTACGAATGAGCGACAGGTTCAAGAACACGCGCCCGCCCAAAACGACGACGGCGGCAAGGAACAAGTCCACGCCGATACGGTCGCCCAAATACGCAAGCGCCGCCGATAGAAGGACGTTGACTAAAAAGCCGGTCAAAAAGATGTCGTCGTGGAACTTCCCTTCCAACCCCGCCCGAATGCCGCCGAAGATGGAGTCCAATCCGGCGAGGGCCGCGAGCGAAAGGTACGGGGCCAAATGCGGCGGAACCGAGTAATTGGAAAAAAACACGCACAAAAATCCGGCCAAAAGGCCCAGCAGCGGAATGGCGGTGGATGAAAGCGTTAAGCGGGGCACGGCGGATACGAACCTTTCAAAAACGAGAAGCGGCTGTTTAGTGCGTGGTTAGTGCGTGGTTAGTGCGTGGTTAGTGCGTGGTGATAACGGGCGCGGCGTGCGGCACTTCGCTTCCGTCGGGAACCGGCAGCGATTTACTGGCCTGCGCCGCCGTTTCGGACTGACGCTGCGCCTGTTCGGCTTTGGCGTCCCCCGCCGGTTGAGCGAATCGGATCGGTGTGGCCCCCGCATAAGCAGGGAGCGTCAGCGATTTGACCTTATCGACGCCGAACATCGACGGGTCGTTCAAAAATTTATCGCGCACGCCGTTCGTCATCGTGAGCGCGGACAAAAGCGTGTCGGCGTCGCCAATCGCAGAAATTTTGACGGGCGACCCGTTGGTTTGCACATTATTAACCATAACGACCGGCCCGACGCAGCGCACGCCCGTGGTCGAAACGACGCGCTGATCGTTGACGGCAATCGCTTCCGCGCCGGACGCCTTGAGTTCGTTCAAAACCAGCTGCACATCTTGGTCATGAATCAAATAGAACTTGGTCAGTTCGATGTACGATTCTTGGCTCATGTCGGCGGGTTTGGGCGGCGGGTTTTTGGAATCCCGCAGCGTGACGACGACGCCCGGCCCGGACACGGCAATCAGGCCCGACAGCAAATTGGCCTTTTGCAAGTCGCGCGACAAAAGTTTGGCGGTTCCGCTTTCGTCTTCGGCGGCCTTTTGGTATTTGGTCAGGTTGGTTTGCAAATCGGCGATTTGCTTGTTTTGCTTGCGAACCGTTTCGCGCATCGATCCGTACTGCGCGGCTAGTTCGTTGATGCGCATATTGGGCATTTGTTCGCCCCGAATGCGATCCTGCGTTTTGAGCGACAAAGCCAAAAGGCCACCCAAAACACTGGACAGCAAAGTAATCTGCCACAGCCACGGTTTATGACGAATTTGCGAGGTAAACACGCTCATGGAACGATCTCCCCACCCAGCGCGCTTGCGGAAGACGGCGCGGGCGAAAACGACGAAGGCAAAACGGTTGGAATAACGGCGCTGGTTCGCGCGGCGGCGTGCCACAAAACGGCGGGAGCATCAAAGGCGAAAAGGTTGATTTCCGCCATGCCGTCGCCCGACCGCAGTTCGGGGCGCGTGGCAAGAAGCAGGCCCAGTGTTTTGAGCTTTTTGTCCAAGTCTACGCCCGACCCGAGCCGCACGGGCAAACCGCCCACTTTATTTAAGCATAGCTTGCCTTGCGGGTCAATTTCCACCGATTCGAGCGGAAACGTCGGCTGCGACGCGCTCCATGCCAAACACCGGCTCACGTCCTGCAAGCCCGGCGCGGTCATCGGCTTGCCCAAAACCGGCGCGACATTGGGCGTCTCGCCGCTTAGCACCAAGCGCGGCAGTTTGCCTTCGGGCGTTTGGCCTTTGCGAAACGGAACCAGATTGCGGTCAATCGTATAGGACGCGTAGGACGCGCCGCCAACTTGAACGCTCGCCCACGGGGTTCGCTCGCGCACGAAAACGTGAACGCCGACCTGCGGAAAAATTGTGCGCCGTAGTTCCGCCCATTCCACGGTCGGCTCGGCTTCGGTTGCTTTCGTTAATTTGCCGACGGGCAGGCGCACCAAGTTTTCGCGCGGCCCGATGTGCAGCCGCGCCAAAATCCGTTCGGGCGCGATGCTTTTGCAGCCTTCCACGTCAACGGTTTTCACCCACAAGCGCGGCGACCAAAGCAAAGCGGCAGCGGTTTCTAAAACCAGCGCGGCTGTCGCCCAGCCAAGCAGCAAGCGCGGATAATTGATACGCCGTCGATTTGGACGGGCCGCCTTTTTCGCCGCTTTTTGGGCGGCCCGCAATCGACGAACGCGCGTCGTTTCGGCGTCGCGCACACCGCGCCGCGCCCGTTTCGCGCCTGCGGTCATTTTAGAGCTGTCGTCCAAACCGGCGGGCTTTCGTGACGGCACGGCGGTGACAATCGGTTCCGGCATTTCCGCGCGGTACGGCGGGCGCGTCGTTTCCGTGGCGCGGCTTGACGTCACGCCTTCGACTTGGCGTTCGCGCTGCCGCTCGGACAGCGGGCGCGGCCCGGCATCGGCGGATGGAACCGGCGCGGGGGGCGTAGCGGATGCGAGCGGAGCCTCCGCAGCCGTGGGCGGCGACGGCACAAGACGCGGGCGGCGCGGCGGTTTGCCGCCGGGACGATGGTTCCAGCGGTTTTGCGGCGGATTCGGTGGGGGCGTTGCCATAGGGTTAGGTTAGCGCGTTTCGAGCGCGAGCGTGATTAAGCCGTCGAGCAGGGCCGAAAACGAAATGCCCGCCGCCTGCGCGGCTTTTGGGAGTAGCGAGGTCGGTGTCATGCCCGGAATGGTGTTGACCTCGATGACGACGATGCCTTCCTCGGTTGCAAACATATCGGTGCGGCTCATGCCCCGGCAGCCCAAGAATCGGTGGCATTGGATCGCCGTGTTGCGCGCTTCTTCGGCCAAGGCTTCGTCGATGCGCGCGGGCACGATTTCCTCGGCCCCGCTTTCGCTGTATTTGCTTTCGTAGTCGAAGAAGCCATTCGGCGGGATAATTTCGATAATCGGCAGGGCCGTCAGTTCCTTGTTGCCCAGCACGGCGACCGTAATTTCCGTCCCTTCGATGCGCTGTTCCACTAAAGCCGTCGTGTCGTACTTGAACGCCAATTTGAGCGCGTCGCTTATCCCGCTTTCGTCCTCAACGACCGAACAGCCGTAGGTGCTTCCCTGCTGCGACGGCTTGACGATAACGGGGTAGCCTAACTCTTCGGACACTTCGCGCCCGGCTCGTCGCAGGCGCGGCCCGTCGTTTTTATCGAACACGACATCGGCGGGGAAAATGATGTTTTCCCGCGATAAAAGCGCTTTGCTCCGCACCTTGTCCATTGCCAGCGCGGACGCCAAAACGCCCGAACCCGTGTACGGAATGTGCAGGATTTCCAAAAAACCTTGTACGGTTCCGTCTTCGCCTTCCGGCCCGTGCAATGCAATAATAATGACTTCGGGCCGGTCGGCTTTGGGCGTTCCGGCAAGGCGTGGCAAATCCTCGGTGTCCAAGATTTGCACCTCATACTTAGACTTGTCCAGCGCGGCAACAATTTGTTTGCCCGACGACAGCGAGACCTCGCGCTCGGCGGAACGTCCGCCCATCAAAACGGCAACTTTTTTCATAGGAGTTTGAGAAGCCCTTCCCCGGCGGCGCGAATATCGCCCGCGCCGAGCGTCAAAACCAAGTCGTTTTCTTTGACTTCGGCGGCAAGTCGCGCGGGCAAATCGGCTTTATTGGGCACGTACATAACGTTCAGTTCGGGCTTATTTTCACGAGCGCGGGCGGCTAAAATTTCACTCGACACGCCGGGCAGCGCGGCTTCGCGGGCCAGATAAATGTCGGTCAAGTAAACCGTATCGGCGAGCGTCAAGGCGTCCGCGAAAGCGTCCATATTGTCGCGCGTTCGGGACGGCAAGTGCGGCTGAAACACGGCCACGATGCGCCGGTCGGGGTACGCGCTCCGCGCCGCCGAAAGGGTCGCCCGCAACTCGGTCGGATGGTGCGCGTAATCGTCCACGACCAGAACTCCGTTTTTCTCGCCCAGTTTTTCAAACCGCCGCCCCGTGCCCGTGAAAGCTTCCAAACCGGCAATCCAATGTTCAGGCGCAATACCCAAAGAAAAACCAACACAGCAGGCCGATAAAGCGTTGAGGACGTTGTGCTTGCCGGGCACTTTCAAAGTAACACGGCCTAAATCGGTATCGCCCCAGCCGATGTTGAAAGAAGGCGTCGGCGTCAACTCAACATTCAGCGGTCGAATATAAGAGTTATCCCCGAAGCCATACCACAGCCCGCCGACTTTGCGCGAAATGCGTTTGCTTGCTCCATCTCCGTGTAGCAGGTGGCGCGTATTGGTATCGTCGCCGCAAACAATTAGTTGGCCTTTATCGGCGATTTGGTTGGCGAAGCGCTCAAACGAATCGAAAACGTGCTGTTCCGTGACGTGGTAGTCCAAATGGTCGGCTTCCATATTAAGGACGACCGCGATTTCGGGGTGCAAATATAAAAAGCCGTCGTAGGCTTCGCAGGATTCGGCAAGCACGATGTCGCTTTTGCCGTTGCGAGCGTTGCCGCCAATCGCGGGCAAGTCGCCGCCCAAGATGATCGTTGGGTCAAGGTCGGCGGCGAGTAGAATACTTGCGACCATGCCGGTCGTCGTGGTTTTGCCGTGCGTTCCGGCAATCGCAATGCCACGCCCCGAATTGACGAGTGCGCCCAAAACTTCCGGCCTACGGAAAATGGGCACGTTCCGCGCTTGGGCCGCGATGACTTCCGGGTTCGTTTCCGGCACGGCATCCGACACGACTACCGCACCAACGCCTTCGGGCAGTTGGCCTGCGTCATGGCCTGTAAAAACGCGAATGCCGACTTTTTCCAAGCGGGCGCGAACGACTGAAGAAATGCCGGGGTCGGCCCCGGAAATATCCCGGCCCCGCTCGGCGAGGACTTGGGCCAAACTGCTCATGCCTGACCCACCGACGCCGACAAAATACAGCGGCCCGTCAGGCAGCGGGCGCGGAGTTTCGGGAATGGGCGGAAGATTATCGTGACGTAGCATCATACGCCTTCATGGTATCGCGGCGCGCGAGGGCGGGCGACCGGTTCTGTCCCCTCGTCGCTGGCAACTTCGTCGCCGCGTTGCCGACGGGCGGCGGGGCGCATGTCGCGGCGGAACGGGTACTGCGAAATGTTGAGCAAAACGCCGATACCGAACAGCGTAATCACGAGCGACGTGCCGCCGTAAGAAACGAACGGGAGCGGAATACCGGTTGTCGGAATGCTTGCCGTTACAACCGCGACATTGAGCAGGGCTTGTATGGCGACCATGCCGGTCAAACCGACGGCGAGCAAACTTCCAAACGGGTCTTTGGTACGCTGAGCGATATGAAAGCCCCGCGCGGCAAGTAGCATGAAGGCGGTCAAAACACCCAATGTGCCCACCAAACCGAACTCCTCGCCGACAATGGCGAAGATAAAGTCCGTGCGCTGGGCGGGCAAGCCCCCTTGCCGTTTTTCCCGGCTTTCGCCAAAACCCACACCCGTTATGCCGCCGCTGCCCAAGGCGACCGTGCTGTGCGTGATTTGAAAGCCCGCGCCCAGCGGGTCGTATTCGGGATGGACGAATGTAATCAAGCGGTTAAAGCGGAAGTTGTCCTTTTTGCCCTTGACCATAATCAAGCCAAAGGCCGCGATAGCGCAAACGGCAAGCGTTCCCGCAATCCAGCGTTTTTTCGCGCCGCCCGCAAAAAGCACGAGAACGACGGTTAAGAGCATCGTAATCGCGGTTCCCAAATCAGGCTGGCGTTCCACCAAACCGACCGAGGCGAGCGCGATGACGACAAGCGGCAAATAACCCTTCCAAAAATCCCGAATGCGGCGCGGGTTTTGCGCGATCTGCTGGGCCATAAAAAACACAAGCGCGACTTTGGCGATTTCGGACGGCTGAATGCGGAACTGCCCGACGCCGATCCACCGTTGCGCGCCCAATGCCCCGTGCCCGATAAAGCGAACGGCGACCAGCATCCCAAACGCGGCGATAAGAAACGGCAAGCCCCATACTTGCCACTTCCAAAACCGGACGCGCGATGCAAGGGCCATGCCAATCAAACCGGCGACAGCCGAAATAACCTGCCGAATGACCCAATAGGCTTTGTTGCCGTGATGATGCTCGATGGCATTGGGGTACGAGGCATCGAACACCATGATGATGCCGAACGAGAGCAAAATAATGGTGACAAGAAACAGCCACCAATCCGGGCGGTATTTGCGGTCAACATTGGCGGCAAGCGCCGCCGCGCCCACCCCCGCGCTGGGCGCGCTATAGGTTTGGCTCATCGCAATTCTCCTTCGCTGAGGGCACGCACGCTGTCGCGGAAAACCTGCCCACGCTGCTCGAAACTCGTAAACATATCAAACGACGCGCAGCCCGGTACGAGCAAAACCGTGTCGCCGGTTCGGGCCTGACGGGCCGCGCGGCGCACGGCATCGGGCAAAGTGGGCGCGATTTCCCACGTCACTTTGGCGTAGCCTAAAAGGTCGCCAATTTCCTGTGCGGACGCGCCGATAAGGACGACGTGACGGGCGTAGCGGTTCAAGGCGTCGGTCATCGGCGTCAAATCGCCGCCTTTGTGCTTGCCGCCCGCAATCGCAATGACCGGGGCGTGCGCGGCTTCCAGCGATGCGGCAGCGGCGGCAGGGTTCGTGCACATGGAGTTGTTGATAAACCGCACGCCGTCAAGGGTTGCAACCAGTTCCATACGGTGCGCGACGCCCTTAAAATGCCGAATGCCCGCCCGCACCGACGCCAAATCGATGCCGAAGGCAAGGCAGGCCGCGCTTGCGGCAAGGACGTTTGCGATATTGTGCTTGCCCGGAATCGGAATATCGCGCGTGCCGCAAATGAGTTCGATTTGCGCGTCGGGGCTGATGTTTTCCGCCGTCAATGCTTGCCCATCCAAATACGCGCAGGCCGGGTGCTCGTGGTCGGCCTTGTCGGCATCCGCCCAAACCTGCCGCGATAAACCGAACCGAATGCGCCGACCTTCGCCGACGCCTTCGGTAAACGCCAAAACGGCGGCGTCCTCGTCGTTGACAACGGCCCAGTCATCCGGGGTTTGCGCTTGAAATAGGTTCGCTTTGGCGCGGGCGTAGTCGTCCATGTTGTCGTAGCGGTCTTGATGGTCGGCGGACAAATTAAGCCACACGCCGACTTTGGGCCGAAACGCCTGCACCCATTCCAACTGAAACGACGAGATTTCGGCGACGATGATGCCATTTTCGGGCGCGTCCTGCGCGGCTTCGATGAGCGGCAAACGCACGCCCGCGTCTTCGGCGATGTTTCCGGCCACCCACGTTCGCAAACCGGCTTCGCGGCAAATCGCGCCGATAAGCGCGACCGTGGTCGTTTTACCGTTCGTGCCCGTGACGGCGATAATCGGAGCGCGCGCGATGCGGTACGCGACTTCGATCTCGCTGCAAATGGGCACGTCCAAATCAAGAGCATTTTGTAGAACCGGAGCCGTGCGCGGAACGCCCGGACTGGGGATTACCAAATCCACGTCAGACAAGTCGGGATTGGGATTTCCCAGTTCCAACTGCACGCCGGGTAGGGCGCGGGCTTCGCGGACGCGCTCGGAATCGACGCCCTCAATCGGTTTGGCGTCGGCAATCGTGACGCGCGCCCCCAAGTGGTGTAAAACGCGCGCGGTCGAAATCCCGGTCGCGGCAAGGCCGACGACAAGAACGTGCTTGTTGTTGAAGTCGGTTTCGGGTTTGCCGTTAAAATCGTGCATGGATATAGTTGACCGTGACGGGCGCAAGAAAGGGAATGAGCAGCAAACCTATCGCGGCGAACGCGAGCGCGGCGACCCAAAAACGGGCGACGACCTGCGTTTCGGGAAGGCCCAATTCCTCGAAATGGTGGTGCAGCGGCGCGCGGCGGAACACGCGGTTGGCTTTGGCGTACTCGATGCCGTGCTTGATGCGCCGGTATTTGAAAACGTAGCGCTGGATCATCATCGCCAAAATTTCCGCGATATACACCGCGCCGACCACGAAAAACAGCAACTCCTGCTTGGCGGCAAGGGCAGCGGCGGCAAGGCCCATTCCGATAGCGAGGCTGCCGGTATCACCCATAAACACGCGGGCCGGGTAGGCGTTGAACCACAAAAAGCCCGCGCAGGCCCCGGCGAGCGCCCCGTAAAACAAACCGATTTCCGGCGCAATCGTTCCGGTCGCCGCCACGCCAAGGGCAATCGAGGTTATCAGCGTCGTTCCGCCCGCAAGACCGTCCAAGCCGTCGGTGAAATTCGCGGCGTTAGCGAACAGCGAAATATACAGCACGGCGAAAATGTAGTAGAAAAAGCCCAAATCGAGGCCGTGTCCGGCGATGGTCAGCGTCGTCGTCAAGCCGTCGGCGCGGGGTGTGAACGCGAGGAAAGCCGCGAAGCCACCCGCGACGAGAAACTGCAAGGCCAACTTCGCCCGCTCACTGAGGCCCGCCTTGTTTTGCTTTTTGCGCGCTTTGCCCAAATCGTCCATCATACCGATGAGTCCGGCGAACAAGAAGGTGACGACAACCGCGAAAAGGCGGCCTTGATTTGCCGACAGCAAGTAGCCTTTGGCACTGAAAACGGCGGCGAGAACGACCGTAACAACAAGTACCGCGCCGATAATGAGCAAACCGCCCATCGTCGGCGTGCCCTGCTTGGCTTGGTGCGACGCGGGCGCATCCCCGCTCACGGGTTGTCGGGCTTTGCGGGCGGCAAGCGCGGCGATGACTTTATCGCCAAAAGCGACCGTAAAAACGAGGGCCAGCACGAACGGCAGCGCGGTTAAAGAGAGTGGTGTCATTTATGCTCGCGCCCCCAATGCGTCCACGATGCGCTCCATACCGAGTGCCCGCGACCCTTTCACCAGAACGACATCGCCGTTTTGCACGACAATGGGCACGACCGAAACCGCGTCTTCCGTATCGTCGAAAACGTGAATGTTCGCCTGCGGAAATCCGGCGACGCGGGCGGATGCGCCAATCGCCTGCGCGGCCTGCCCAATAAGCACGAGCATATCCGGCGCGATTTCCGCAACGGCCCGACCGACCAAGCGGTAGCCCTCGGCGGCATACGAACCCAATTCGCGCATTTCGCCCAGCACGGCGATTTTCTTGCCGCCGTTTTGCGCGGGCGTATCACGGAGCGCCTGCAAGGCCCCGGTCACAGAATCCGGCGCGGCGTTGTAGGCGTCCGAAATCACGGTCGCCCCCTTGTCGGATTGCAGAATTTGCAGCCGCATCGCGGGCGGCGACCAGTTTTTGAGCGCGTCCGCAATCGTTTGGAGCGGTACGTTCAAATGCCCGGCAACGGCGACAACCAGCAGCGCGTTCTGCACATTGAACTTGCCCGGCGACGGCAGTTCCATCGCTTGCTCGCCCCACGGCGTTCGGGCCATAAATGCCCAGCCGTTTTGGGTTTGCGTCAACTCGGTTGCGGTTATGTCGGCCTGCGTTTCTAAGCCCGGCTCGACGGCGACCGTCAAAATTTTACATTTGGCGGCGTTCCGCAGCGTTTGCGCGAACGGGTCGGTAGCGGGAAACACGGCAAGCCCGCCTTCGGTCGGCAAGTACGTGAGCAATTCGGCTTTGGCGTCCGCAATGGCTTCCCGCGAACCCAAAAGCTCGATATGGGACATTCCCACGCCCGTCACGACGCCAATCGTCGGGTTGGCGATTTCGGCAAGGCGCAAAATCTGCTTCGGCCCGCGCATTCCCATTTCCAAAACGACGGCGGTGTGTTCGCGGCCTAAGCCGAAAAGCGTTTGCGGCGCACCGATTTCGTTGTTGAAGTTGGCCTCGGATTTGAGGACGTTGAACTGCGCGCCCAAAACGAGCGCGAGCAGTTCTTTGGTCGTGGTTTTGCCCACACTGCCGGTCACGCCGATAACCGGCCCGGTAAAGTCGTCGCGCACCAAGCGGGCCACATCGCCGAACGCGCGGGTCGTATCGGCAACGACGACATACGGCAAAAGCGTGTGTTTCGTCGTGTGTTCCACGGTACGCTCCACCATAAGCGCGGTCGCGCCCGCACTTTCAGCCTGCGCGACGTAGTCGTGCCCGTCGAAATTTTCGCCCTTCAAGGCGACAAACAGCGCGCCGGGCTGAATCGTGCGGGTATCCGTGGAAACCGATGTAACGGCTTCTTCGCCGGACGCGCCCACCATTTGCGGCCCGTCTACGAGCGTGCCACCCGTCACTTCCACAATATCGTCTAAGGTCAGCGGGCCAAGCATTGGGTGATTTCCTCGCAGGCGACCGCGACATCCGAAAAAGGGAACGTTTGCTCGCCGATTATTTGGTAGTCTTCGTGGCCCTTGCCCGCGATAACAACCGTATCGCCCGCCTGCGCAGTTTGTATGGCAAGCGCAATCGCGGCCCGTCGGTCAACTTCGCGCTGAATTTTTGCGCGGCCCGTGCCGACCGGCATGCCCGCCAAAATATCGTCCAAAATGGCTTCGGGGTCTTCGCGGCGCGGGTTGTCCGACGTAACAATGGCGATGTCGGCAAGATCGAGGGCGATTTTCCCCATCAGCGGGCGCTTGGTTTTATCGCGGTTTCCGCCGCAGCCAAAAACGACGATAAGCCTGCCCACCGTTAAAGGCCGGGCCGATGCGAGAACGTTCTGCAACCCGTCGGGCGTGTGCGCGTAATCCACCAAAACCGCGAAGTCTTGCCCCGCCTTGACCGGCTCGAACCGACCGGGCACGGGCGGACAATTTGCCAAGCCTTCTTCAATTACGTCAAAGGCTTTTTCCGTTTCGTTAAAAGTCGTTCCGCGCGCTACGCCATAACCGACTGCGGCAAGCGCGTTGTAGAGGTTGAAACTGCCGCCAAAAGGCAACTCAACAGGTATTTGACCTATCGGTGTGTACGCCAGAAATTCGGTGCGGTCGATTTTCCCTCTATAACCATCGGCATCAATCGTTGCCTTAGTCTTAACCCCATTTGCCGTGTAGGTAATTACTTCATCGGCGCGCGTAATCGCGGTGTAGTGTTGCCCGGCCTCGTCGTCGGCGTTGATGACAGCGGTAAACTTTTTGCCTGCCGCTTTCGCCGCGTCGGCATAGTCCGTGAACAGTTTGGCTTTGGCGTCGCGGTAATTTTCCATCGTGCCGTGGTAGTCCAAGTGATCCTGCGTCAGGTTCGTGAACACGCCCACATCAAACAAACAGCCTTCGGTTCGGCCCATCGACAGCGCGTGCGAAGCGACCTCAATCGCCGCCGATTTCGCGCCCGCATCCACCATCGCGCGAAACAGTTTTTGCAAATCGGGGGCTTCCGGCGTGGTGCGGTCGCCGGGCAACGCCTGCCCGGCAACCGTCGCGCCAAGCGTTCCAATCGTGCCCGTGATGTCCCCCGCCGCCCGCGCGATACTGTCAATCATGCGGACGGTCGTGGTTTTGCCGTTCGTGCCCGTCACGCCCGCAAGGAACAACTCTTTGGTCGGGTTATCGTAAAACGCCACCGCAAGCCGGGCCAGCGCGGCGCGGGTACTCGGAACATGAATACACGGAACAGGCAAACCGTTCCATTTCGCTTCGCGGTCGCCCTGCACAACAAGCGCGACCGCGCCCGCCTCGATAACCTGCGCCAAATAATCGTGCCCGTCGAAGCGCTCGCCGACCAAAGCCACAAACAGCGCGCCCGGCGCAACGTCCCGCGAATCATACGCGAGGCTGGAAACCACCGTCTTCCCGCTTGCGTCGGGCGTTGCCCTCAAGGCACTTTCGCCTAAGGCAGCCATCATTTGGCGCACGGTTTTGGTTCGGTTCGGCTTAGTCGGTTTGGTCGGTTCCATCAGTTTATATGGTATCAGGAGCGGCCCCCCTGCCCCCCAATAATGGGGGGTTCTGAGTCGGCCCCACCCAAACTGCCAACATCTGCGGCTATCGGGAACGGCGTTATCAGCCCCCCCATTGGGGGGCAGGGGGGCTTATACTTTAGTCGTTGCTCAGCGCGGCGTTGACGCCCGAGTTTTTGGGGCGCACAATCGACTTGTCGTGCGGCACGCGGCGGGCAAGCAAGGCATATTCGGCAATTTCTTTGAAAACCGGGGCCGATACCTGACCGCCGAAGTGGTTGCCCTTCGGATCGGTGAGCGACACGGCGATCACGAATTGCGGGTTGGTCATCGGGGCCATGCCCACAAACGAGGCGACGAACTTGCCGTTTGCATACGACTTGTTCTCGGCGATCTGCGCGGTTCCCGTTTTGCCCCCCGCCGTGTAGCCCGTTAATTGCGCTTTGCCGCCCGTGCCGCTGTCCACGACCGCTTGCAGCATTTTTCGCATTTCGCGGGCGGTTTCCACCGACACGACGCGGCGGCCCGGCGCGGGTTTGGCGGGCTTCAACACGTCGTTTTCTTCCTGCCCCCACACAATGCGCGGGGATTGATACACGCCGTCGTTTGCAACAACGTTGAAGGCGGCGGCAAGCTGCAGGGCGGTGACCGAAATTCCCTGCCCAAAGCCGACGTTGGCAAGTTGAATATCCGACCATTTGGATGGATCGCTCATCTGCCCCCGGCTTTCGCCGGGCAGCCCCGCACCGGTTTTGGCGGCGAGGCCGAAAGCGTGCTCGTATTTCGCCAGTTTGTCTTTGCCCAAGCGGAACGCGCACTCTGCGGTTGCGACATTGCACGAGTTTTTAATCACGTCCAGCAGTTGTTCGGAACCGTGCCCGCTTTCATAGGGATGATGGAGAGCGCAGTGAATGGTGCGCCGACCAATCGCGCGGCTTCCCCCGCAGTAAAACGTCTGATCCATCGTGACGGCTTTTTCTTCGAGGGCGGCAGCGACCGTAATCATCTTCAGCGTCGAGCCGGGTTCAAACGGCGACGAGACAGCGCGGTTCGACAGGGCGGCTATGGGGACGGCCTGATGGTTGTTGACATCGAAGGTCGGGCAGTTGGCAATCGCCAAAATATCGCCGGTTTTGACATCGAGCACGACGACGGTTCCAGCCTCGGCTTTGTACAGCGCGCAGGCGGCGGCAAGTTTTTCCTGCACGACTTGCTGCAAGGGCGCGTCAAGGGTCAGCACCACGTCCTGCCCGTTTTTGGCGGGCGTTTCGCTCCGCACCGTGCCGGGAATAGGCTGGCGTTTGTGATCGAACTCGGCCTGAAGCTTGCCTTCTTTGCCGGTCAAGGGTTCGTTCAGCCCGTTTTCAAGACCGTTCAAACCGTCGCCGTCGCGGCCCGTGAAGCCGACAACGTGCGGGGCGAGCGTACCGTTCAAGGCAACCCGCTTGGTAATCGAGCGCACGGCGACCCCGGCAAGTTTTGCGGCCTTGATGTCATTGCCCACCGCGATCGGAATCGGCGACGCAATAGCGAGCGTTCGGAAACGACCCGACTTGCCTTTCGTGAGCGGCGCGTTCGTCCATTTCGCCATATCCACATCGGGCAAAAATCCGGCAAGCATCGTCATTGTGTTTTCGCGGCGGGCGTCCGGCGAATCGCTTGGAAGTTTCGGATTGTTGTTGACGAACCACGCATTCGGGTCAACATCAATCGCGTAGGCCGGTTCGTTGCGGACAAGGAGCGTGCCGTTGCGGTCGAGTAAAACGCCGCGCCGCGCGGCAATCGGCAGCGATTTTTGGTGCAGGTTTTCGGCTTGGGCCGTTAAATCCCGATGGCGCACGACCTGCAAATCGACGAGCCGCGCGGCAACGCCCAAATACAGCGCGCCGAGCAAAAGGCCAATCGGCAAAACACGCTCGCACGGCGAGGCGAGCGGTTTCGCTTTCGCGCGCGCGCGTGCCGGAGCGTGCGGCTTGGAAATCGCGTTTGGGGCGGGGCGGCGTTTTACCGCGCCCGTCGAAGAAGGTCGCCCGGATCGAACGGGGTTGCTGCGTACCGTGGTTGTCGCCATGAGATAAAAAGTGCCTGAATGATAAGGGTTGGGATAAAACTATTTGCTTTGGTCGGATGCGGCTTGCGGCGCGGGCGTGACCACACGCACGGTTTGCGAACTGGCCTGCTCCATGCCAAGTTGAATGGCCCGCGCTTTGACGGTGGCGGGAAGCGTAAGCCGCGCGATTTCGGCTTCCAGCGCTTCTTTTTTCACCGACTCGTCTTTCATTTCGCCGCGCACCCGCGCGGCTTCAAAGCCTTCGGCGGCGACACGCGCATACGCGGCAACATAAAAACACGCAAGCCCGACAACAATCGAGGCGACGACAACACCGGCGGCTTCAGGACTGCGCCAGCCAAATTCTTGGGCGCGGCGCACGGGCTTTAGTCCCTTGCGCGCCATCGGGCGTTTGCGCACTTCCTCAATAGGCGCGGCAGAAACCGACGCTCGGGCCGTACCGCTCGCGCGGCGCGAAACACTTTCACGCTCGCGGGCAATAACCCGCTGCCTTTGCGGCGACGGCTGGGGCGGCGGTGCGCTCGCTCGCTCACGGGGCAGCGGCGGAAATGTGGCGTTTTCGTTTTTTTCGACCGTTATCATTTTCGTGTTTTCTGCTTGCCAGACGAATGCAAGCCGGGCCAATGCGTTTAAGCGGCCCCTCCCTCATCTTCTGCGCGCCCTTCGACTAACAGCCGCTCGGCAACGCGCAATTTGGCGCTACGGGCGCGCGGGTTGGCGCGCACCTCCTCGGCGTCGGGCGCGACCGGCTTTTTTGTCACCAGCGACAAAAGCGGTCTGGCCGCCTCCGCTTGCAGCCCCCAATCCGAGTTAATCTGCTTACCCGACAGTTCATTCAGCACATTTTTTACGATTCGGTCTTCGCCCGAATGGTACGAAATGACAACAAGCCGTCCGCCCGGCGCGAGGGCGTCAGCAGCCGCTCGCAAGGCCGTTTCCAAAACCGAGAGTTCCCGGTTGACCGCGATGCGCACGGCCTGAAACGTTTTCGTGGCGGGGTGAATGTCACCCGCCCGCGTTCCCGACGGCATCGCGCTTCGCACCGCGTCTACCAAGTCTTCGGTCGTTTCGAGCGGCTTGTACGACCGCTTGCGCACGATTTCGCTTGCGATACGCCTGCTCCGCGACTCTTCCCCGAACTCAAACAAAATCCGCGCGATTTCGATTTCGGGCAAACGATTCAGCATCTGCGCCGCCGTTTCGCCGCCGTTTTCCACGCTCGCGTTCATCCGCATATCGAGCGGCCCGTTGTACCGAAACGCAAACCCGCGCCGGGCCGTGTCCAACTGATGTGACGACACGCCCAAATCCATCAAAACACCATGCACGTGCGGCAACTGCTCGGCCTGCAAAACCGCACCGATTTCCGCGAAGTTTGCTTTTCGCAGCCGCACTTCGGCGCTGCCCACGTTTTGCAGCGTGCGCCCCGCTTCCGCCAGTGCGTCGTCGTCTTGATCGATTCCGACCAAAATGCCGTCCGGCGCGATGCGGGCCGCAATCGCCTGCGAGTGCCCGCCCCCGCCCAATGTCGCGTCCACAACGACCATGCCCGGCGCGGGCGCAAGCGCGTCCAACACTTCGCGCAACAGAACCGGCGTATGATACGTGCTCATAATCCGGTTCCTAATACTTTCCCAGTCCGACTTCGAGGGCCGATTGCGAAATGTCGTCGTCGGTCAAGCTTGCATTAAAAGCATCCCAACCGGCGCGCGACCATATCTCGATGCGGCTTCCCGCGCCCACAATCGCAGTCTCTTCGTCGATTCCCGCAAACTCGCGTAAGTTCGACGGAATAGCGACGCGCCCTTGATTATCTACGCTCGTTTCCAGCGCTTCGGCGGAAAACCACCGCTGCAAACGGATCGCGTGCCGGTCAAGGGCGGGCTGGGACTGCAGCTTTTTTTCCATTTCGGAAAAATCGTCTTCGCGGTACACGAACAAGCAGCGATCAAGGCCTTTTGTGATAACAAATTGGTTTCCCAACTCCGTGCGGAAGCGAAGCGGTATAATAACCCGCCCCTTGTCGTCCACACTATGGTAATGCGCTCCCCTAAACATATTAGGATTGCATCTCCACTAAGTTACCACTAACCCCCACTTGACTTCACTTCGGCTCCACTGTGCCAATTTTATTCCCCCCTTTGTACCCTGTCAACGCTTTTTTCGTTTTTTTACGCGAAATAGCCAATTTATTTTGAAAACGGCTATAAAACGACTGGTTTTGCGCAAAAAGTTGTTCAAAAAGCCCATTTAAGTTCGCTTTACTGTTTGCCTTTTTCGGTTGACAGGCGGGCCGTTCGCTGGCTATACTAAATCGGTCGCAAGCACGCTTGTCTCCACTTGTCCCCACTTTGCCCTCCAAATGCGCCTTTCGCGCCGTTTTTGGGGGTTGTGTGGAGCCAAAAGGAGGCAGGGTCATCGAACCATACGATTTATGGGTTTAAGTGGAGGCGGAAAAACCGTGGCTGTGGAGTTGAATCGGCAAGCCGGACACGTTTTAGGCGTGGATTTGGGCGGAACGAACGTGCGGGCGGCGGTTTTGACCAAAAATGGGAAGCCGGTGGGGGCCGGAGGGCGTGCCCCGTCGCTTGCGGGCGGCGGCGTGGAAATGACGGTCGCCCAAATTGTCCAAGCCGCGCGGGCCGCAATTGACGGCGCGCAGGTTTCCCCGGATGACATTGCGGGCGTCGGTATCGGCGTACCCGGCCATATTGACCCGGCTGCCAAACTCGTCAAATGGGCCCCCAACTTTTTCGAGAACGGGCAACCCTACCGCAACATCGCGCTCGGCGACCCGATTGAAGCCCAATTAGGCCTTCCGGTTTACATGGGCAACGACGCCAATGTCGCCGCGCTGGGCGAGTTCCGCTTCGGCGCAGGCCGGGCCGTGCAAACGCTCGTCATGGTAACGCTGGGAACCGGTATCGGCGGCGGCATCATTCTCAACGGCAAACTGTGGACGGGCGCGACAGGCGGCGCGGGCGAAATCGGCCACCTTATTATCGCTGCAGGCGGGCGCGGCGGCGCGGCGGCCTACGGTAGTTTGGAAAGCATGGGCCAAATCGCGGCGATTTGCGAATGCGCATCGCGCAAAATCTGCGCGGGCCGCAAAACGATTTTGACCGACCGCGTGGATTACGACTGGCATCTGCTCACGCCCAAAGACATCGCCGACGCCGCCCACGACGGCGATGAGGTTGCGCTCGAAGTCTTCGACGAAATCGGAACCTACGTCGGCATTGGCATCGCCTCGATGGTGAATTTGCTCAATCCCGAAATGGTCGTGGTCGGCGGGGGCGTCGCCCAAGCCGGGCCGCTGATTTTCGATCCCATTCGCCGTTCGGCCCGGGCGAATGCCATCAAAACCATGATCGATGTCTGCCCCATCGTCCCCGCCGAATTAGGCGACGACGCCGGAATCTATGGCGGCGCATCGCTGGTTCTCGACGCGCTGGAAGGGTAAACAGCATTTTTTCTCTGTAACCTCTTTGTGAAACGCCCCCTAATGAACATTGAGAAAATTAACGGCGAGAAAATACAGATAGCCGAATATGTTTACGAAGGGGTTTTGTTTATAAGACCTGAGCCAACGCCAACACTGTCGGACACACTAAATGCCTTAGCCGCAAGTTACGCCTGCTGGCACATAGAGTTTGTTACGGATTACTTTTTCATCAACTATAAAGGAGAAGACCGTCAACGGCGCACGTTGAAGTTTTTGCGAAAGGTTGCTCCGTTGATTGGAAACACAAGCCAAGAAATCGTTTGTTTTCTGTTTCCTCAGAATATTGACGACCCGCGTATCTTTGTAGAGTTCCTCACCATCAAAAACGGCAAACTACGGCGGCAACGGGCCGAGGTCAAGCGCAAAGGGAAAAGCAAGGTCGTCACTCAAAAAATGCTCAACGCCGTTAAATGCCTTCGGTGAACTCACTTATGATGAAACAAACCCAACGTTTTTCCCGCCAAATCTTCCTTATTAGCAGAATTTTTTTCGTCGCTTTAACTGCCGTTTCCATTGTTTTCCTTCCTTCGGCTCACGCGCAAAAAAGCGAACCGCAAACCGTCGCGGGCGTTTTGTGCCAGGTTAAGACGGCGAAACAAGCGGGACCGACCGTTTTAATCTTCGGCGCAAGCAAAGCCGCGCCGGTAGCAAAAGCAGGCACTTCCGCCGCGCCCGCTTCCGAGCCGGCCAAAACCGTGGACGCACGGGCGATGGAGCAAATCGCGGATTGGCCCTTGCTTAAAGGCAAACTCGTTTTCGTTGCGCAGGCCGACGCGCCGACCGGAACGGAAAAAGCGACCACGTTTTTACAAGCGGTGCGTCCCGATTGGGTGCTGGATTTGCGTGACGACGCCCGCGCCGTTGAAGCCGTACAAACCGTTTCCGTGCCTAAGTCAAGCGCGGCGAACGCGCCCGCCGATTTGCTGAAACAAGCCGACGAAGTAGGCGGCAGCGAAGCCGCGCCGCTTGCCTTGCTTAACGGCGCGCCCGACGAATTGTTCGATCCGCTCGCGCTTGCAGCCTACGAAAAGCAGCGCGTTCCCGTGGTTTGCGCGGTTTCGGCGGGAAAGGCGGCGCATCCTGCCTTGTCCGTGCGAACGCGCTTTTTGCGCATTGCCGCGTCCCGGCTTTTACAAGGATTGCAGATGGTGGACAAAACGAGCGAAAACGCGCTTTTGCCTGCCGGTTTGCCCAAAACTACGGTGCGCGTTGCGATGTACGACAGCGACGGCGCAAGCGGCGCGGGGCCAGCCAATTTGGAAACGCAAATTTCCGCCCAGCCCGATATGGTGTTTCGGCGCGTGTGCGCGGGTGACATTCGAGGTGGTGTTTTACGCGATTTTGATGTCGTCATTCATCCGGGCGGCAGCGGAACCGGGCAGGGCAAAAATTTGGGGCCGACCGGAATCGCGCGGGAAAAAGCGTTCATCACGCGCGGCGGCGGCTATATCGGTATTTGCGGCGGGGATTATTTGGCGAGTACGTCGTACCCGTGGTCGCTGGGCTGCGTGGACGCCGACGTGATGGACAGGCCGCACTGGCTGCGCGGCAAAGCGAATTTGCAAGTGGAACTCACGCCCAAAGGCAAGGAAATTTTCGGCGACGTTTTGGGCGACACGTCCGGGCTTGCCACCGTTTTGTACCACAACGGCCCCGTTTTATCGCCGACCAAAACGCGCAAAGATTCCAACTACGAACCCTTGCTCGTTTTTAAGAACGAGATCGCGGCGGAAAAAGGCGTCAAAAACATCATGGTTGGCAGCGCGGCGATTGCCGCCGATCAAATGGGACAGGGCCGCGTTTTGGGTATCAGTCCCCACCCCGAACAAACCCCGGGTATGGAGGCCGTCGTTCCCCGCGCCGTCCGCTGGGTCGCCCGTCGCCCGCTGACTTCGCCCGCCAAAAAATAAGTCGGTTCGCTACAAGAACGAAAGGCCGCCTCTTATGTTCCGACCCCGCGCCGGTTTTGGTTTTATTTGTGCCGTTTGTTGCTTCGCGCTTCTGTCGGCGGCTTTTGCGACTGCCACGTCGCCCGTTTTCGCACAGGGAATTGGCAACGGAACGCGCACGGAAACGATTGCGGGCGTCGCGTGCCGCGTTCGTTCGAGTGAGCAAACGGGGCCGATTATTCTTGTGGTCGGAAATCGAATCGGCGACGCGCAGGCCGCTAAACCCGGTGCGCCACTCCATTCCGCCGACGAATATGCCATCGAGCAAATCGGCGGCTGGAATGTAACGCGCGGAAAACTCGTTTTGCTCCCCGCGCCGCAAACGGGCGGGTTTTCGTCTACGGACGCCCAAGACGTAATTGACGCCGCCAAGCCCGATTGGATCGTGGATTTGCGCGACGATAAAAATGCCACGGTCGCCCGCCTGCAAATCGTCGTTGGAACGCAAGCCCCCGCCGACGCGCGAGCCGAAGCCCGCAAACTGCAAATTAAATTTGCGCCCCCTACCCAGAAGCGTTCGTCTAAAACAGACAAAACCAAATCCGACGCGCCCGCTGTAGAAATGCTCGACGTGTGGGCACAGGCGGGGGCGCGTTTGGGCCGCCCGGTCGTGGTCGTCACGTCGGCGGGAAAGGGTTTGCATCCCGCGCCGTCGGTGCGAACCCGGTTCTTTCGGCGCGCGGTTGCTCAGTTGCTTTCCGATTTGAACGTCGTAGATGGAAATGTGGAGAACGCGCTCGTTCCCGCGCAACTGCCAAATGGCACAATTCGGGTCGCCATGTACGACAGCGACGGCGCGGCAGGTTTGGGGCCGGGCATGATGGAAACGTCGCTGACGGCTCAATCCGACGTAATTTTGCGCCGCGTGTGCGCGACCGACGTGCAAACCGGGGCCTTAAATCAGTTCGACGTGCTGATTAACCCCGGCGGCAGTTCGGCGAAACAAGGACGCAATTTAGCGGACACGGGCCGGGCCGAAGTCCAAAAATTCATCGCGGGCGGCGGTGGCTATTTGGGGATCTGCGCGGGGTGCTATTTAGCGTCCAGCGGCTACAAATGGTCGCTGGGTCTGGTGGACGCCGACATCGCTGACAAAACGCACTCGAACCGGGGCCGGGCGATGCTGCAAATGGAGTTGACACCGAAAGGCCGCCAAATTTTCGGCAACCTGCCCCAATCCGTTTTAACCGTCATCTATCACAACGGCCCGGTTCTCGCGCCCGTTGGCAGCCGAACCGATTCCGCTTTTGAGCCGCTCGCCATTTACCGCACGGAAATCAAGGAAAAGAAGGGCAAAAAGAACGTCATGGTAGGCAGCGCCGCCATCGCCGCCGACCGCTACGGCAAAGGCCGCGTCATCGGCATCAGCCCGCACCCCGAGCAAACGCCCGGTTTGGGAGAAATGGTTCCTCGGGCTATCCGCTACCTCGCCGCAGGCCGCGCCCAAGCAAGCCGCGCGCCCCAATAACTGTTAAACTCTAAAACCAGACCGGCTTACCCGAAACCTTCGGCTGCCAGCCAAGCGCAAGCGCGTGTTCTATCCACCGCCGTACTTCGGCGGGCGTAATTGCGCGCGCCGATAAATTCAGCCAATTAGAAGAATGTACTGCATCCAGATAGACCAGCAAAACACAACCGTTTTTGCAGTGCGCGTCTTCTACAGCGAGAATCATACTGCTTTGCCCCAATCCTTGATCATACGTGGGACGACCGCGCACCCGCCAGCGATATACGCTGCCGTGAAGTCGTATCAAACGGGAACCCGTTTTGGGAATGCTCATAGCTATAAGAAGATGGGGCGTTATTCGTGCGCGGAGGGTGGCGTGATTTTCACGACAGCATACGGTGCAAGGTTGACGGTTGCGCCCCCATCCACTTTTTGTGTTTTGCCTGTCGCTACATCAAGCACGGTAAGTTGACGTTTGGAGCCGTCGTCAGGAACGCGAACGGTTTGCGTTTTCGCCGACGTATTCATTAGGTAGAGGAAGTAGTCAATTCGGCTGGTTCCACTACCGACGGCGAACGCTTCGACGGGCAACGGATACGGCGCGCCACCCGAAACGGTGGCTTCCAAAACGGGCCGTCCGGCAAGCGACGCAACCGATTTTCGCACCGCATCGGCGGGCGATTTGCCGTCCGCGCCACCGACATTGAAGCCCGCCGATTGAACGCCCGCAAGCGACAAATACTTGACCATAAGTGCCGTCCACAAACCGCCGATGGCTTCCGTGTTGCGTTCGTCGCGGGGATTGGGGCGCGGATGGCGGTTGTCAAACGTGAGCGGGGCGATACGGATTTTTGCGTCCGGCGCGTAGGAATGGGCTGTTTTCACTTGATCTAAAATCGTGACGGCGTTTTCCACGAACGTGTCGTCGTCGGGCAAATGGGTTGATGGATTGTAGCCCCATGTCAGCGTTTTCGCGCCCGCCGATTTTTGTGGCTGATTGTTGACGGCCCCGAAAACGCCGCCCGCCTTGATTTCTTCCATGGTCGCTGGTTCGATTTGCGGAACGGTCGCGCCCGCAATCGGTTTACCAACGCGCACTTGATATGGCCCGTTCTGCACGGCTTCCGCCATTTCGCCGACGCCCGAAACCGATAGCGTGAAAACTGCCTCTTTGCGCTCGCCTTGTTTGACGGGCAGTTTGTAATCGTAATCGAACGGCGCGTAGGCTTTGTATGAACTGTCGCTGTACGTGCGCTGATCCTCCATGTCGAATTTTGCCTGCCCGGCAATAGTGGTATCGACGCTCAAACCGCTTGTCGTTTTGTAGCGCAACGTTTGGTAGTTCTTGGCGACAAGCGACGGCGAAACGAGCGGCGGAAACATACCGGGCATCGGAACTCCGTCCACCCGAACGGCTTCAAAGGGCTGATCGGCCAAACTGGGCGCGCCGTACAAAACGCACAAACCAATGCGGTTCGACTTGAAATCCTTATTCGGCGATCCGCTCACCGTCCACGTGATTTTTCCGCCGGGCGTACCCACGATTTTGGCCGTCCACGAATAATCGGCGGCGGGCAAAACGCACCGCGCCGTCAAATCAATCGTGAAACCGTTCGCTTGCTTTGTCACTTTGATATGGTCGAATTGTGGCGGGGCCGTGTCCCAGTCGCCGTCGCGGACGGCAAAATAAATGCGCCGCGCGATTTCCTTGTCGCCGACATGGAGGTAGCGCAGTTCACCGCTTGCGAATTTCGCGCGAACCGGCCCGGCGTGTAAATCGTATTCTCGGTCTTGACCCACGGCGGGTTTTATCGCGGCTACTATCTCTGCACGGGCTTGTGGTTTGGCATCGTTGGTCATAGTCTTTTTTTCTGGTTTCGCGTACAAAGGCAGGGTTGCCGCTGTCAGCGCGGCGAAAAGGCCGACCCTGTACGCGGCATGGTGAAGAAATCGGTTCATGGCTGTTTTACCGTTGTTTTTTATCATTTAAGGCGTCTCGAGGATAAAGCATAGCGCATTTTGCAGTTCTTCTTTTAGCTGGGGCGCATGGGTCAGCCAAATGGTATGCCCCGCGCCTTCAATTTCGATGTATTTTGCGCTCGGAAGCAGGTGGGCCAGCTGCTGGGTCGGCCAGTTGGGGCCGATATCGTTTTCGGCATTGATGAACACCGTTTTGGTTTGCAATCGCGCTAAATCGCCAAACAGTTCTGGGCGGCGACAATACGCACGCCAAGTTTGGTTGCCCTGCGCGTTCACGTCAACATCGGAGGTAAAGACCTGTCCGCCATTATCATCGCTCTCCTTTTTCTCATGATAGGTCGCGCTCCACGAGCGGTCGTCCACGACTTTGCCCCCAGCTATACCTATAATTCCCAGTACGTGCTGCGGAAATGTGAGGGTGTAGGCAAGGGCAGCGTTGGGGCCATAACTGTGACCCAAAAGCACCACTTGCTCGTAGTCATATGCTTGGCGCACGGCATCGGCGTCGTTTAACAGCGTTTGCAGGTCGTAGCGTTTATCCCACGTTGAGCGACCACAGCCGCGCGGCTCGAAACGAATGACTCGGCAGCGATCCTCGATGAGTTCGGCAACCGGCCCCAGATAATCATCACATCCCGGCCCGCCGTTGAAGAACAAAACGGGTATGCCGGAACCGGAAGCGAATGACCAAATTTGCGCTCCGTCCACGGACACCGTATTTTTGCCATTGCACAAAGGAGTGTCGCTCATTATAAATCCAGCATACCCTAAGCCTCACTTATGGCGTTTTGCCTTGACACCGACGCCCCTTTTCGCCTATACTTTAAGTTGACCAAAAGGAGTTTTTTGTGCCTCAATCCGCGAATGCCGCCGCAGACGCCGCCGACGCTTTGGATGCTGCGACGCCGCGCTTCGCTTCGGAAAATCAGCCGCCGCAAACAAATCGCGCCGGGGAAACGGGGGGAGATAACGACGTGCCGCCCTTCCCCGCCGATACGGACGCCATTTCTATAGCCCCCAATGAGTTCGGGCACGGCGTCACCGTGAAGCAGTTCGCCTTGTCGAACGCGCACCATGCCGTGCTCCATGTCCGCCTTTTGACGCCCGCCGACGCCCCGTATCTTTCCGTGTCGCCCAGCGAGGCCGCGCTTGGGCCGGGCGAAAAACAAACCGTTTCCGTGTTTTTGGACGCTGGGCAGGCCCGCGACAATGTTCGCAAGGGTGCGGCCCCGTATGCGCCCGTTCAAATGGCGTACCATCGGCTTTTCCCGTCCATTCGCGGCGTTCCGCCGACCCCTATTGGTACGGGCGTCGTGACCGTGCATTTGCCGTTTGCGACGTGCCCCCATTGTTCGCGCTCGCTCGACGACGCAATTGTGGGCGGCGTCAATCCCGAAGTATGCCCGTACTGCTTTGAGCGACTGCGCCCGTGTCCGGTGTGCGGGACACTCAATTCGTGGCTCGTTCGCCGGTGCATCCGAAACGCCGACCATATTGTGTGGCCCGCGCCGCACTGGGCGACGCTGGGCGGCGATTCCAAGCACGGCGGATCGTTGCCATCCACCGCCCGTTCTCAGTACGCCCTCGGCGAACAAAGCGCGCTTGCCTTGTCGCGGATGTGGTCGTTCCCGATGCACCCACCGTCGCGCCGCGAAAACGCCTTATCGTGGAGCGCGCCTGCGTGCGCGTATGGGATTGTCGCCGCCGCCGGATCATCGCCGGACGGCGAGGCGCATTTGTATGCTTGGGATATGCAAACCGGCGCGCCCTTATGGGAGCCGTACCCGCTGCCGCATCCCGTGTATCCCGACCGAGGCGGCGTGACGCTTGCAAACGGGCGCATTTACACGGCGACCGTGGAGGGAACGTGCGTCTGCGTGGACGCCCAGCGCGGAACGCGCGTTTGGGAAACCCGCTTAAACGGGCGCATTTTTGGAACCGTGACGACCGCGCAGTTGGGCCATCACGCCCTGCTTGCGCTCGTGTCCCTATCCAAAGAAGACAACAGCGGCGCGCTTGTCGCTCTTGAAGCCGACACGGGCAAAATTGCCTACGAGTTGCCGGTCAGCGGTTCGCCGGACGCCGCACCCGCGTTTTCGCACCCGCTCGCTTTTATCCACGACGACAACGGCTTTTTAACGGCGTGGAACCTGATGACGGGCGAAAAAGCGTGGGAAGCCACATTGGACGGGCAGGGAACGGACGCCGCGCCCATCGTATCCGATGACTTGGTTTTTTCGGCAACGAGCGCAGGCATGGCATGGTGTCACGACGCGCAAACCGGGCAGAAAAAATGGAGCCTGTCCGTCACGAACGCCCCGTTTGGCGGGACGCCCGCCTGCGACCAAACCCTTTTGTACCTTCCCGCCGGTGACGGCCTGCACCTTGTCAGCAAAACGACCGGGCAGGCCGTGCGCCGCTATCACAGTCGCTACGCCATTCGCTCGGCCCCGCTACTCCTCGGCGATACCATCGTGTACGGCTCGACCGACGGCAACGTGTACGGTGGGAGTGCCGCCCGCGCGCCCGAAAAGCAGTACGAAACCGGCACGGTCGGCTCGCAAATCGTGGGCGCGCTCGCCTTTTCGGGCGGAACCGTGTTCGCCGCCGCGACGAACGGGGTTTTGTACGCCCTGCACGCCAAAAGTTTGGAGCGCGTCGGGCAATTCACCGGCTTGTTGAACGAAGAAAAGGCAGCGCCCGTTGCCGGTTGAAAGCGTTCCCAAAGGCGACGAAGCGCGACTGCTGGCCTTGTTCACGGGCGTCGGGCCGCTGACGAGCGGGCAGCCCTCCGCCAAAGCGTGGCTTGCCGCCGACACGTCCACGCCGACCAATCAGGCCGTCATTATCAAGCGCGTGCCCAGTGCGCGCAAAGGTCGCGCGACCGAAAGCCTGACGCTGCTGCACCCGCATATCGCGCGCACGCGCCGCTGGATTGCAGGCGATACGGGCTTTATCTATGTCGTGCGCGATGTCGTCCGGGGCAAAAACCTGCGCCAAAGTTTGGCCTCGTCAAGCGGAACGCGCCCGTCGCCCGAACTGATACGCCGCTTGCTCATTCCGGTTTTGGACGCATTGGCCTACGCCCATTCCCATAACGTGTGCCACGGCGGACTGTCGCCCGACAACATTATTTTGACGGACACGCAGCACGTCATGGTCACCGATTGGGCAACCGCCGATCCGTCGGCCCCGCACCATTCCGCCATTTACAAGGGCGAAGCGACCGTTTTGGGCGACGTGCGCGCGGCGGGCCGCATCTTGTCCGCGTATCTGCCGATGAGCGGCGCGTTTTCCAATCCACAGGTACGGGGCCGCATCGAAGGCGTTATCAACCGGTGCGACACGCTCGCCGACCTCCGCGCGACCCTCGAAACACTGGAAAAATTGGCGGCTTCGCCCGCGCCCAAAGCGGCCCGCCCCGCCGATTTCGACTTGGACGACGCACCGCCCAAAAAGCAGCCGACCCCACAGGCGTCGCAGCAGGCGTCGCAAACCAGCAGCGACCTCCGCGAAAAACTGCGCGATTTCGACACGCCCAAAAACGGCACGACGAATCCCACCCCGCCCCCCATCGGCGGGCCGAGCCTTTTTTGCCAGTCCGTGCAGGGCGACGGTATACAGGTTGCGGTCGGCGGCGGCGGGGCCGGGGCCATGACGCTGCAAAACGATGGGACGGCCTCGCTCATTATTCGCATGATTGCAACCCAGCACGCTTGGGTCAACGTGCGCCCCATCGAATTGCCGCTCACGCTCGCGCCGGGCGCGTCCGCCCGCGTCGAGTTCGCCATATCGGCGGCGCGTCTTTCGCCCGGTCAGTACCGCAGCGAAGTGTATATTTCCGCCAACGCTAACGGGGCGGAAGCCCAAGACTTGCGGGGCGGCTGGTTCAAACACACGTGCGAATTGCGTGTGCACGTAGTAGAAGCGATCTTCGGCACGGGGAACGCGCCCGCAAACGGCGTGCCCGCGTTCCCCGAAAACGCCCCGCGCCTGCCCGCCGCGCCGCTGGGTTGTGGCGGATCCTTACTGGTTTTGCCCTTCGTTTTACTTTTTGCCGCCGCCTACGCGACAATTCACGCACTTTTCGCGTAAAATAAGGGTATCCATGCGTACCCTTTTCTCGGCACGGCAACGACGCGCCGTTTTGCCCTTATTTCTGCTTTTCGCCGTTTGGTTTGGATCGTTCGCATTACCGACCTTCGCGCAGGACGGCCCGGACGATTCCGATTTGGGCGAAGCGGCCCGGCCCATTCGGGAAATCCAAAATCTGCCGTCGCCTAAAACGCTGCTGTTCGTGTTCGATGTGTCCGGCTCCATGAAATCCGGCGGCAATTTGCAGCGCGCCCGCGAAGCGACCGTGACCATTTTGCGCGAAGCGGCCCGGCCCGGCGACCGTGTCGTTTTGTTCACGTTTGGGGCGGGCACGCAAAAAGTCTTCGATAAAACCATTCAAAGCGGCGAGGATAAAGTCGATCTTATCGAACAGGTTCCCGCGCAAACCGCAACCGGAGCCGGAACCAATATCCGCCGCCCGCACCACGAAAGCCTTAAAATTGCGGACGCCAACTTGCCCCGCGAAAGCGCCCTCGTGCTGCTGACGGACTCCTTTAACGACGAACCCAAGCCGACCGACGCGGCCTACGGCGATTATCTGCAATACTACACGCCCGGCGGTCAGCTCACGAAATACCCGAAAACATCCGAAAACCGCGACTACGAACGCCTGCTCGCAAAACTTTTGCGGTCGGGCAAACTGCACCAATACGGCATTGGGATTAACCTCGACGAAAACGGACGGCCCATTGAGCGGCTTCCGCAGGCCGCCCCGCCACCGGTCGAAGCCACACCCGCGCCCGCGCAAACGACCACCGCTGCGCCCATCGAAACCGGCCCGTCGCCCGCCGTTTGGATCGGTTTAGGCGCGGGGGCGTTCGCCTTAATCGGAACCGCACTGCTTATTTTGCCGACCTTGCAAACCAATGTGTTTCGCATCACGGGCGGGCCGGGCGGGCCGAAAGATTTCCGTCTCAAGAACGGGCAAACCGTGCGCTTGGGAGGCGACGGTGCAAGTGTCGCATGGGACGCCTACCCGGTTCCCGGCGCATCGCAGCCCGTAGCCCATGTCAAATCCGCGCGGGGCCACTTGGTGATTGCGCCCGCCGGTATGCAAAGTGGCGCTGTGAAAACCGTGACGCCTGCCGCAAACGCGCCCGCTCCCACCCGTAACCAGAACGACGCGCCGCGTGTCTATCATAACGGGCTTGCATTGGAAAGCGAAACGCCGCTGGATTTCGGCGACGAAGTGCGAATCGCCATGCCGTCGCAGGCCGCGAGCGGCGGCGGTTTGGCCCGCGAGTTCCGCTTGAAATTCGACGACCCCAAAAAGATTTAGTAAACTCGTCACGGCCCGCAAATAGGGCGGACGAAACGAAAGAAATTATTCAACGTTATGCAGCAGCGCGCACACAGCAAACAAAAACGCAATCCTATCGCCGCCTTCCTTGTGGTGGTTTTATTGGCAGCAGTGACCCTGCTTGGACGGGCGACGTGGGCTGCCCCGCCGACCCTTACGCAAGTGCCGGATCACGAACTACCCAACACTTTTCAAGCTAATTCCACCTATACGCTGAGCCTTATTTACAAAGACCCCAACGGCTTTTCGGTCAACAAATCGAAAGCGATTTTTCATGACGAGTCTGGGGCGGGCCAACTACCGATATCGGCGGACAACATCGTCGGCGAAACCGGAAGCGCGAACGGGGCAACAATCACGTGGACGGTACGCGGCTTGGCGCAGGGCAGGCACACGGGCTACTTTGAAGTCACGAACGCTTCGGGCAAAACACGCTATCCCGCCGAGCCGACCGAATTTTATACGTTCGGCGTGGAAGCCCTCGCCACCAAATACATTATCTTGGGCATTGGAGCCATCGTCGGTATGATCGGTATTCCGTTTATCGTGTATCTTATCGCCCGCGCTACCAACAAGCGCGGCAACCCGTCGAGCGCGGCCCGGCTCGGTTTGCTTATCGGTATCTTGGCGGTTTGCTGCTTGTTCATCTATTTGTTCGCCAACGTGTACGGGCCGCTTGTCTATGCGATTTTGATCGTCGGCTTTTTGGCGGCAATCGTGCTGCTTTTGCAGCGGCGCTAACATAAAACCATGCAAATTTTGCCCGGCGACTTAGGAGAAAACCGCGCGCTTGCCATTATTCGCTTGCGGGCCGCGATGGGCAACGGCGCACAGGGAAGCCATGTCGCCAAAGCCTTCGTGCAGAACGGTGGCACGGCGGATGCCGCGTCCGCTGCCCGCGCCGCACTCGTAGACCCGGATGTGCCCCAAGAAACCAAGCCGCGCCGTGCCGGGTTTTGGACGCGCTTTTGGGCGGGTGGCACGGGGCTTTCGCCGGAAGCGTCACGCAGTGCGGTTCATTCGATGCGTCACATGATCGGCGGCATGGCGGGCGGCTTGGGCGGAGGCAGTATGGGCTTTATCGCGCCCGCGACCGTGATGATGACCGCAGCCCATGAACCCATCGTCGCCGGTATCTTTTTCACTTTGGGTTTGGCGATGATGGGGACGGGTTTTGCCGTGCCGCGTTTTATGCTGACGGGCTACGCCAAGAAACCGCTGACGGCTGCGGAAATCGAAACGCTGATTAACGCGGAAAACGACCCGACGGAAAAAGCGTTCCTGCGCGCGGTCGCCGAGGTCGTTCAAACGCCCGCCGCGCTTTTGGGAACGCAAACCGAAGACGAAATAAAGGCCGCACTCGAAACTTTGGGCGATGCGATTGATAAATTGCCGCGCGTTGTATCCCCGTCGGAAAGCGCGCAAACGCTCCGTGATGAAGCGCGAAAAGCCCTTGTTGACGCGAACAACGAGCCGGATGCCCTTATCGCTGCATCCCTTCGGCGGCGAGCCGAAGCGCAGGCAAAAACCGCCGACGCCGCCGAGCGTTCGACCTTGATTCTGCGCCGCGCCGATGCGTTGCGCCGCGAAATCGAAGCGCAAATCGACGCTTTGCGAATGGGTTTATCCACGCTCGACGTATCCCAAACCGACACGCCGCAAAACACCCAATCGGCGCAAACCGCCGCCGCGCATTTGACGCAACTTGCCCAGTCTATACAAATCGTCGCCCGTCAGAGCGGGAGTTTCGCCGACGCCCGCAACGAAGTGGATTCGTGGACGGAACAAGCCGCGCCCCAACCCGCTCCAACGGCGGCGAATGGCGACACGTGGCCCGCGCGCCCTGTCGAAACCGCTGCGCCCGATGTGGTTACCGTAGGGCGAACCACTGCCCACTAAAACGCACCCGAACCCAAACAAGAAACACATCAATGAACCTGTCCCCCCGCGATTTAGGAACCGAGCATTTTGCCTCCATCGTGCGCCGCCGCTTAAGCCCGCTTGCCCCGTACGCATCGGGGCAAACGAACCAAAAACATGCGAATGCCGCCTCCAAAAGCCGCTCCCTGCGAACCCGCCTTCTGAACTACTGGCTTCGGGACTTAGGATTGGACGACACCACGCACGAAAAAATCGCCGAAGTCGTCGGCACGTCGCCGTCGTACAGCGCCAACATTGGCGTCGCCGTAATGTTCAGCGTGATGTTCATGCTTCCCGCCCTGACGATGTTGATTGCCGGTGCTCCCTCTTTCATCACGATTTTCTTTTTGCTGATGTGGGGCTTGATGATGTGGGCGACACTTTTCGCGCCGCGCATGACGCTCCGGCAAGTTCTGCAAAAACCGGTCACGACGGGCGAAATCGAAACCCTGCTTTCTTCGGCGCAAGGGCGGCTGGATCGCTCTTATCTGACGCTTGTTTTGGATGCGACGCGCCATAATGGCACGCTGTCGGCGTCTGCCCAATCCGATATTCGGGCCGCGCTGGCCGCGCTCGGCGATGCGATTTCCCGTTTGCCGTCCGGCCCGGTTCCAACCGCCGACCCCACGGTTTTGCGCCGCGAAGCCGAAGAGTTTCGCTTGCAGGCCGGGCGCGAAAACGACGCTTTTGTCCGTGCTTCTTTTTTGCGGCAGGCCGAAAGTTTGGAAAAGCGGGCCGATTTGGGGTTAGAAAACGCAACGTCGGCCCGGCGCATTTCCGCCCTGCGCCGCGAAGCCCGAACGCAAATGGACGCCCTGCGCGCGCTCCTTGCCGCCTTTTCGCAAACCAATCCGGGCGAGGCCGCGCAAAACGTCGCGCTTGCGGACGCCGTCAGCCGTGTCGCCGGGGAAGCGCAATCCCTTTCGCAAGCCCACCGCGAACTCGCCGACGCCGAAATCGCCGCCCTTTTAGGCCATCCCCTTCCCGCCAATATCCCCGTTCAGCCCGCGCCCGCCACGCAACCGCAAACCTATCCCACGCGCCAACCTGCGGGCGGATCGCAGCCAAACGCGCCGCAACAGCAACAAGTCGGAAGTGGCAGACCGTGGTGGCGTGGATAAAATTGCTTTTCTCGTAAGGTTTGCGCCTAAATCTGACGCTGAACGACCTCCCCTGAACAACAACCCGAAGTTTACCAATCCGTTCAAAAAGCAACTTGCTTAAACACAAACCTTGTATGCCGCTATAAAAGGCGTTACAGCGGCGCACTCTGCTTTCCAAGCGACGCCATATCGAGGGTATAATAGAGGTTCACAATCACACTTTTGAGGTTTGACACCCGATGGCGCATCGCTATGCCAAAACCCTTCTCTTCGTTGCTCTTGGTAGTGTTGTCTTCTTAAGCAGTTTTGCCATTAATGTGCTTTCTGACGATTTTGGCAAAGTAATTGCCGCTTACTTGGGTAAAGGCGCGGGTGGCGAGCAGCGGGCAGGATATCTGTTGTGGTTCGTGGTGGTTATCAGTTTTTTAGTTTTCGTCTTTGTTTTCCTTCAGGAACACAACGCGCCGACGGCCACTACTCAAGCAGACTCACCTAATACTACGCTCTTTCCCCCAGAAGATTACCAGAACCGGCAGAATATGCTGAAAAAACTCCGTGATGCGTGGATTACACGGGTTTTGCACCGCTCACTTTGGAATGAAGTCGTTATTACGCTGGGCCTGACGCTTAAACCGGATGCCGTCATTAGTATCTGCGATTTAGCGCAGCGGCGCATAGGACAGTCGGACGAGCCGTTGCCAAGAGGAAAGCCTATTTTAGAAATTTATGAAGAACAAAACGGCGAATTACTCATTTTAGGCGAACCGGGAGCGGGAAAAACGACGCTGCTCCTTACGCTGACCGAGAAGCTGCTGAATATTGCCGACGCAAACGACCAACATCCCATACCCATCATTCTCAATCTTTCTACATGGAACTTAAGTCCCACCCAGAAATCAGGACGCCGCAAGAAAAACAAAACGAACGGTTCGCTTTTTGCCGCATGGGTCACGGAGCGGCTTAACCGAGAATACGAAATTCCTTTGTCGCTCGCGGAGCGGTGGATTGAGTCAGGGTCACTCCTTCTTTTGCTGGATGGCTTGGATGAAGTTGCCCCGGCACGTCAGGCCGACTGCGTTGCGGCTATCAATGCGTACCGTCAGCACCATAGCGGACTGCGCCCGATGGTGATTTGCTGCCGCTCGCGCGAGTATGACGCCATTCCCAACCTGCATTTGCATGGGGCCATCGTGGTTCAACCATTAAACCGTGAACAAGTAAACACGTTTCTGAAAGAAGGAAAGAATGCTTTAGTAAGCCTTCGTAAAGTTATCCGCGCGACCCCCGACCTGTATGAGGAGTTGTTTACCAGCCCGCTCTGTTTGCACGTAGCCGCCATCACCTACGCGAACCGCGACGCGAGTGAATTGATGGAGGCCGCCGTGTCCGAAGAACGCTTCCGCCGTTTATGGAATGCCTACATTAAAGAAATGTTCCAGCGCAAACAAGAACGAGCAGCATCGCTTTATCCCAAAGATCGTGCGCTTGACTGGCTTAGGTGGCTTGCCTATCGCATGACTCAAACCACGCCAACGGTATTCCGAATTGAGGAGATGCAAATTGACACGCTTCTCTCGGTTTGGCAAAGGGTCGCGGTGGTGTGGCTCCCTTGTATCTTTGCATATTTTTCCACTTATAAATTCAATTTAGGTCAATCAATCACTGCAAATTTACTGCTTGCCAAAATCTCAAACATATTACTTGCCAGTTTGGTTGCTTGGGCTGTACACGATAAGACAATAAACGCTGGTGTTTCATACCGCCTAACGTTAGGTAATGTAAAAGACAAACAAAAAATAAAAAAAGCCCTTAGAATTTCTTTCATCTGGTTTGTCTTTGGAGGCTTGTTTGCAGTTTTAATGTGCCTGAGAGAGGGACAGAAAACAATGCAAATGGCTTTTTTTGTTCTCGTGTTCGGCGCAGGTACGGCGTATTTTTCTGTGTGCTATGATCTCTTTTTGAACAACACGGTGATCGAGCAAAGTTCAAAACCCAACGCCAACCTGTTGCAGTTAATGAAAAACGGGGTAGCAGTGACGATGTTCATGTTCCTTATGCCCTTTCCTATCCTTTTTCTTCTATTGAAGAGTACGGGACATGAAATTTTTATTCGCATATTACCAGTGCCTGACGTATGTTATGCAAGTGCTGAATTGTTTCTGGTGTTCGGCGGGGCAACAGTCGTGCGGCATTACCTTCTTCGTCTTTTCTTATGGCTATCAGGCACGTTCCCACGAAACATTACTATTTTTTTTGACTACTGTGAAGCGCGTGTTCTTGTTCGGCGTGAAAATGGAGGATGGCGGTTTATTCACGGCACTTTGCAGGCGCATTTCGCCATGCAGTACCGGGACGCGCACCCGGAAATATCATCGCCCGGCCAGCTTCCACAATAGCAGAAACTAATCAATAAGGATCTTATGTAAAACCGTAACCCGCCGCCCACTCACTTGCAGACGGTCTTGGGAAAGCAGTTGCAACGCTTCTATCAGCGCGGCGTGTTCTTCGGTCAAAACGCGGGCGGCGAGCGTTTCGGAAGTGTCGGTGTCTTGAACGGGAACGGCACGCTGCAAAATGACGGGGCCGGTGTCGTAGGTTTCGTCTACGAAATGTACGGTGCAGCCCGTGTATTTCGCGCCGTAATCCAAAACGGCTTGATGCACGTGCGCGCCGTACATTCCTTTGCCGCCGAACGCGGGGAGCAGCGACGGGTGAATGTTGACGACACGGTTCGGGAATGCGGCAAGCACCGGCGATGGAACGCGACGCAAATAGCCCGCCAGCACAATCGTGCTTGTGCCCACGTCTTTGAGCAGGGCAAGCAGCGTTTGCGCGTAGTCGTCTTCGTTCGCGCAGGTTTTGGGGTTGACGAGTGCGGCCCGCAAGTTCGTTTCGCGGGCGTAGTCGATGACGGGCGCATTTGCGCTGCTGCCGACGACAAGCGCGATGCGGGCATTGAGTTTTCCGCTCGTAATCGCGTCCGCAATCGCCCGCAAATTGGAGCCGCGCCCGCGCGCACCGACGAAAACCGCAAGGTCTAAAGGTTCCGCCATAACCTACGGAGCCGACGTGGCAGACGCGACCGAAACGGGGGTTTGCGAGGACGGGCCAACCGGCGCGGATACCGCAGCGGGCGACGGCGTGCCGTCGGTCGTAATCACTTTTTCAATAGACGGGCTGTAGGCCGCCATGAATTCTTGTTGGGCGCTGGCCGCGTCGTCGTCGGTCGTCGTGCGCATACTCGACATGCGAACGAACGTCCAGCCGTTTTTGTTGGGCACAAGCCGCTCAATCGCCATCCAGATTTGCTGCTTCATGAAGTCGCATTCCGTCCGCTGCCCCGATGCGAACAGATACGAAACCGTGGTTGTCGGAACGCCGATTTTGCCGTCCGCGCGGGCGACGTTTGATCCGTCCGCCGTTAGCGTGACGGCGGGCTTTTCGGCTCCCGCATACGGTAAAACCGTGCGGCCTTTTTTCGTAATTGTGTAGCCGCCTGCGGGGTAACACAGCTCGGGGCGGTGCGCGAATTCGCGGCGTCCGAAGCGTCGGTACACGACCAAGAGTTCGACGATTTGGCCTTTGTCGTTTTTGTACATTCGGTCAACATACGAATCGGCCAAAATTTGCTTCATCGTGTTGTCGTCCATTTTCATGTCGCCCAAGCATTTCCAGCCGGGCAAATCGCGCGGGATCGTCGTCACGTCGGCGACCGCGCTCATGTTTTCGGGGCGCGAACCGAAGTACAAACTCAAACCGAGCGCGACCGCAAGCGAGCCAATCACCAAATTGTAGCGCGGCGTCCGCACGATTTTGGGCGCGGCGACCGGTTCGTCCAAATGCTTTTCGGTCGCTTCGCGCTCGTTTTTCTTCGCGTTGGTCGCCCATTCCATGAACTTGCCCAGCGAAATCAAAATGGCGAAGGCGAAACCGAACAAGAGATACGGCGCGATGTTTTCGTGCCACATTTTGAGGCCGAAGTCTTTGTCGATGTAGGCCGAAATCAAAATAATGGACACCATGCGGCACAGATTCGAGGCCAGCGCAACCGGCAGGGCGCACATGAACAGGAACCATTTCCAGCCCAATTTGAGACGGGAAAGGTAAGCGGTAATCGCGTGGAGGGCCTTAATCGCCATGACCGAGTGCAAACCGGAACACGGGTCGGCGACTTCCAAGCGGATGTATTCGTAGCCGTGGGGCTGCATAAATTCCATGTGCATACCCGAACCGGCGACATCGACGCCAAAATGCTTGACAATCGCCCGCGAGCCATTGGTGGCAAGCATCCGCAGCGGGAACGACACGACTTCGGTCAAGCCGCCCGGAATGGGAATCATGAACAGCAAGTAACCGAGCGGGAAAGCTAACTCTTTGACCCATTGGGTTCCGCCGACGTACCACACCGCACCGGCGGCGAAGATCGGGATGGAAAGCGGCGACGGCCCGTTGAGGTCAATCGCTTTTTCCGCAAGGTGCATGAGAAGCGCGAACGCCATCACCCACAAGCCCTTGTTGTTGGGTTCAAGCGGTAGTTCGGACAGTTTTTGGCGTTTGTACCAAATCACGATGGCGACAATCGGCAAAACAAGCCAGCCGTGCGTCGCTGCCGGGTCGCTCGTCCACCGCTTCATCATGAAAACGAAGGTCGTCGCATACACGGCGAAAAACAAAACCGCGATGCTGATGATTTGGATGCTGTGTTTTTGCCAAACGCCCTGCGCCAAATACGCGGGGAACGGCCCGGTGCGTTTTTTCGCGGGTTCGGCGGGCGGAGCGGGCGTTTCACCCGACGCTACCGTCGCTTCGGCTTCGGTCGGCGGAACAGGAATGTGCCCCGTTCGCGTTTCGTCGGTTGCCACTTTTACTTCACTTTGCTGCGGTTCAAACGGCTGTGCCATCGTGCGGTACTACTTGCTCCCCGGTTCGTCAAGCAAAAACACTGTGGGACGGCTCCGCGCCGTAGACCATCCCAAAATCTTTTCTCGTTGTATCATATATCGGCAGTTTACGCGGTAAAAAATACGGGTATTTTTCCCTATTGCGCCCCTTTGCGGCTCAAAACCGTGGGCAGCGTCCGCCAGAGGATTTCCACATCGAGGGCAAGCGAGCGCGTTTGCAAATACAGCATGTCCAATCGGACACGCTCCTCGTAGGCGATATTCGTGCGTCCGCTAACCTGCCAAAGCCCCGTTAAACCCGGCTTCGCCGAAAGCAAGGCAGGCGCGAACGGCCCGTATTTCGCAAGTTCGCCCGGTGCGATCATGCGCGGCCCGACAAGACTCATTTGGCCGCGCAGAACGTTGACGAGTTGCGGCAGTTCGTCCACGCTCCACTTTCGCAGCCTGCGTCCCAGTAGTGTAACGCGCGGGTCGCCTTCGAGTTTCCATTCTTTTTCAAATTCGCGCCGAAACGCGGCGTCGGCAAGCAAAAGCGCGTCCGCATTTGTAACCATCGTACGAAACTTGAAAGCGTCGAAGGTTTGCAACGATGCTTGACTTTGATACGTTTGTTGCGCCAAAACACGCCGCCGATGCAAAACCGGCCCGTCCTGTCGAAGGGCGATAAGCAGCGCGATGACAACGTACAGGGGGGAAAGGGCGACTAAGCCGATTATTGCGCCCACGATGTCCAGCGTCCGTTTGGCGAACCGATACGCGGGCGGCATGGGTGAAACCGAAAAGTAAGCGGAAATATCGGGGAAATCCATGCCTTAGTTGGGTCGCCCGCAAACGAAGCGACCGAACCATTGTACGGGCAGGCAGGCGGTTTCGTCACCGCG
>CAXTBP010000005.1:0-62580 GCA_964241985.1 uncultured Armatimonadaceae bacterium | reverse complement strand
CCGTGTCGTCGCTATGGGTCAAAATCGCCGTTTCGTCAAAAAGGCTTGAATACTCCCCGCTGTCGATGCGCGGGGTTAAAACGGCGGTTTCGTTTTCCGACCGCGCTTGGGCCATGTTGCCGCCCTCAATCCGTTCGTAAACGCTCATGCTGGAAACGCACAAAGGCCCGGTGGCTGTATGCCACAGCAGCGTGAGCGCGCCGCCGCTCGGACGCAAGCCGGGCTTTTGGTATAGCACATCGGATGCGGTAAACGACGCCCGCCAATCGCCGAGCGAAACGAACGTCGTGCCGAGCGCGTTGTGATGGACGATGCCACGCGGCGTGTCGCCGGGCAGCGTGACCGGCTGCGTATCGGAAAAAACGCCGCCGTCGAGGGCGGCGGCAAGGGCTTTGGCGTGGCAAAACGTGTGATGGATGCACGGCGGTCGGTTTTGGGCTTTCAAATGCGGCCCGCCATACAGCAGGCCCTCGTGGGTACAGCCGCGAAGGGCTTGCACGTTGCGCCGCACGGCCTCGAGAATTCGAGCATCGTGCCGCGCCAGCGGCAATAAACCGGCGATGCCGTCGCTGGTGCGACTTCCCCACAGCGTCCATTTGAAACTGCGCGAACCCCAGCCCGCATCGTAAAAGCCGTCGGGAAGCAAAAAATCAAGATGGGCGGTAAACGACTGCAAAACGCGGGCGCGAACGGTTTCATCGCCTGCGATTTCGGCATACAGGGTAAGGTTGGGCAAGGACTCTTCCAGGTTATAAAGCGCGTCCACGGCGTAAACGCCCCGCGCCGTTTGGGTTCGCGGCCCTTCGCCAAACAAAATGCCATTCGGCAAAAAGTACGCCCTCGCCCAATCGGCCCAGCGACGGGCGGTTTCCAAAAGGGCGGGTTCATGGAGTGCGCGCGACGCGCAGGCGAGGGCAGCTGCCGCCGAAATAGGATAGTTTATCGTTCCGTGATCGGCCCAATCAACCGCGCTAATCCAGCGAGCGGCGCGCGCCAACCGCGCCATCCAGCGTTCGCGCGCGGCTTCGGGCAGCAGCGCGCCGTGGTGATACAGCCCTTCGGCTAAGGCAATCGTGGAAAAAACCGTGATGCCCGTCCAGTTATTCCCGTCGGGGTCGTTGATAAAGGAGCCGTCTATTTGCGAAACGTTGCGCTCCGACCAATCGAACACCGACTGCGCCGCCGTCAGGTATTTTTCGTCGCCGGTATGGCGGGTCATGCGAAGCAGCGGGTACAGGGCGTCGGCACATCGCCCGTGAATGCGTTTGCAATCCGGGCAGAGCAGGCCGCCGTGCCGTGTCGGGTCGCCGGGGGAATGGATTTGTTGGCGCAACAAACCGTCGCACCAGTCCGACAAAAGCCGTGTCATCGTTTCTTTCATCGCGGCGTCCTTTTTCGGCAGTGTTCTGCTATCAGTAAACCATAACTGTGGCAGGGCGTGATCGTTCCGCTGTGAATTTCGAGAGCCAGCGCATTCGTCGCGGTGGGAAACATCGCCGGTATTATGAGCGGCGGGGCAGTCGGTGGGGCGTCCTTCGCCCGAACCGTCGTGTCTTCAGCACCCGTTGGCGGTAACGTTTTCCCTGCTTAACCCCAGAGTTTTCGGTCAAGGGCGCGGTATTGCACCGCTTCGGCGACATGGGCAATACCTATCTCCTCTTCATTGGCGAGATCCGCAATCGTGCGCGACAGTTTGAGAATGCGGTCGTAGGCGCGAGCTGATAAGTGCATTTGATCAATCGCCGCCCGTAAAAGGCAAGCGCCGTCTTTGCTTAGTTGGCAATGATGCTGAATTTGCCGACTGGTCATGTGGGCGTTGCAGTGCGTCGCAGCCGCAAGGGCAACATCTTTTTCCATGCCGAACCGTTCTCGCTGAACGCCGCGCGCCTGCTCGACCCGCAAGCGTATCGTTTCCGACCGCTCGCCATTTTGCGGCGATGACATCACTGTGTCAGAATCCAATCTTGGCACTTCCATGTGAATGTCAATTCGGTCGAGGAGCGGCCCGGAGATTTTTTGCAAGTAGCGCTGTACGGCGTTTGGCGAACACGTACAGGCCTTAACCGGATCGCCGAAAAATCCACAAGGGCACGGATTCATCGAGGCTACAAGTGTGAAGCGGGCGGGATAGGTCAATGCGGCGGCGGCACGAACAATCGTGACGTGTCCGTCTTCGAGCGGCTGGCGCAGCACTTCCAAAACGCTCCTATCGAACTCGGGTAATTCGTCGCCCGTGGGATTTACGCATCGTGATGCACGAGTTTGGGCAACAGGCATTTGTAAAGCCCTGATACAATTTAGAACTTCACGCAAGAATTCATTTCTGCTCACCAATTGCCGTTGCTCGAAGGGGCATATGTCCCGTGCCAAATTGTTTTGGGCGCATTGCTATCGGTGATTATGATCTCTATTTTACCGTTATCGTGCTCTTCAAGAAAAACTACATGAGCACAAACTGTAACATACTACGGTTGGCGAGATTAATCTTTTACCCTCTTGTTACGTCATCAGATGATGAATGTAGCGCATCAGACTGCATTCCATCGGCTGAGGGTGGACCAATCATTGCCCTCATTCCAAGACTGTTGAAGACACGGTTCCTAAATCTTATTGCGAAGTCGTCAGCCGATGTAACACGCCATAGTTGGATTCCATAGTAATTCGCAACAACGATTGCTCCTTGTTGAAATCCAACGGTTGTGACCATAATTGCAATCGTCTTCTTTCTCTGGTTCATCGCTATCATTGGTTGAATGTCCACCCACCGACCAAGGTGGGTCAGCAATGCGGGTAAGGAGACTGCTTTTCTCCACGACTTACATTCTACGAGGAATACATGTGTTTGGTCTTCAATCATCACGTCAATCTGGTGTGATTGAGTTGACATGCCCATCATCTTACTTGACCGTCCAGATTTAACTTCAACAGTTGTGCCATTTCCAAATGAGGTATGCAATTGCTCTACGAGAGTACGAACTGTCTGCTCGTACACTTCAGATTCATTCTGGTCTAACTCATTTTCATCGGCGTGGAGTTTCAAATATCTTTTTCCTCTCCATGACATTTCAGATTTCAGGTATCTCGGGCAACAATACATTCATCATAATAATACGCTTACCATGTGAAACAGACACCTTCTGATCGAATTCATAGCGACGGATTCGCTAAGAAGTGTTCGTCCCTACAAAAAGGAACGCCTGCATCCTCTGTTGGTAGGCGAGCACCCTTCCAACTGAAATCAAATGCGCGGGATTCTTTAAGTGCCAACCGCCCCAGCACCGCTTCTGCTTCGGCGACCACACTAAGAAAACGTGAGCATGAACGTTCGTCAACATTCCAACCAATCCATTCTTGAAAATAACCAAAAACATGAGGTCTCTATGTCCCGTGTCGCTTCCACCCTTGAGGCTGGGAAATATCTTAACCAAATCATTGTCTTCGGTATGGGCTACCTAACCCACTAATTGCTCATCGATATTGTCAACTAATTCGTGCACCTCTTTGATAAAGGTGCTGCTGTTCGGTAACAAAGTTGCCATCATGTTACGATTACTGCCAACATAACGGCCCGTTACATATTCTAAAGGCGGCTCAGTTTCAAGTGCTCTCATTTTGTATGTGCCTGTTTTTATATCTTGGCGAATAAGCGAAATTTGCATTGGATTTACTAAGTAATCGAAAAGTTCATTTGCGCTTGGCTTTTCCTCTCTCCGAATCCTTCCCGCTTCAACTTGAACAACGGTCTGCCCTTTCGTAATACTGAACGGGATACGTGGATCGTCAAAGAAACGATTCAGGCAAATGTCATCTGTAACCACAACCCCATCTTTTTGCATGGCGGTATAGCGAAACGAATTGGTTACCGAGATACAAATTACTTTATCGGCGGTAGGTGGTTTTTCTGGCAGTAACATGCTACTATTTTTTCGCTCGGCTTCGTTTCGGATTTTGTCCCAATCTGACGTGATGAGATTTCGGCGGCGGACTAACTGCTCTACAGAATGCTCTACTTTTCTCAAGATTCGGTAGTCATCTGCGCTGTTGTATGCAGAACGCTGACATTTGGCTTCCAGAAGAATTAGAAATCCTTCCCACCATACAATGACATCGAACTCAACATTGTTTTTATCTGAGGCAAGAAATTTAATGTTAATTGCCGCTTTGGCTCCATCGCCCTGCTCCATAATTTCGGCTATCCGTTTCTCGAATGGCTCATTTCGGAGATCGAATACATCCGCCCCTTCATTTTGAAGTAGGAAATCTTCAATAAGGCCACGTGGATGCCCGCCTTCGACAAGTGAAGGGATGATCATTACCTTCCCTTCAGCCACGGGTAGAAGCGGCTGATCCCAAATATCAAGCACTTTGCTTTTCGGATCAAAAACAAAACGTTCAACAATTGCCTGACACATGGATTTAGTCAGTTGAGTCACATATGAGCAGACATGAATGATGTCATCCAAGTTAGCAACAAAAATTGGAGGAAACCAGTCAGCACTTTCCGCCGATTTTCTTGCCATACTTGCGGAAAGCGACATTGCTTGGGACAGATCACGAACACAGTTCATCACTGTTAAAAATTCGCGCCAACCCGCTGTGTCTGGATAGGCATCAATGCGGATCTTCTCGATGAATGGCCCGTAATATCGTGCTTCGATAACAGCGTCTGCTGTGTATAAAAATGGAGACAGTTGCATTGCCTCCTTTAATGTTTTTGTGTCTGCCCGTCCATCCCAAATCAAGGTTTTAGGATCAACACGAATATTGTTCGCCACCTTTTTTATGAGGGCAGCGTGGTCTCTTGCGAACAACAAGGAAGGTTCTGAAAGACCAGCAATGTATCGTGTTTCACGAGTGCGATTTGCGGTAACCTCGGCGATTTGACCAAGATCATACGGAGCATAAACTATTCTGTTTTCTTCCTGCTTTTCAGGTCTCCACTCTGCGTAGCGAGTATTCGCCCATAATGCTTCGAGTTCATTCCATAACCCTGCGAGTTTCAGAATTTCTAATGCCTGTGATACATAGATCTTATTTATCTTCAAATCAAGATGTGAGGGCGCATTTTTACTTTGGTGCAATATATTTCTAATCGCCAACTCGACCGCATCAGCCATTCCCTCGTAGAGTCCCATTACGGAATAGTTAGGATTCCCTTCGTTACTTGGAATGTTTGCAACTATGGCGGAGGAATAATCCACCTCTCCATCTTCAGTGCTTTTTTTAACTATAAGTTCCGCGAGAGTAGTCATCTGCCGCTCCAGTGCGCCACCCATGAAATAGAATTGGGTCGCAGGCGATTCTTTTGTCAAAGGGATCTGCCCAAGTTTAGAAGCGATGCTCTCCAGACGTGTGCGTATTTGTACCGCAGTTTCAAGAATACTTTGCACTTCCTTGCACGCATCTTTGTGTAGAACTCCGTTGGCGCAAGCGACTTCCGTTACGTTTGCTAAAAAAGCGTATCTCTTTTGGAAATCCTTATTCTCAGCCTTTAGGTACGGCTCAGGGATTAAAGAGTTGTCGAACAAAAGCCTCAGCCATCTCGATGGTTCGCTGGTAATCAACTCGCCCATAATCTCGGCAAATCTATGCGAGTTCTTGAGTCTAATTTGCCGATGCAATTCAGGGATAATGTCTTTAGTAAGACGCATGATAATAGTTCTTTTATTAGGCTACCGAATTAAAATAGTGAATGCAATTTTGTTCTATCGCTTTCCGAACAGACCTCCCAGAAAGCGGACGATTGCTCCAAAAAGCGAAGGTGGCTTTTCTTGAGGAGGTGGTTCATGCCCCTGTGCTCCTGAAGGGGTATCAACAGTGCGTTCTGCATTTTTTTGCGACGGCCCGAACGGTCTTGGCGCAGGCCGTGGCTCGTTCATTTCCTTGATAAACCGCGAGGGCCGTCCGTTTTCGGTTGTCACTACCAGACGGTCAATGGCGCGTGTCAGTCCCACATAAAAGATGCGGCGTTCTTCCTCGATTGCGGCTTGCAGCCCCGTCTTGATCGACTGCGTGTGCGGCAGCGTCCCTTCTGCGACATGAAACAAGACGACAGCCTTGAACTCATCGCCCTTGCAACTGTGAATGGTCTGCACACGGACTTTATCCTTATCCGTTTCTTTCTCAATTCCCTTCGGAGTTCGTTCCGTTCCTGACTCCTGTTCCTCCATTTCTTGACCTGAATACCAGTCCACGAACGCACCGAAGTCGGGATGCTCGGTCGCCAATTGCTTCACCAACGTAAGGATGTCGGTCGCGGTAGAAACGCCCGTGTTGGCGGCGTTCTGGTCTTCCTTTTTGAAAAATTCCTCGATTCCAAAGGTACGCAAAAGGAAGGTCGTCACATCGAGCGACGACTTTTGCGGCGTAGAGTGCGCGTAGTGCGCCACCCGTTCTACCCCATCACAAAACTCGGTTACGTTCCGTTTGGCGTGGGACGGAACCGCGTCATGATTGCGAATCTCAAGGAATCCAAACTCACACACGCGCTCCAAGTCGTCGCGGGAAACATAGCGTGGCGGCGTGTTAAGTGCCAATTCCAAGTCGCGCGCGGCTGCACTGTCTGGCTCACGGCACACTCGCAGATGCGCGCCCATGAGCCGACCGACTCTTGTGGTGAAAAAGGTAGCGCGTTCCAGAGGAATAAACGGAATATCTGCTGCTTTGAGGGCGATCTGAACAAAAGCCGCGACTGTTTTAACGCGCACTAATATGCCCATATCAGCATAGGCAACCCCTGCCTCGTCGTGCCATTTGCGGATGGATTGGGCCGCTTCCCGCGCTTCGTCGGCTACCGTTGTTCCAGTAAAAAGGCGAAAAGCGTCCGTTGATTCGCTACGCTCCTTGCCATCCAATAGGGCAGGGCGGATATTTTTGGCGAACCGCTCCTGGTTGTAGGAGATAGCGGCTGCCGAGCGGCGCACGATAGCAGGGGCACAGCGGTGGTTTTCGCCCAACGTATGGATGGTTGCGCCCATGAAAAGCGTGCTGAACTCTCGTAAATTGCGTGGATCCGCGCCCGCGAACGAGTTGATCATCTGGTCGTCGTCGCCGACCGCAAAAAGGTTATTGAAGGGAAGGGCCAGCAGTCGCACCAGAAGAAACTGGACAGGGGTAAGATCTTGAAATTCGTCTACGAGTACCACGTCGTACCGCTGCTGATACTGAACTCGCGCTTTGGGTGAGGCCAGCAGCACCTCGACACCTTTGTAGATCTGATCATCAAAGGTCATCAATCGGCGGTCGGCAAGTTTCTTTTCCACTGCGGCGTGGACACGCGCCGCCTGCGCGGTGTCGAAGTTTTCGACGCTATCGACTTCCATCGGGTCGCCGATGGCAACGAGTGTTTTCTTGAACACGGAAACATACTGCTCGTAGGCTTCCACCAAGTCGTCGGCAGGATAATGATTCCGTGGCGTATCTTCCCCAAGACGCTTTTGTGCGTCCCAGTCCGCGCGAATGGCTTCCCGAAAGAGCCGTTTCGTCCCGCCCTGAAGGGATTGCTCCGTCACCAACTTGTAGTTTTTATACGGGCTGCTCATCCCGTCACGCGCGATCTCAAACCCAATGCTATGCAAGGTACGCACGGCGACATTCGGCAAACCATGCTGGGCGTGGATGCGCTGCTCCATTACTTCGCGGGCGGCACGGTTGAAAACAACGCAAAGAATGCGCTCCTGAGGAACACCCGCGCGAACCGCCTCCACAACGCGGCGTGTTAAAACGCGGGTCTTACCAGATCCTGCGGGGGCGAGGGTGAGGACGACGCCTTCGCGTGGTGAAAGGCATGCCTCCTGCTCGGACGAAAGCGCAGGCAGCGGTTCGGGCAAGTCGGACGGAACGCGCGACAACACTTCACCCCGCGCAATCGCTCTACGCCTACTATCGACGTATTCGGCGCAGCGCGCGGCGTCCTGCCAAATCTGGCTTCCCGAAAATCGTAGGACTTCGGTTACGCCGTGGTCCGCGCGCAGAGCGGCGTCGCGGAGGGCATCTTTTTCCTTGTCGTGGAAATCGCGTCCGTCGGCCTCGACGCAAAGACGGTGTCCCCCATCCAACTCCACGACAAAGTCCGCGCAAAACCGCCCTATGGGAACTTGCGCCTCGAATGGGATTCCTCTTTTTGTCATTGCGCCCGCGAGCATCCGCTCAATCGGGGTCATTGGGGGTTCGGCGGATGTGGTGGCACTGTTCAGGGCGTCAGGGCTGGGGAAAAAAAGGCACATTTGCGCCAGCAACATCCCCACTTGCTCGCGCGCCAGTTCACGGAGCGATTCAGAAAGTGCTGCTCCATCGCCAAATGGAAGTTCGCCCGCACGGAAAAAACTTTGCGGACATGGCGTGAAAAAGTAGAGAGGAACGCGCTTTCGGTATGCGGGAAGAAGCACGCGCTGAATTACTGCTTGCACTTCGTCGCGCTCTTGAAAAAAAGGTTCATTGAACCCCGACAAAATAAGGCGGCTTTCTTGCCCTGTGACAGCAGGCAGTGGCGCGCTGGGCGTGACGAGAACGGAGTTTTGCCGCGCCGCAATCTGTTGGAGGGGATGCTGCTCGGCTTGACACGAAAATACCGCGATGCCCCGCCGCTTCATTTCCCACGGCACATCTGAATCATCTAAAGGTTTCGCCGCCGCTCCGTCTTCGGTGCCCACCACGCCCGTGCATCCCCTTCTGGTTTCCTGAGCGTCATTTTTGCTAACAAGACGCTACGCTTTGTGATACCGCACCCGCCGCACTTTGTCGGTCTCTTCCCGTGCTTAATTTCTTGAATTATAACTTATAATGGGCATCAAGAACTATAACACGGGAATTTATGCGAAAGTCTAGTAGTAGCGCGACGGCTCAATGCGACAGGGCAGTTGTCTCTCTGATACTGGAGACACTACGCAACACCCATGGTCTCAGGTACGGAATCGTTTATCAGCAGCCTTCACTTTCGCTACCACCCTCTTCGGAGAGCACTTCGAGCAGTGGCAACAGTGGATCCTTACCGATCCATATTTTTGAATTATGCTTAGGTTTAAGAACCTCGGTTGAATGAGGCTTTACCCCCAATGCAATGTCTTTTAATTCCCATTCTGCTTCGTACACGTCACCATAATGAAAAACATCCGCAACAAAAGCGTTCGCTTTCGCGAGGCCGAATCCGCATCTCTGAGTCAGAAATAACCCCATTTGAACGGCGAATCCGATTCCTCCTGCTACCATAGCGATCTCTTGAAAGACCAGATATGCTTCCCGTCGTGTAAGACAAATCGTGGACTCAAAAAAAGGTATTTCGACCGATTTGTCGTCCGATAGGCATTCAAACGCACTCCAAATTTGTTCGGCTTCGGTCATAGCAGCCTCAACCGTAAGTAAATGCCGCTGCTCTTTATGTTCCACACACACCACTGGCATCAAGGTCATACCTATCTTGGCGAGCGTCATGTATATTTTCGGCATTTCAGAATCAATAGGGCTATCTTCCACTATTGGCTCTATCACTGGCGCACCTTCGTCTCGTTGTTTCATTTGATTTCCTCTCCGCATATTACGCATTCGTTTGTCGTGTTTGTTGTGCTGTATTTATATGCCTTCGTTTCGGCACTCGAGATTTTTACATCGTCGGTTTCGCCATCTACCACCGCGTAGGTAAGCCCTTCTATTCCTTTTTCTTCCGCTAGCCAATTTATCGCTTTCCTCAATCCCTTGGTGACCAACTTTGGCTTGAGTCCGCTCCTGACCATGTTGTCACCTGCTGCTTCCGATACACGGAGCATTCCAGCGGCATACGCGACATCGAACGCAACGGCATATGCTTCGTGGCGGTACAAGCGTATAGTATGACCTGCGAAAAAAAGGGTGATTTCGCTCGTCACCTGCTCTTGTAAACTTTGTGCGATAGTTACGGCGAACATGATAGCCACAAGCGGTTCTAAAAAAAGAATCGTACTTCCGTACTTGACAACCACGGTTGGCGGTGCAACAGTCGCTTCTTCATAAACAATAACTTCCACACGCGGTAGAGTTTCCGCAACATCTTCATCAACATCCGCAGCATTCCTTGCTCTTTGTGCGTCCATTGTTCTTCCAATAATCATAACTACATAATTCTTTCTTGCCTGATATTTTTGTTTTGTCTCAACCACGTCAGGCAACGGGGCGAGGCAATTCTTTTTCACCCATAAAGCGGCTGGTATACAGCGGCACAAGAAACTCGGTGTGCCCACTCGCTGACGGCAATTGCAGCGATACACGGACGAAACGGCGTAAATTTGTTTTCGGGCCGCGCACATACTCACCCTCGATCACGACAGGAGCCTCCACCCGCTTCACGACAAGTAAAATCAATTGCCGCAGTTGTTCTCGCGTTACTTCCTGGTCGTCGCTGTTTTTACCAAGCAGCGCAAGGGCTGTTTCTCGCGCCGCAGGTGCGGTTTCTTCGGCTTCGCGGGCATCAAGGGCTTGGCGTTCGGCTTGAACCTGGGCGTACCGACGGTCAAAATCTTCCTCGCTAATCTTGCCGCGCTCCAGCCTATCCATCAAAAGATCACACCTGCGGGTTAGTTCTTCCCGTTCTTTTTGGGGATCCGTAAAAAGGGCTTTCTCAGCGCGCTTCTTCGGGACGGCGGCAGGCGGCTCTTGAAGCATTTGGCGCACCAAGCGCAGAACCGCGTCTTCCAATGCCCAGCCGCTGATGCTGACGCCTCCCTCAATGTGCGTTTCTCCATTGGTTTGAGCGCGGGTGCAGAGGTATTTGTGCTTGCTGGCGCGCGTTTCCTCGTTCTGTATTCCTGAACCTAATCGCCTGCCGCAGGAAGCGCAGAACACAATGCTGGAAAGCAGGAACTGCGTTGTAGCCGAATACCGTCCCCCTTTACGCTTGCGCCTATTCGTCATCCAGTCACTCAAGCCCTGCGTGCGGCTGGTCATTGGAAGATTCGAGTAGCGAGCCTGCACCACACGGAGCGCATTGGCTTCGTCTTCGGTCAAGATGGCAGGAAACAAGTTGGGGATTACGGTGCGTTCGATGCGGGGCTGCGCTTTGGTGCCGCTTTCCCCGTAACGGTTGAGAAACCCCGTTCCACACAGCGTGTCAATCCACGTTGGCGAAAGATACCGATGCACCATTCCATCCGTGAAATGGCTTCCGTTGATGGTACGGAAACCTTCCTGATTTAGGGCACGCGCGGTTTTGACGTAACCCTTTCCTTCCATCCGCAGTTCGATCATCCGCCGAATCGTCACAACTTGTTCGGGTATGGCTTCATAGCCGTCACCATCCGCCTTGCGGGCAATCCAAAAAGGCAGCGCGCCATGCTGCACCTTGCCTGCTTTGGCCCGTTGCTGGATTGCGCCTTGGATGAACGTCGAAGTGCTTTCGGCTTCCATCTCGGCGGCTGCCAGAAGCACGGTTCGCAAAAACCGTCCTGAGGCTTCGCCTGCGTCTATGTTTTCCTTTACGACATGAATGGTGACCCCGACCTTCTCAAAAGCATCGATCAAGTCAAGACTGTCTTTGACGTTGCGCCCAAGACGCGACAGTTTGTAAAACACCAGATGCTGAAACGCCCCTTTTTGTGCCGCTTCGTAGTGCCGCACCAACCCTGGTCGCTGTCGCCAGCCTTTACGAAAGCCCGACACGTCCTCGTCCGCGTTGGCGAGACTTGCTGCTTCGTCCATCTCAAACTGCTTGAAGTCGCAATACCGTTTGCCTTCCTCCAATTGCAGCGGTGTGGAATACCGCGAGTCCTCGTCTTTTTGCCGTACTTTGGAAACGCGCACCGCGACGCGCGCCACCTGTTTTTCAACCAAATCATCCCAATTGAAATCTGTTTCCATATCGTCGTCCTGATCGAATAAAAAGTTAAAACGGTGTTGCGTTAATGGGTCGTCGGGGCGTCCATGGCAGAATGCGGCGTTTTGTGCGGGGGTGCTGCCTGCGTTCGTCCATAACTGCTGGAAAGAAAGGCATGGACTAAACTCCGTTGCTCCTTCAGCCATGTTTGTACTTCGGCGGGCGCGTTGGGGTAAGCCGTTTGTTCAAAGGTGTCGCTCACCGAGGCAGGGAGCGATGCCGCATACTCCGCGAAAAGTTTTGTCGTGTTCATTGGGTTCTCGTTTCCGAAAGGATATTTGATAAAGCCGCCCGATTCGGCATCGCAATTGCGGACGCTCAATAGAGTTGTGCTTCATTTCAGAGTGGCTTGTTCGACATATCAAAATTTTTATTCTCTGTACTTCTATAGTAAATCGTTCGTACTGATTGGGGGAATAATTGCGTTTTGATATTTTCAAACCTATTTATTCCTCAATAAGGTGATGCCTTTTTTTTACAGGCTGTTTATTCTTGCGATGATCGCAATTTCCCCCAATCAAACCCGTGCATTTGCTATAGGTTTAGGGGGAACTAATAATGGACAATTTTGCTGGCTCGATGTATGCACGAGTGACCGAGCGAATTCTTTTATCTTTGGAAAACGGGGTTGTGCCGTGGCGTCGCCCGTGGCAGTTGAGTACGGATTCAGCAGGGAATCGCCTTTGGCAGCCGCGTAATGCCATAACGGAGCGTGTGTATCGTGGCGTGAACATTCTTCTTCTCGGCCTGACCGAGTATGCCGATCCACGCTGGCTCACCTTCCAACAGGCAAAGGCGGCAGGCGGAACCGTGCGTAAGGGCGAGAAAGGAACGGAGATCATTTTTTGGAAGGTTTTGGATCAGCAAGACGACAAGGGCCGCATTTCGCAGATGCCGCTGCTGCGAACGTTCCATGTCTTCAACATCACGCAGATCGATGGACTGACACTGCCCAGTCTTACACCTGCCGCTTCCGAACCAACGAAACAGGAACCGAACACCGCAGCCGAAATGCTGATCGCAAATTTTCTCGATAAACCGCAGGTCGTGCATGGCGGCGACAGGGCCTGCTATACGCCGTGCTTCGATTTGGTAAGTATGCCGTTTCCAGCGCAGTTTGAAAACAGTGAAGCGTTTTACGGAACGCTGTTCCATGAGTTCGTTCACGCGACAGGCCACGCATCGCGCTTAGATCGAGCGGGCATATCGGGCAGCGCGGGCGAACCGCGAACCGTCGAACGCTATGGGCGCGAAGAACTTATCGCGGAGATGGGAGCCGCGTTTCTCTGCGCCGAAGCGGGAATCGATGCGCGGTTGCCCCAAAGTGCCGCCTACCTACAAAACTGGATGACTGCGATTAAAGCGGATCCGAAGGCGGTCATCGTTGCAGCGGGAGCCGCCCAAAAAGCGGCGGACTTTATTCTAATCGGTAAGGTGGAAGCAAGTGTGGAGGCAGAAACCGTCATCCCGACCGTTCCTGTGGCCCAGTCAAACCAGACCACAGTTGGCACGTTGAATTGGAGATTTTAATGAATAGTGATAACAGCAGATCGTATCTTGCCGACCTGAAAAGAGCGGACGAGAATATGCGGCGCGACGCCGAAACCGACCCCGAACCTGAGGAGGAGATCGGCGAGATTGCGGCATGGTGCGCCGACTACCGTGCTCGACTCCGCGCGGCGATCTTGCCAGGGCGGAATAAGGCACGCAACAAAACGGTGTTATCGGTCTTGTGCCTGCTTATGGAAAAGGCAGGAACCGCAGTATTCGCGGCATCCGTGCGGTATCTCATGCTCAAAGCCAACTGCGAAAATGCCACGGTCACATCTGCCATTTGGGAACTGCGCGAACAAGGCTATCTGCGCCGTCACAGCATCGATCCTAACTCACGCTCGTCACGTTACTCGCTCATCAAGGAAAAACTGCCACTCGTCGATCAGGCGAAGGTATGCACCCCGCCCTTAAAATCAGCGGTATCGGGGGATTACTCGTCCGATGCTTTTCACAACAAGGCGATGAAGAGCAACAAACGCCTTGTCTATGAGTATGTCGTACAACATCATGGTCTCACCTCGTACGCGATTTCCAAGGCTATCGGACAGGATCCAAAAACGACGAAAAAGGCAATCGACTGGCTGGTCGCTGAGAAACTCGTCAAAGTGGACGGAAAAAAGGCGGCAACGGTCCTACCTTTGGGTATGCGGCGAGAGCAGGAAAAACTCATCGACATCGCCGTTCGCAATCATACCCTTGGCAAAGGCGAGAAACGGAGCGAACGATGTGTACTTGGATGGCAACAGTACCGTGCGGGCCAACACGGTAAGACCAAAACGGTTGTCGCGGCGACAACCTCGGATGAGGATTTGGAATTTACTCCTGACTGGGATGTTCGCAAGGACGCTTGACCAACCGCGAACAAATGTAGCAAGACGCTTCGCGGAATCGAGTAACGAGAGGCAGGGTTCGACTATGGGAAATTCTACGACAATATATTATTTACTTATTGTCCCAGTATTTCCCATACTGGTACGGAAAGGCAGTCTCGGCGTTCCGCCTCACCTGCCAGAGCGGGAAGCGCACCACCGTGCAGCACCCCATAGGGGACCCCGCCGAGCGGCGTGCTTTCTTCCCGCTAAGGTTTTGTGGGACGGATCATCGACAAAAACGTGCTTCTACCGAAAACGAAGCGACGAAGGAGCGGCGGTGCGGTAGAACACGGCGCGGTGCGACGCAGGAGCACGCGCATAATCAGGTCAAGCAAGGGTTTTATGTTCTTGCGAACGTCCGATAGGTTGAGGGCAAGCCTTGTGCCGTATGCCTATCCTTGCGTCTCATCAGGTGTGGAACGGCGTCCCACTACGGCAACCAGGATGAATGTGTTACGTTCCAATCCCGACCACTTCGTCACGGGTGAACTTCACCGTATCTCCGCAGCGCAGATTGGTCGCCCATTCAGGAATGTTATCGAGCGTCCCCGTGAAATCGTCGCCATCGCGCGCGGTTACGATTACCCACATGCGCTCCCCTCCGAGGGGCGTCATAAACTTCACCTTTACCAGATTACCCGCTTGTACCCGTGCCAGTTCCTTTTCTGATGGGCGGGTTGCCTCGGCGCAGCGATCATGTATCAAACGAGCATTTGGTATTTGTAGTGCATGGGAAAAGGGAAATGCGAGGGGTGACGCGGTTCTATCGGCGGTCTGTTTCGTATGTAACGGGGTTGGGCAAAGCGTCGCGAAAATAGGTTTTGTGGATTGTCGAGTTTTTCGAGCCATAAGGCTGTCGTCTCCTTGGATTGGTTGTATGTGGCGAAAAATTGGTAGCCATGCGTTCGGATTGGGCCGCGCGTGATTACCAACTCCTTACTCGTTTCTTTCGCAATCACGATCCACTCCGCCTGCATGGCGGTTGGCAGAATCAGATTGTCTCGATTTTTGCTTCGACGTTTCTCATATTCCGTCGCTCAGAAGAAATGTCGCTTTTTGAGCAAAAATCAAGCGTTTCTGTTGATTGTAGAACGAGGCTTTTGGTTTGACCAGACTGAAGTTTTCAACGATGCTCAGTGGGAAAACCCGTGGTTCGCTTCTCATGCTGGCACGGTTCGCATAGTATCTTCCACTTTCGCTTTTTGGGGTCGTGCCGTTCGCACACTCGGTGTAAGGGCTGTATTAAATCTGACCAGAGCCGCAAATTGCAGTTTGCGATGCTGGGCTACGAATTCATACATCATTCGCACCCAGTTCATACCAATACCCTTAAAAAATCAGGGAGATTTTCGAGTTAATTTCGACTTATGTGCCGATGAGAAATCAGGGTTATTCAGGCAAAAAGGGCTGTCGTTACGGGTTTCTCTATCGATTCTCGTCCCGACTTGCCTTGATTTTTTCGACTTGAGTTTCTTTTTTCGGCATGAGGTTCTATTTTGCCCGAGGCGCGCACAGAATTTTCTTAAGAAATCCACAAAAACCTCAATAAAGTGCCCATTTAGAATATGGGTCTTGGGCCTATATGCAATACGTTGTGATAAAGCGGCGTCACCCTGCCCTTTTGAACGAATTGAAAAAGATACGAAACGGAATTTACGGACAGTGGAATAATGATGATTTTGCGCCCATCGCTAATGTAACCGAAACCGTGGTGCGGAAACTCAAATGGACAAAATAACTAATGACCAACCAACTAAGCCACGTGCTGGGAGCAAAGCGTGGTCGAAAAATTTACCTGATTAGGATCCCATAGGTGGCAAAAAACTTGACCGATTTGGCCTCATCTTCTACGAAAACACGTCCTACTTAACAGGCTATAAGAAGGTAAAATTCAGAGATTTCACTGACAAAGAAATCTTTGAATGGGCTTCCCATCTCTGGGTGAAATGGGCAGGAAAGCAAAAGCAGGTGCGTGATTTACACCCTGATCTTCTCACCGCCATCGAAATGGCACATCCGCTCGAGTGGGCTGTGCCGCCAACGTTTGATCTTTGATTTCTCACATTTCTCGTCAATAAATATAACGCATAGGTAAAAAATCCAGGTGCGCTACATTGAACCCAATAGGCAAAAGGCAAAAGCACGTAGATATAGCGCGTGATGCTTCTATTTCCTATAATGTATTGTTTTCTGGTTCCCTTATACGCGCAAGCCTGTCGTGGAATTTAGGATTAGGATACCCAAGAAACCGCTATGAATGATCGCTACATACAAAAACTTGCCATTATGGTGCTTCAAAGTGCAACTGAAGCAAGCGACCGAATGACCAGTATGCTTAAGCGCAAACTAGCGAATGAACCTAACAAACTCAATCAAAGGTTGGCAATGTTTGGTGTAGATTATTATATCCATAACACTGTAGACTATCTAATTGTCAACAACGCGGCGAGCGTAGATGAGAACGTTATACTACAATATATGCCTGATCGTATGGGGTATGAACGTTTATCTCAAGAATTACAAATGAATGGCTCCACAGGAGCAGAAATGTCTGAACTAATGATGTTCAGACAAGATGGATTGCAAAGTTTGGCAACTGATGTGGAAAATGCTGCCAGAAATATGCTTGCACAACAATCAGGTCAATCCATCCATCAAGAGTAGCCATACGCAAACTCGCTGTGTTTACACCCCCTGTTTCTTTCGGGTGACGGAGGCGAGCGAGTTACCACTGCTTTGATCCGTGCGTCACCTAAAACTTTTGCGACTTGCTACGCACCTTGCTCAAATAAGTCAACATCATTTGGCTCGAGTCTTTTCAGGCGTAGTTAGTCGGGTTCGATAGGAACCCTCAAACCGAAAAAGAGTGGGTATCTTGTCCACAGCATCAAGTCGTCGATTGGTAACCACGGTTCCCAACAGTGCGCCAGCGACTCCACCACACGGATTAAATCAATCAGGTCAATGTCCCCGTCCCCGTCCGACATCCGTGAGGTACCAGCCTTTGTCGCGATTCTCCACGGCACCGAGATGCAGCAAAGTTGTCAGCACGTAGCGCACACGCCGATAAACGGTATCCCTATCTCCGTATTTGGCAGTGATCCGCTCGTAAAGTTGCCTAACGCCCACGCATTTTACACCCAGCGTGTCGAGTTTCCGCAGTGCGATTACGCAGTCCGCAAAAAATGGACTGGATTCCTCCATAATGCACAAGCGAATCAGACTTCGTTCGTCGGGCGAGAGACGGCTCATCTGCTGGTAGTAGGCTTCGAGCCGATCCCGAGAAATGGACGAGTTTGCACCCACGTTTTGCAGCAGTTGCGCCGCAGTTTTAACGGCAGCCCGCTGCCCTTTAATTTGGCCTTCGAGAAAGGTGTGCACTACCTTCCTATGGGCCGACACATCGGGTTGCTGAAAATATTGTTCCAGCGCGTAGTCAATCCATTCGGGTCGAAGCATCATGTCATAGCGGATGGGTATGCCTACGTTCATGCCGATGTCGCCTCCGCGACAGGCACCAGCACCTCCTCGATACTGAGGCCACCGTGGCTCACGCTCGCGTTCCAAATATCTCTGGTGCGCTTACGCGCTTCTGAGATGCGAACCAAATGGGCAGATGGTAATTCCCAATTGAGTGCCGCCTCATTCATTGTTTCATAGAGTTAATATGAGATACCGACTTTCCTGCTGGCTTTTGGCTCAGAAGATCGGTAACTGTTTTGAGGGCAGCGCGAGCCTCGTCTTTCTTTGTCGGCCACACATTAAACACGCGAGCACTGGGATGAGGCAGGGTCACGAATGGAAGCATAGCGTGGGCGCGAATGTCCGTCGCGGCGGATTGGGCCTTTTTACCAACCAACGCGATTACTTGCAGGTTAGGTAAGAGTTCCAGTAGCCTACCAAGATATGGAAGTGCTTCAGTGATGTCTTTGCGGGTTACGGTGCGAATCCGTCCCTGTCCATCGCTCACATACCACGGGACGATGTTCCAGATCAGGGTATCTTTGCGCGGGATGCCCGATTCGGCGAGCAGTTCGCAGAGGTTCCGCGCCGTGGGATCAGGGTTATTTCGGGAGATAAAGGTAGAGCCGACCGCCTTTGGGCCAGGTGCTTCGAGAAGGAATAGCACGCGGGCCTGAGTACCGCCGTCGAGTGGATCGAAGGCAGGAAGGTCGTATGCGTCACCTTGCTTTTTCCTAACCTGATTAAGATAATCCATCAGCGGTTTCATATGCGGTGAGTCGGACAGATCAGTGCGACGTTCGCGTTCGGCAGGTGAAGCAAGCGCATACGGCTGGTTGGCTTCAACCTGTTGTTCCGTGGTGAACACGGCATCCACGTAGCCGTCAGATTCGCCTGCTTCTCTGAATCCAAATTTAGCGTAGAGAGATCGGGCCGCTTCATTAAAATCCATATATCGAATTTTGATATTGACACAATCGGATTTTGAAAGGAGGTCGTAAAGGAGTTGTGCAAACGCGCTCTTTCCGTATCCCTTCCCTTGCCACTGTTGGTCTATCAGAAAGTACAGGATTTCGTATGTCGTCGTGCCTTCTTCATGCTCATAAGCAGCAAATCCGACAATGTTCGCCGCATCAGTGAAGACCTTGAACTCTATATCGAACCGACTTTGGCATTCAACGGCCTCTTCGGGTAGTAACTTGTCAAAGAGTTCTGCCATTTTGGGAATCTGCGAGACAGAATACTGTTCCTCGGTAAGAGACAACGCAAGGCATTCTGCAAGGTCATCAACATCCAAAGCACGCATGGTAATCGGCATAGTTCAAATTTCCACCACACGATACGGCAAACATCAACTGTACCTGCTGTGTATGTCTAATCCAGTCCCATAGCGCGAATGGCGGCGTTGATTGGGTCTTTATAGAACACAGGTTGTATGCTGTCGAGGATGTCGTCGGGGACATCGGCGAGGTCGCGTTTATTCTCGGCGGGAAGGAGAATCTTCTTCGCTCCTGAGTCTAAAGCAAGTTGCATACGTTCTGTTAGGTTAGCCACTTTCGTCAAGGAGCCGTGGAGACTCATATCACCAATCAAGGCAACTGGCTCCTTTACGGGGCGTTCCAACAGCGCGGACACCATCGCTACGAAAAATCCGACCGCTGTTTCGGCTCCTTCCCGTGCTTGGTTGAGGTTGACAGCCTGAACCGTAAAGTCGTAGTCGCGTGGGTTCCGTTCTATTCCCAAGTTTTTCAGATTGGCTCGCAGGTAGGCATCCGCCGTTTTAAGTCCCTCGCGCATTGCAGTCGAGAGCGTCCCCAGCGGGATAATACGCCCCGAGCCAGGATTGCATTGCGCCTGCAACAAGAACATCGCCAGACGACGTTCGGTGAGGTCGGTCCCGATGCAGTAGATGGAGCCAGGCGTCATGTTTCCCGTGATGATGAGATTTCTTGTACCGCTCTCGGGCAACGGGACGAACGTTTCCTGCGAGGTCGCCTTGTCGATATAGGAGAAATTGACGTTCCAATACTCCAAGCCACCCATCTTCTTTAACTGCTCTTTGACCCGCCGCCGCATCTCCATGCCGAACCCGATGTATTCTTCCAATTCCTCCTGGCTGACCTCGCCGTGCGGGTTCAGGAGTTTGATCAGACCCGAGACGGTCTTGCGAACGGCTTTCTGGTCGCGGCCCGACAGGTGGCTCCCGAAGCGGAAAGATCGCTCGGGCAGGTCCGTATACCTCTGTTTCCGCAGTTAGCGGATCGCTTCGGCCAGATAGTCGGTGACCAGACCGAAACGCTCCGTGTAGTAGTCGTCGCGGGTCTTGTCCAACTCCCAGCCTGGTAGGTACTGGTGGATGCGGTCATAGAAGGCCGTATCGAGTTCCTTGGGCATGGAATAAAACAGGTGGCTGGTGCGGTTGATTGTCTCGATGTCACCGTCGATGTTGCCCAGGAATACCATGGAGCCTTCGGCGGAGATGATGTCCCGTCCACGGCTGAAGAGGCCGTCTTCCATGTATCCCTTCATGATATTGATGCCGCTCTTGTCCTGAAAGCGGATGCCCGCCGCCTCATCGAATGCCACCGCGTCCCAGAGGCAGACTAAACCCTTCTGCCCTGACGCAAGGTTTACAAACATCTGTGCCGTCGTTGTTTGTCCACCACTTACCAGATGGCAGTATGGACTAATTTGCTGGAAGACGAACGACTTTCCTGTACCGCGTGGTCCCAGTTCCACAAGGTTGTAGTTCTTCTCGATCAGCGGAATAAGGCGCGAGAGATACAGGAGTTTACGTCGTCGCGTGAAATAAGGATTTGTCGGTTCGTATCCTAAGGAGCGCAGCAGGAGATCGGTCCACTCGTCCCAGGTCATCTCCCTCCGTGCGTCCATATACTGGCTCAGATCGCGATTGGACAACTGGATCGGGCGCAGTTTGGTAATAAAGAACGGTCGATTGACGTTTTTGAAGACGAACGTTTCATCATAGGTAAGGGTGATTTCGGCCCAGACACCGCCCATCAGAAGGCGGTCGTGCTGGCGGATGTCAGACTCCTCGATATTGACATGAGTAAGGTCGATGCTCGATAGGCTGGCCCAGTATTTGTCCTCGGTCTCCCGCAGCGTGACGCTGACCTTGTCGATGATCGTGTACGAACCCTGCTGCTTGATCTTCGCCTTGATCATCTCGCGCTCATCGGGTTTGACGTACTTCTGGGAGAGACTCTGGCGGACAAATTCCAGGCCGTCCTCGATCACCTGAGGATCCGTGGACGCGCAATACTTGCCGAGCAAGAACTCGATCACAAACATGGGAACGCTGAACGAGTTCCGCATCCGCCGCAACAGGTCTTTACGAACGACCAGTCCAGGGAAGAGGCGAGCCGCCTTTTCGTCTAAGTCGTCCAGAGTAAAATCCGTCATACCAATTAGCCCCCCAGGTCCCGCAGCAGTGTGACGGTCTTGCCCCCGCCCAGGTCTTCCTGGGTATCGACATCGCGTACATGGAGTGTCAGAACATCGCCCTTCTTAAAGTCAATCTCGTCGTCCAGAAACACGGTGACCGACTGCGTCTCTTCCTCACTGCTTGGCGCAATGACGACTTTTTTCGTTTCGGCGACAGGCTTGCCTGACCGCAGGAACGTCACCTCAACGGTTCTCCCGACAGGCTGCCCGAAGAGGCTGCCCGTCTGCGGTGGCTCACCGACCACCAGCACCTTGATCGACAGGGTCGCCACCTGAGCAGAGGGCAGAGCGCACTGTACCCGCATCTTTTCGGGCTTCTGGGCCGCGAACGACGTTAGATGCGGAACCACGATCTCCTGCAAGGACATGCCGCCGTGGAGATACTCCGATGGTTTCTCAAAACAGGCAATGCCAGGCGCGAAAGCCACGCGCAGTCGCTCATCCAGCGGGAAGGGCAGCGTGAACAAGTCGTCGCTTACGACGGCGCCCTCAGCCAGAAAGAAGTAGCGTTCGCCGCGAATGGAGTATTGTTTTGCGGGAATGGTCACTTCATCCCCGCTATCCGCGAGCAGAATAAACCCGTGATCGGAGACGATGTGGACCGTGTCAAATCCGCTGCGATGGAGTTTCTCCACGGCAAAGCGTAAATCGGTGACCATCTGCTCCAGGTACTTCGCCAGTTCCCGCCCTGTTTTGTGGCCCAATTCATCGATCTCACTGGTGAACACGACGAGCATCCGAGTGGTCGGTAACTTCGAGGCGGAAAGGAGGTCTGCCAAATCGAGGAAATCCGACACACCGTTACGCTGGGAGAGAAGGGCTTTACGCTTCTCGCGGATGGTAAGGTTGCCAAAGGGCGGATCGGCGAGTTCCAGTTTCGTGCCGCTGAGAACCGCCGCGATTTTGTCGCCCTGAAGCGGAAGCATCGCGGTCATCCCGACAGGCGTGATAGAGGGAGCAGACGTAATCCAGGGTGCCGCACTCACCTCGGCGCCCTCAATCTTGTCTTTGAGCGTGAGTGCAAGGTCATAGCGAAGTGCATCCACGATGACAACGGCAGTCTTGCCTTTGGGCGTTTTCCACACGTTTACGCTGGCAGTCGTGGACAATAACGGTCCCCAGCCACTCCAGTTCGGCCACTTGGCGAGCCGAGCGACGAAGCGGTTATTAACTTCGCGCAGATAGTGACTGTAAACCAGGTTCGCCGCCTGAAGCACCGTCTCCATCCCATCCATCTGGCGCACGGCTTGGAAAAGATTCCAGTAGGCAGCATCTACCGTGTGCCAGAGGTTGGTGTAGGCATTGACGAATTCGTTGGGGGTGGTGAGATTCTGACTTTCGGCGACTGCCGCCTGGGCAGATAGGGTCAACTCACTGAGGTCGGCCAGCAGGCTCCATCCAGGGATCGCGTTTGTCCCTTTAGACCAGTAACCATCCGCCCGTTTCCGAAGGGTGATTGCATTCTTCTGGGCATAGGCTTCCAGTTGGGAGCGACTGCCTGCCGCTGCTTCAAAGGCCACTCTGTCATCATCCCAGGTCGATTGGGAGAGATGATAAAACGCCTGACTCTCGCCGACACGATTTGCCGCCCAACTCTTGAGGCTGTATTGTGGCTCGGCAATACGGACAATTTTGTTGTAAACACCTGAAAGATCGCGGTCACTGGTCCAGCGCTTGAAGAAAGCAAGCCAGTTCGGACGGTGTAGCGCGTCTGGCACGAGTGCAGAAAAGGGAAAGTCGTCTGGCTCTCCGTAGCCCTCATAGCATTCGGCAAGTGCAAGCCTCACCGTAAACCCCTCAACCCAGGCACGTGGGTTGCTGGCGAGGTCGGCTACGTAGCCAAAGCGATCCTGCATTGCCTGCGTGAACTCGGTCAGCAGGTCGCTCTCGGTCAAGTAGGCAGCAGCATTGTCGGGATCGGCCAGCACCTTGAAGAGTCGCTCGTCGAGGTCGCCCACGAGCAGTTGGTTGATCTTGGTGGTGTCAAGCGGCTGCTTCCAGAAGGCCGCATCGCGGCTGGCAAATTGGGCGGTAAACTTGGCGAGAATGGACTCTTTACCGCCTTCCCAGAGAGCGCGTTGTTCCTTCTGAACCTGGGGTAAAGACACACCGCGTTTTCGTAGGAAGGAGAAAAGCGAGGTGTCCTTGCTGTCAATGAGCCAGGTCTTCCCTGAGAAGGCAAATTCGGTCAGTGACTCCAGATTCGGGTCGTCCGCCATCTTCTCCCTGGAGAACGGCAAGTACAGGACATACCGCTTTCCCGCACGCTCTTCATGAGGGAGTTGGTGGGTTTCCCAGACCATCTGCGCCTTGAGCCAGAGCGGTCCATGGAATACGTTCTCCTTCATGTCCAGGTCGTAGCGGAGCAGAGTGAATCCCGCATCTTTCGGCGGAAAAGAGCCGTCATCGAGGAGGCGTGCGAACTCTTCTTTCGGGTCGAACCAGAGTATGATCCGAAGATTTGGGTTCTTTGCATAAATGTCGGTAAACTCCGACGAGAGCCAAGTCGTTATCAATTTTTTAGTTTCAATAAATTATTTTGATTCGTATGCAACGTATCGGTCCTTTATTGGTTTGTCGATAGAAGACACGAGAGTCATGCTCCAAATTAAAAAAATCATTGATTATGTAAATAGGTCACCATGACTGCCTCCTGAAAGAGGCTGTCCTTCACGAACAACCTTGCTTGCATCAACGTTCAAAATCCGTTTTTGCGGTGATACTTCCTGCGCATTAAATTCGATCTGACGAGTGAGAACAGCAAGAACCTCAAATGGCTCAGCATCCTTTAATGACAAACCTACGCTACCAGCCGACTTTTTCCCTTGATTGGCTATGGGAAAGAAAAAACTGTTGGCGGTATCAGTCCTGGAAAATATTGCAGTCAAGTTTTCTTTAATTGAACATATCAACTTATTTTCATGCTGAAACCAGTCACTACTTAAAGCGCCAAGCAAAAGGCAAAGATTAGTTAGAGAACCTGTAAATGACTTATTGAGTGATAAATGCCGTGCTGAATTTGCCATCACTAATGAACCAAATCTAACCCTGATGGCTTTAGTGGCAAAAGAAAATATGGGCGATAGCGCCGAAAAACGTTATCACAGTCGGCCCAATTTGGGGAGTATTAGATTGGGCATTGAACGGTTTTCCTACCATCAGATTATTCTCAAACGACCTTCTTGACTGCCAGAACGCCCGCTGCTTCAAAGGGTCCTATGTTGACCTTCACACCGTCATCAATATCGGGATTCCAGCCCTTTGGTTGTTGTTCTGGAGTTTTCCAAGGCACCTTGATGGCAAACTCCCCCTCTTCAATCTGACGCAGTTTCTCGTCAAGGGCACGCGCGGACGCCAGATTGCCTTCAAGAGTTGCGACGGTTTCGCGGGCTGTCGAGTCCGTAGCGGATGCCAGACGTGCGACCTCACCCTGTACCCGCTGAACGAAGTCATAGAGGTAGACGCTCCGCAATTTCTGGAGGCGGTCACGGTTAAAGCGGTGGTAGTGTACGATTGCCCCGAAACTGCTGTCGTCGCTGGTTATGTGCCAGAAGATAGGGCGCTTTTTGTAGAGGCCGACGTGGTACTTAAAGTATTGCTTTGCCAGCCATATCTCGATGGTAGTACGCTTGCCCAGCAGAGCGTTGATTTCGGATTCAATGCCGAGGCTACGCTCCACACCAAAAATGTTATCCAAATTTTTACGAACGCGATCAATCAACAATGGCTCCGACGCACAGGTGACGAGCGGAACAATACCATCACTATCGACCTCAACAATGTTCTTGACAATACAAGAAATTAGTCGGCAGAGATGTTCAAGTCGCTTCTGTTCGGCTGACTTTCCCACCATCTGGGGCCATACAGTTTCGTTTGGGCGGTTACTGAGTTCGCGCTCGATAATGGTTCGATCTTCAGTACTTATCTCATACAGACTATAGACGGCGGCGTCTATTTGTCGCTGCTGATACCGACACTTAGCCGAGTCCTGTGTTTCCCATTCCATACACTCATCAATAAGATTAGTGATAGTAGTTACTTCAGGCAATCGGTCGGCAATTTGTAGGAGCCAAGGCTTGACAAAATTCGTAGAAAGTTCATTTCCTGTATCCCATTGCTCGCATAATTCATAGTACTCTTTCGCGTTTAGTTCAAGAATATCGCGGTGTCCAACCTTTATTGGTATCTTGCCGACATAGCCACTCGTTTTATGACCGCCAGACGTCTTATTCAGCAGATAGCATATTAGAGCGGAGTTAAGCAACCCGAGGATTAAGAAGCAGTCGTTTTCCTGATGAGGAAAAAGCGAATTACCTTCGTCCGAAAAGATACTCCCTTTTGGCAGCACTTGTGCATTGAAGAAATCCGTCCTTTTGCCCCAACTGATACCAGGCTTGAACATAAATCGTGAGCCAGAAAAACGGAAAAGCGGTTTGCCGTTACTGCCAAAATTGTGCCTGATTGCATGCCCGTCATTCTCCCAATAAACTACATGTTCATAGGTGCGATAAAAAGGTGAGTATTCTCCACCATTGGCAAGTGGAACCCATTTTCTGCCTTGGCCGACTTCTGCTTTGTCAACTTCCCACCAACGCTGATAAAAACGCTCATTCGTACCTGATCCCATTCCCTTGCTTGCTGTGGCGAGTTCAGGTTGAAGTGTTTTACCTGCTTGGTATAGCGCCTGCAAACTGCTTGGAAGATCATATAAAAACGCCCTATCAGGCATAATAACGAAAGAACCAATACGGTGGCTAAAACCGACCGATTTGTCTTTACCATTCAGCCATTGCTCAAATATTGCCTTAGATTCTCGTCCAGGATTTAGGTTAAGGAACGTTGTTACGTCGTTGCTTGGCATCCCGAAAACTGCCGCTGCGACTTCGACATTGGCCCCATCAAGAATATCCCACCCACAATCGAGTACCGCTACAGGAGGCAGTTTTTCAATCAGAAACTGCCTGAAATCCGAGAACGACGCTTGGGTGAGGTAAGCATTTGACGACACGCTACCTATGTAGCCCGTCCGCGCAATTCGCCCGAGACCTGCCTCTATAAAATAACTGTAAATGTTTCCTGACGAGTTTACATAACTTGTCGTCAAAATACTTTTCGTTTCGGCGATAGGAGAGCCAAACGGCGGATTCATTACAATGGCGTCATATTTTTGGCGGAGGAAATCCAATAGGCCAATTGCTTTACCCGTCTCTTGGGCAAATAATCGACGGCTGATGTCATCCGACGCCGTGTTCTTACGAATGTACTCCGTCAAGGCATTCTCCAAATGTTCTCGGGCCGTCGCCTTTTCCTCTTCCGTCAGTGACAACTGTAATTTGCCCCAGTTCTCATCAAAAGACAGATTGCCATGTGCAATAGTTTGTCCGCGACCACTAACTGGAGCCGACAACGTCCGCTCCACCTCCTCACCCACCTGAATAAGGCTCCCAAGTTCTGCAACATGCTGAAGCCCTGTCCATATTGCCTTGACCGCTCTCCGCAGAGGTTCAGTACCGCCAAAAACCGCAGGATCAAGTGATTGAAGGAACTCTTCCATTTCGGTTTCGCCCAGGTTCACCGCGTTCGCACAGACGAGATTCATCCGCTGGACACGGACTGTCTGCGGGTCTAACCCATGCGCCTTAGCCTGCTCCTTCATCGTCAGCATCAGCGTCAGCGCCGCGATCTGGATGGCACGGGGGTCAATATCGATCCCATGCAGATTGTTCGCAAGAATCGCTGGCGGAATCGCGCTGAGGTCAGATACCGATGGCTCGGAAGGCCAACCGTCCTCGCCCGCTCGAGCCATTTCCTCCAGATACATCTCGTACAGGAGGCCAAAGGCGTATTGCCCCATGTGCATCGTGCCGCAGGCGGGGTCCAGCATCTTCAGTTCCCGCGCTGGCTTCATCGGGATTGTTGTCTCCTCGCCCGTCTTTGGCACCAGATAGTTGATGCGGCTGCGAAGCGTCGTATCGGGGTGCATCTGGAGCCACACGCGACCGAGCGTGTTGTCCACGAGGAATTTCACGATCCAATCAGGCGTATAGAACTGATTGATGACCGCGAGTTCATGCGATGTGCGCGGCTTACCGCCCGTTGCCTCTCGAATCTGTTCCTTTTCATCCACGTTGAAAAACTGATACACCCAGCCCAGGAAGTCGGGCGACGCGAAGCAAGAGTTGTCCTCGCCTCGGCTACAGGCTGCGTCTAACCCGTTGATCGAGCCGAGGGCGTCCATCAGCACTTTGTGCGTCGGCCACAAGCGGCTCCATTCGCTGTCGGGATCAAAGAGGAGCGCGATGTCCTCCGTCACGGCGCGAAACGCGGCGGACAATCCTTCCTTCCAGAGGAGCGGCTCGTCGCTCTTAAACTCCTTGTTCTGGTCGCGCATCTGCCAGAGCAGGCGGGAACGGTTGCCGTATTGCGCACGGGTCGTGACGGCCTCTGTGGCTTCACCACCGACGAAGAGGATTTCGCGCGCCTCCATGCACTTCAAGCCGACCAGGCGGTTCAGCAGCGTAAAGGCACACTCACGCACATAGGCTTGAATTGCGTCGTCGCCGCTCCTCTCGTTCGCCGCATCTCTGCGAATCGCCACCACAATCACGCGGCGGTCCTGCTTTTCGTCCTCGGAGAGATAGTCAGGAGCGTTTCCGATGGCCTTGCCTGACTCAATGCCATATCGCTTGAGTCGGGTAGTGAAGTCATCTTGGAGCAAATGGCGCAGGCGCAGCACCCAGGTCTTGATCTTTTGCTTTGTCTCGCGGTCCAGTCCGCTCACGCTGGTCGTTGTCAATGGGTTCGTCATGGCAGTGGCACTATCGGGCATGGTAATCTCACTCGGATTCATCTATCGTTGTCGGATTGGGGCGTCAATCCATGACAACCGTGTGGTCGTCTTCCAGCAGTTTCTTCACCTGATCGCTCAGGGCAGCGAACGCGGCATCTACCTCATCTGTGGAGGTAAACGTTTTGCCCGCCAACTGCCCGTTCAGGCTCCATCGGCGTATTTTTGGCTTCGGTTTTCCGTCCTCCACCGCTTGTTCCGCGAGGGATTCCTGGATCGCCTTGAGCAGATCGGTACGTTGGTTCGGAAGTGCCACCTTGAGTGCGTCGAGAGTCGTCAGGTTGTATTTCTGCGTCGCCGAAATCAGGTCGCTCAGGCTTGCTGTCTTCAGACTTGCCTCCAAGCCCAGTTTAGCGCCACTCGCGAAAAACGCTTTGGTAACGGCATCCTGACGCGCGGTTTTTAATGCATTCCAATCAGGCGAACCTTCCACGGTCGTTCGGATCGTCGTCACCGCATCGCGGACCGCGCTGTAGGCTGCCTGGTAGGCGGTGCGATAGGCGGTCAATAGGTCCTCTGCATTGGTCTGGTAGGACGACCATTGCTCCAGAATCGTCTTGCCACTGAGAATGGCATCCATGTCGGCGAGGGCTTTGCTGACGGCTCCCGCCTGGTCCGTATTCTGCAGCGGTCCGTTCTCTCGGCAGATGCCCGCGAGTTGCTGGGAGGCGCGGAACTTGTCGTCCTTCCCTTCCTTGACAAACCCATCGAAGGTATCAAAAAAGCCCTTGAGTTCCGTCCAGACCGCCTCCTGCTTCAGGAACTCGGTGACGACAACCGTGGGATCTTCTTCCTTCTCCAGCGGGCGGCAGGCGGTCTCTGCTTTCTTGAAGGTGTCGGGCAAGGGAAGCCCGTACTTGATCGCATCGCGGACGCGGTCGGCATCGGCAAGAAACTTTGTCGCCAGTTGACGCACAGCACGGGCTAAGTCGTTCGTGGATTCCTGAACGTTGGACAAGCCCAGACCAATGAGGGCATTCTTCGCCGCCTGAATCTGCGAGGGAGAAAGTCCCGTCTTGATCGGAAGCAGTTTCGTTTTTCGGAACTTGGTGGTCTTGGTCAAGCATTCGGACGCGGCAGCATCTGTATAGTCGTAAATCGCCTTGCCATCGCTATTAAGTACGATGGCACCACCACGCAGCAGAGCGGCGCAAACCACGCGAATCAGGTCATTCGGCCAGCCAAACGGGATGCTCTCAAAATGACTGGTAATCTCTTCGCCTTCCAGACTTCTACCGTCGTCTTCGCGATCCTTTAATTCGTCAAGGATGCCCTCTACCAGAGGTCCATGCGTGATGAGTTGTCCCGTGCTGTCGAAGAGATCGAGATGGGGGCTGATAGAATCCAATTTGGTCTGCGTCGGCTGAAGGTATTTATCGACGCTCTTCACGTCGAAGTCTTTGTCAGCAGCGTCATACCGATTGTAAAGATTTGGTCCGACCGTCTGAAACACATCTTTAATTACGGCGCGGATGTCCTTTTTACCGTCGAGTTGCCGCTCCTCACCGCTGAAGTAAAGACACCCCTCCCTGAACGCTTCCTCAATCTCACGGACGACGAAGGTTTCCAAGGTCTGCGCCTCGACCCGCTTCTCGTCTACCGCCTTGAGGTAGTTCTCACTGCGTCCCTGAGTGTGGCTCGGATCGGTAGTCAGCCATCTCAGACTCTCCAATCGCTTAATACGCTCCGTAAGTAGTGAACTCGGCTTCGCAAGCCAGAAGATTTTCTTTCCTTTATCACCTTGAGCCAAGTTATCTTTATGAAGCGTATCAGGTTTCACTGTGCTGAGTGGGCCATAGCACTCAACCTTAATTTCGCCACTACCCGCGACCTCCTCGCCATCGACAAGAAGGGTGAATGCGAACAGACCGTTCTTCCCGTAGGGTGCTCGGAACTCGGACGCTTTCTGGCGCGTGAAGATCCTTTCTTTTGCAAAATCCTTTGTCTTGCGGATGGCAAGGCTGGTTCCCGTGCCAAATGTACCGATCTTATCAATAAGCGCTTTTTCTACCTCGCCTTCTTCCGCCGAGAGATACTTGTAGTTCTTTGTCGCCGCGTCGTAACCGATGTAGCCCGCCCGACGCAACTTTTCCAATGTCTCATCGACATGAACTCGGAGCGCAGGAATATCCTCACCTGTCGCGTTCACTAGCATCTTTGTAATCGTTTCGACGGTACTTGGTATCCATGTTAACCGATTCGCCAGCCATAGAACCTTCAATATGCGTGTAGGAGAAACGTGCCAGCCTTCGAGCCGTTGATCTGCCTCGCGGATAGCGCGAACACCATTGGCTCCCAGATAGTCGCTCGTTGCGACCTCGGATTCAATCTCGTCAAAAATGAGATCGAAGGAAACCAGAGAACCGACGGATTGCGCGGCAGTTTGCTTGAGGATGCCTTGCGTAACTGTCAGCATGGAACGTTCGCTGCCCGAAATACGGATTCCTCGCATCGTATCGAACATGTCCTGTGCGAGGGATGGCTGATAGGGCAGGAACGGATAATATGCAGTGAAATCGCTCTCGTTAACACCTGGAAGTTGACGCTCGGTATTGAGTCGAATGAGGTCTGCGAAGAAGCCCTCATAGGAGCCGTACAGCGATTTGAGATCAGGAAGCGCCGTGGGCCTTTTCGTCAGCAGACGATCCTTCACAACCCGCTTCACATCCTCTGATGTCAGGTGGATACGGTTAGCGAAGCGGGCAGTCAATCGCCCCAGTTCATTTAGTTTGATTTGGGTGCGGTCAATGACGCGATCTAATTCCTCCTGTCCTGTAGCGATAACCCAGACCTGACCTTTTCCTTTGGAGCCGAGATGCTCCACGATGGTTTGGAGTTCATGAATCTTCTTGCCGTCATCACCTATAAATTGCTGAACCTCATCCAGAACGAACACAATATGGGGAAGTAGTTGCGGGTGTTCCAGGCGCTTCTTTTCCGTATACTCGAGTAGTTGTTCGACAAAGCCCTCAACGGTAACGTTCTCATACTTTCGGGCATCTTCGAGTGCTTTGTCGGCGGCGTCTGCCGTGGGGAATTCGGACGGCAGGCAGTGACGAAGGCCCTGAGCAATACGTTTCCGATTGAACATATGTTGACCCCGTCCAATTTCCCACGATACATTGAACGTTGCCGAATAGTAGTCCTTGAATGCCTGGTACGCTCCGTGCTCTGTCAACATTTTCTCAATACGGGCAATGTAAACAGTCGCACTAAAGCCAAGGCTTTGATAGAAACTCGTTAGACAGATTTCCGCGATGCTATTGGGATTAGAAAGGTTCTCTTTGCTTTTGATCTCCAGCAGAATCGGATGCGTCCAAGCCATGGTAGCGACTTGATGAAGATACCCCTTAAGTTCCGTAGCCTGCTTTCCGTTGTCAATATGCGGCTGGAAGAGGTCGATGGCTCGTTGTCCGCTCGCGGGGTCTACAACTTCGTTGCCAAGAAGATGCCCAAGAATCTTGGCGAAATGGCTCTTACCAGACCCGAAAAAGCCTGACACCCAAATAGCCATCCCTTCGCGTCCCTTGCCGCTTTTACGTAATCCCATACTATCGGTGAAAGCAGCGAAAAACGTAATCAGATGCCGCTCAATGGACTCGGTAACGACATACTCACGTAACTCTTCGGCGAGAGCAGTGTTGTCCCAGACACGGGCAACGCCTTCGTTTGCCACGCGCTGATTAATATCACGGTGAAACAGGTCACGAATCTCAGTCATAGTGTGCCTCAGTTAATCCTCCGAGCCAAATAGTTAAAGCCGTCCCGATGATTCAAAAAGTGCAAGTACGCACCTTGCTCGTGTCCAGGGAACGGAATAAGGATGCGACATGAAAAACCGCTGGGTAGAGCCAATAGAAAATCGGCATATTTTACCCATGGGAAGAGGGCGGGAGCAGATGCAATTATGATAGTGCCCCCCACAGGCAATTGCTTCGCCGTTTTCTCGACCTCATCCCTAAGCCGATTCGGGAGTTCCTCAGCGAGATACTGGCGCAACCCTTTAGGATCTTCCGCTTCTAAGCGGAAGGCGTCGCCCAATAGTGCTACATCATCCAAACATTGGAAGGGTAAAGCCTCCACTGAGAGTAGCGCATGGGGAATTGACTGCGCTACAAGCATCTGCACAAAATTTGTGAGATGTTGCCGAAAATCAAGTTCTTGATCGGGTGGGTAGATGAGGAGAATGCCGCGTTCGGCAGGTACAGGCGGCTGATCGAGCGGAACAGCGAGAAGTTCGCGAAGTTTGTCAAATTTATCTGTGAGGCTACTGATCATATCCCTATCTTAATGGATGGCTTGCCTATGCCATTCTCACTGTCACCCCTGTTTGGCTCTTTAACAATAGTCAACTCCGCTATGTCCGCTAAGATGCGGAAGCGTACTAACCCATCTGCATTGAGTTGGTACATACGCGTGATTGCCACATCCAAGTCAAGGCCAAGGATCCGCATCCACTGGGATTGAAGCAGGTCAAGCGGGTTTAGACCTTCAAGACGCCCCAACTGAACCGCAAAAAGGAGGACATTACTGCCTGCGATGGGCTTGTCAGCGCGCTTCAGTGCTTTGCCCGTTGCCAAACCAAAGTCCCGTATAGCCCCAAGATAATGCTGGCAAATATGCAGGCGGGTGCTGGCACTCCATTCGGCGATTGTGACATTCCTTGCCAATAGGTTAGTGAGGTGCCTTTCCAAATCCTCCGTGGCAAGCACTGTACCACTCCGCATGATTCGCGATGCCAGCCATTCAGACGACAGTTCCCGCACTAATCTGTCTGTAGCACATAAAAGTAAATAACCAAGCAAGCCACGTTGTGCCACGCTTCTCTCCGAATAATACTCGGCGCAGAAAGAGGCAAACACAGGCAATTTTATATCGAGTAAATAACGCTTTACGAGTTTCTTCCACACCGCTTTGCGGTTCGCCATTGTCTTTTTAGAAAGAATATTCTCTTCGACAACCAGTTTTTCCCAAACTTCGTATGTCGTGGCACAACTCCCATGCTCGAGAAGTGCCTGCATTTCAGTCCACATGGCTCCTGCACCAGCCATCGTAGCCTGGTAAGTTTGACCAGAAATTTGATCTAATCTGTTTTTAACCTTTTTCGTTCGTGCTTGCATACTATAAAATCCTCACCTGACTATTTCACAGCCGAGCCAGTCGATGGAACGCATCAATCAGTGCAGAACTGTGGTAAGGACTCAGTAGTTTAACAAATTGCCTTTCCACAAGCAAGGTATTGCTGAGTCAGCATGGCGTTGTTACCCACCCATGAAATTCTGTCGTTGCCTTGATAAGAGAGTGACGCATTCTGTAAAAAATACATAAGGAGTAAAACTAATATCATCAATCAAAAAATTATTGGGATTTTTTGATCAACACCCCACGCAGTTTCGAGATTGGAGTCACATTTTCAGGTCGGCGGCGAACCGCTTCCTTGGGACTCCTGAAAAATATAGCCCCCGCCCCATCGAATTCGGCAAACACAGCGATGAGAGGCATACAAGTAGAATGCCTTTGTCCGAGCCAGTGGATGACGTACTGCTATCGCTGCTGACTTTCCATCCTGTCGGGGATAGGGGAACCAAATAGGGTTTTTACGAAGAATTGCGGCGGGAACGCGGTGGCAAAGTCGGTCTTTCGCCTTTGGGCTGAATTTTCCGAAGTGCCGCCCAGCACGAAAGGTAGGCATCATGGCGATCTTCGTCGTCCACCGCCGCTTTGAAATTATCGTAGCAAATCGCAGTAATCCGCGCAGCGATAACCGTTGCTACAACTTGACGCGGCACAATGGCGCGGTAGCGATAATCCGCCGACGTGTCTTCCCACACGTTAGCATCAGGGAACAGCCGCCCGATGTCGCTTGCGAGCCGCGCTCGCACCAGCAAAGTGTCAGGCTCATTCCAATTCTCAACCACCGAAACAAAAGCGTCCGTTAAACAAAGCCACATAGATCAGTCCTCCTCGTCCTCAGGTTGTACCGATTCGGTGTGAACGCAAACGATGTCAGGCTGCTGGTCAAGAAGCCTGTCGAGAATCCAGGCACGACGCATGGGAACCTCGACTTGGATGCTCGTCACGTCTTCCAAGTCATTGAAATCGCCAAGCCACTCCCGCTCGCCATCTGGTTTTTCCTCACAGGTATCGTTGGATGACTCATCCAAAGGATCGTCGTCACCGCCACCGCCTACAGGCTCTGGATTTAATTCAAACACCTGCTCGCGCAGCACGGCGTTGAAACGCTCAACTTGATCCAGTGGCACATCCAACGTGTAGCGCAAAATACCGCTTTGCCTGCTCTCAATGAGATCAGGGCAGAAAAAGCCGTATCCACCGCTCTCCGCTTCCCCCTTATCCTGCTCGTCCTCTACTTGATGTTCGTTCATTGATGTTTCCTCAGTGCGTGTGCTTTTGTTAAACGGTTTATTGATCCACTTGCCAAGCAGGCATTCGGCCTCCGTTCCCGACAAGGACTTCACTGTCTTGAGCCGCTCGGCAAGGGCTTCGAGTGCGTTCATGTTGGCTTCCTGACGCAGCAGTCGATACGCTTGACAGCGAAAAAGCGCAAGCAGCGCGGCGATCTCGGCATCCTGAATGGTCAGATCCAAATTGTTCTCATCAAGCAGCCCCGCAAGCATCGCCTGAAGACCGAAGCCGCGCCAGTAGCGGTTCCATTCGCGTAGCCGCTCCGCAAGTCCACGATGCTCACCCCAAATGGAAACCGTGCGTTCGTCCTCCAACCGATGAAGAAGCAAGGCGGCCTCACCTGCCAAACCGATTCGCATCGCTTGTTCAACCGAGTTGGCACGGTAAACCACATAGCCTTCCCACGGAGAATAGGCATCCGCCTTGGTGATGCCGACGTGTTCAACTCGTGTCCCGCATAAAAGGGCGACGAGGGCTTGTCCCGCTGCATCCACGGCGGCATACCACTGGCCCGACGATTCTTGAGCCGACAGTTTGTCTATCGCACGCAACAGGTTTTCCTCCCTCCATTACGCTCACATTCTATAGAGTGCAGAACCAAATGATCGGGGGAATTTTGCTTGCTTTTATTACCGCACTGCATCAAGCCAATCCGTTTTTAATTTGGGTAGCCGATAACCGCAGGCGTTCCGTACCACCTTTCCAGCGAGCCTGTACGAATTCCCCCAACCAGAAACACCCATTTACTATTGTTCTCAGGCGAGAAGCCGCGAAAGGGAACGAGAAATGGCCCCATCCCAACTGGAATCGGATTTTAATACAACCGTCGCCGCGTTTACGGCAACGCGCGATGCATCCTCCTTTGCCGCTTTGGTGCGTAGCGCGGTAACGATTTTGGACACCCCGAAAGAAATTTCTTGGCAGTCTATATTCGATTCGGACGCATTTCTTGGCGACTTTTATGAAGTGCGTGTCACCTTCAATCGTGAACTGTCAAGCGATGAAATCAGCCGCGCCAGCGGTGCGTTAGGATATGCCTTTCGCGCCAGTCTTGCGGGCGAGTCGTTATCCGAACCTACGGTCATGCAAAATGTCGAGTATCGAACGGTTTTGGAATATGACTACGACTCCACGAAAAGCCAGCGGGACGACCCCGATTTCGATGCCGCGTTTCTGCTCGCCCATCGCTACATTGAGGAAGGAACCCCTGTTCGCAAAACAGATCGGGCAGGAAAAGGCACTCAGGGAACACGTCTTGTCGAAGGGATCGGAGGCGACATCGACATTCGGTTCTTTGTTCGCTGATTTGCAGGGAAGCACAAACGAGCGGGGAGGCGTATGCGCCTTCCCGCTTTTTCTTCTTTATATGTTGCCGCCGCTGGCGCAGCCCGTGGCTTAGGGGAACAGCGTGTCCAGTGTGTCCCACGACACTTCGCCCGAATCGAAGTCCGTGCCTTCACTGTGCTTCGGACTGTATTTCAAATAAAATCCCGATTCCGTAACCACGACAGCCCGCGCATCGCAGTAGATGACGCCATCGCCTCCGTCCCACCAGTATCTGTTGCTATCCGCTTCAGGAGCCGTGAAACCGTCGGCCAGCAGAACGTACTCCACTCCTTCCTGAGTGCGGTGTCGCAGTGCGGTTGCTTGCTCGTCCGTGACCGCCGCACGATTATCGTCGGAAAAGAACTCACCGCTATAATCATCCCACATATCGATGGCTTGGATGTTCAGCGGCGGGTTTTCGATGAGCAATCGCTTGGCGGTTCGTACTTTTTGTACCAATTCTTCCGTCAGCGTTAAAGCGCAAAACTCAGGCGAGCATCCCCAGTCACTGTTCGAGGAAGCAGACAAAAGAATAATTTTAGAACGAGTCGTCGTGGTTTCCGTTAAAGTAAGCATCTTGGTATCGTTTCCTTATCTACGAGTTCGCTGTGAATACATACTCGGTGGCAGAATGCACGATGTAGTAGCAGGGCGTTCCGCAATAGCGGGAACGGTAGTACCGAACGTGCCAATCGTTTTTGAGCCGCAATCCCCGTTCATGCGGCACGGTCACGTAGCCCATGCTTGCGGCCCAGTCGCGCAGAGCACACTTCAAACGACCACGCACCGTCGCATAGGTAACTTCCTGCGCTTGTTCCTGCATTTGGCTAATTGCTTCGGCGTCCGCGTTGACACAACAGCCTGCATAGGTAAAGGTGCGGCAGGGGGCCGAATTTGGCGCATGGGACACGGTTGATTTCCTCCGAGTCCTATAGTAAAACCACCCTCGCCATTGGGGGATTTTCACCCCTTTTCGTCCAATAAATGGGGGCGCGCAGCGTACTGCCAAAAATTTATTTCTCGCACGACGCCGTGCGACAGGCACATATGGAAGTGCTTTCCATCCATGCACAAAAAATCCCCGCTTGGATGCGGGGATAAGTGGGTCGGGAAGCGAGACAGAGAAGGTCAGGACGCATCGTCCTCATCGCTAACCGTTTTGTATTTAATCTGCGACAGCAAGCAGTCGGCAGCATCCACGTCGTCCCGAACGCCAAGATACGTGGGCTGGTACAGCGAGCCGCCCTTAAGGCAGTAAAGATAACGCACTTCAACCACTTCGCTAACGGCGGGCACGGGGAAGTTTATCGGGATCGTCACGTTCCCCATGACCACGCCTTCGAGGGCCACGGCCACGCTGCGCTGAGCGTTGATTTTCGTTACCACCGCCGAACACGTTGCATAAAACTTAAACTTGACCTGATCGCCGCCTGCACTGGGCCTGCCGACTTTGTACGGCGCGCACGCCCGTTTGAAGACCACGCCTTCTTTGCCTGAGGCTTTCAGCATATGGTACGCGGCGCGTTTCTCAGCGTCCGTGGCACAAACCGTCACGCCTTCGGCATGATCCGTGTTGCCGAACGCCATGCCCTGCCTGATAACAGCACGCTCCGATAGCGGCAGGTGCGTCACCGCTTCGCCCTGCCATAACAAGACATCGAAAACCCAGAACTTCGTGCCGACCAGTTCCCCATCGAGAACGCAGTCGGGCAGGTGTGCGAGCGCGATTTCCACTTCTTTGGGCAGGCTCACAATGAGTCCCTTGCGGTTTGATCCTTCCACCACGCCATTCGTAACGGCGACCATGAGCCGACGCCCATCGTGCTTTTCTTCGAGCAGCCAGTCGTCGGAGGCCATATACGCTTCCACGGCGTCCTCGTCAATCGGATTGAGCAGTTGGGGCAATCTGCCGCTCACCAACCCTGCTTTTTCCGTCATGGCAAACGCTTGCCCGCTCGTATCGGGTGTGTAGCCCTTGCTCTTTTTATCGGCAACCAGTTTGTCGTAAATCTTCAGTGCCGCCTCATATGGAACGGGTGACGTTGTTTTAGTCCCTGTGGAATGCGCGCTACCCCGCCGTCCATACGCAAAGTTCACGACATAGCCTGTTCCGCTCGCTTCGAGCCACGCCTGATATACCTTGTCGCTTCCGCCTTCACGGTAGAAGAGGGATGCCGAGGGTAATGGCTGGGTAGCCATGGCGATGCTGGGTGCAATAGGTTGTGACATGGGGAATCCTTTGACGCGGCAAGGCAGATAGCCCGCCGTGCGACGATTGTTGGTTTGGTGGGTTACTACGTGCGCCCGCGTAAAAGCGGCAACGCAGGGAAAATAGTGATAAGTGTGAACGGCACTTCATGCCCGTTCGGGCGGTGCTGCTGCAACGTTCATTACAAAACGCAGGTTGTTTTTAGTTTTCGTGCCACAAGCCGTTTTTGCGGTCGTCGTCAAGCAATTGTTGTAGTTTTTCCCGCGTTACGGGCTGCTTTACGAGTTCCTCGATAGCGTGCGGGTCGAGTTCGCCCATCAGGCAACCATCGCCATCGAGTTCAAAGCCGAGCATCTCGACGATTTCGTCATTGTCCGTAATATTCGACCGCTCGCCCGTTGCACGACAAACTGCGGTGATGCCTTCTGCATCCACGTCGAGCACATAGTTTTCCATTGTGATTTTCATGGCTTCCTCCAAATGCTGATGGAGCGCGGTATCGCTCCATAGTAAGGCCCGAACTATCGCCTGCTATTGCGCTTGCCACATTTCCTCGCCCACGATCAGTGGGACTTGTAATTGGTTTGCCACGGCTTCAACCTCGTTTACGAACCGCTTGCAGTCTTCCAAAGAAAGGTCTTCCACACTGACGGGCACGTTCGGGAAGCGAGTCATGCCGCCGCCATCCGTCGCCGTGGCTATCACAATCGGGTCAAGGTGCTGAACCTTGAGATACGCGGCAAGAAACGTAATTTCGTTTTCATCGGTCGTTTCACAGACCGCAATGGTTGGGCGCGTGCCCTCCGCTACCCTTTGGTTCATCATAAATTCCCTCGTTCTCAAATCCAGTTTTCCAATCGTTTTCGCTCGGTCGTGTCTGTTTCCGTGTCCCATAGGGCTGCAAGCAGGGCGTCGTAGGTGGCACGCGCAGTTTCCATCGCGTCTTCATTTTTCGTGAGAATCACACTGCCATCGGGTTGCATGGTCATCTTTTTGTTCCTTGCTGCGACCAATAAGTAATCGCATTCATTGATTGGTGAATTATGGCTGAGAAGGTGCGCCCTTTGCTCGGGTTATGGAAGCAAGAGTGCGTTTGTGTCTTCTTCCGACCAGTCCAACCATTTGGACTTGATAACTTGGACAACCAGCCCCTCGGATTTGGCGGAATCGTTGTCGAAGTCGCCTGTAAAAACAATCCGCTTCAGGATTTTTTGCAGGTTATCGCCCGCGTCATCAAAGCGAATCAGAAGGGTGTGAACCGCCTCAACTTCGATTGTGCCCGTTTCGTTCCGCACGCGGAGAAGCCTGCCCGCGTTACCCTTTGCCGACTGGAGCAATCGCACTTCCGCGTCCAGTTTAGGATAGGCGACGCTACGAATGCAAAAGTTCGCGCTTGCTGCGTAGGCCGCATCGGTTCCGCACGGCGCAATGGTGTAGGTATGCAGCACGCGGGCTTTGATTATCGCTTTGTTGGACATTTTGGTTTCCCCCACACCTATAGTAAATGGCCTGTCCGCATTGGGGGAGAAATGCCCGAAGGGCAAGATAGATGATTTTCCTTCGTCTACTGCGGGCCGAGACGGTCAATGAAACTTTGCGCCCAGTCACGGATTTCGGCGGCACAGTCGAGCAGGTGCTTATTTTCCGCTTGCTCGTCGCTGTTTTGGGCTATACCGTTCAAAAGACACGCCACGCCGACGCCTTCCGCGCTTCCTGATTGCGCCATGGCTTCCAAAATCGTTCGTGCCGATTCGGACAGCCCGTGCGCGGGGTTTTCTGTGGGATTGTCGTTTAGAAACATGAAATCATCGCTTTCTTGTATTTTTTCGCTTAGTCAGAATGCGCGCGACCCGCTCGGCGGTTTCTCGTTTCCGATACCGCAGCACTGATGTGGAAAGATTGTTGCCCCGCTCGTTTGGCGTGAGATCACCATACGTTGCCCAAGTCGTGTGGGGCGTTACGATACCCCAAATACGCCCCGACGCAGCCGTCAGGAGGTCGATTTCGGATAGAACCCAAAATGTCGCTTCGGTCATGCCATCCCTTTCTTATTCGCGCGGCGCGTAGTCGATGGCATCCGTCGCGGCACGCACGTAGGAGCCGAGAATATCGAGCGCGGTGAGAACGCGCAGCCCTTCGGGCGTTTCCAGTTCCTGCTTTTGCGATTCAATCTCGGCAGCAATCGCCCCCAGAACCGACCGAAACCCTTTTTCGCGGCAGCACGCCCGAATCAAATCGGCTTCCGTACCGTGGAGCGGGTCGTGGCGAAGCACGTCATCCAAAGTTGTCATATAAGAAAATCCTTTCACGGTGTACTTTTGTCGCACTGTTACGACAAACATATGCAGTGATGTAAAACAGGGCCGTTACTCATTTTAACGAATGGCTCGCACGACGATGGTAAACCACCTGTCATTTAACTTGCGCGCTACCAACTGCTCGCCTTTTTCGTTCCACAGCGTTCGTGGGACAAGGTCACCTTCCAATCGCACCGCTTCTGCGTCTCCGACAGATGCAAAAACCGTCGCCTCGTCGCGGCACGGCGTCCATGTTTCCTGAGAACCCTGCTGCAAATAATCCCCTGCTGGATTTCGCACCAAAAAGCCGTTCATCGTGCCTTCTCCCTTTTGTTCCATCCGCTGCTGCACCGCGTCGGTCGCTTGATGATTTGCCATATAACGCTCCCTCCTTCTTCAATAGTGTTCGGGCTGTCCGCATTGGGGGAATCCTCAAAAATTCAAGGCAAACAGTTTTCCCCCAATGAAACGAGGCGTCGCACTATAGATCCTGAATAAACTTTTGGGAGAAATTTCGCTATGCGCGTCTCTTCGTTAAACGCACCCCGTGTCACCGTGCTTTTTCAAACGCTTCTGCATCGTTTTCCTGACGGTCGGGTCGACCGCACCCCGCTCACCGTTTTGCCCGACGGTCAAGCGGTCGTATCGCCTGCGGCAGCAGGGACAAAAGAAGCGGTGCAAATTCAACAAGACTACGTGGCCCGCATAAGCGACGCGCGGATGCTCACCCCTGACCTTGCTCGTGTAATTCCCCCGCTTTACCGCAATGAAAAGGTAAATGACCCACTCGTCGTCGCAAAGATTTTCAACCCGACGTTTTCTTGGACGTGGTATGTGCTGGAAGGCTCGCTGACCGACGCAAACGGCATCATGATGGAGGACGGCGAGACCACCACGGGCGTGCCCGATGATTACACCTTTTTCGGGCTGGTCAAAGGCTTCGAGGAGGAACTCGGATACTTTACGCTCAAGCAGTTCGAGGAAATCGAGGATGCGACAGGGCTTTGCATGGAACGCGACTTGTATTTCAAGCCTGCCCCTCTGTCCGAGATTCGCGGGCGCGGCACAATATGAACTGGCTACGCCAATCGGAAAAATGGTATGATTTCTACGTTTCGCTGCATCCTACAGGATGCGGCTATTCCGCTTCGGTTTGCAGTTCTTGGAACAGTTGAACCAGCGTGATACCCAAGCCGCGTGCCACTTTGTCCACGGTATCAAGGGTAGAAACCTTTTCGCCGCGCTCGATTGCCCCCATGAAGGTGCGGTGAATGCCGACGAGGGCCGCAAAATCTTCTTGCGAATGACCGCGCTCCAGTCGCAAGCGGCGGACAACACGACCGAATCGCGCTGCTATTTCTGACCGCTGCTTGCTGGCTCCCATGTCTAAACAAGGATAGGGAGTCCGCCGTGTCTTATCTACACTCTATAGAGTGTCTGCTTTTAGAATGTACCTATCATGTGCGCTTTTAGCGCATCCATTTTTTATCGAGGAGAAGTAGATGTCCCAGTTTTGTGAACAGTGTGGTCAGCCGCTCAAGACAGGCGCGAAGTTCTGCGGAAAGTGTGGAAGCGTGGTGACAGCCCAGCCTGTACCCGTCAGCACTGCGCCTGTCAACCCTTCTCAGACAATCACCCAAACGTCGCCTGCCACGCCGCCTATCCCACCGAAGACAGTTGCTCCCGCGAAAGCGCGCGGCGGACGTATTGTTTTCCTCATTATTGCTGCGGCGATTGTGCTTATTGGCGTAGGACTCTTTGCGCTTCGCTATTCACAGGATCACTCGCCCAGCGGGCGTGCCGCTCGATTTCAGATCGCCGCGTCGAAAGGCGATATGCAGGAGGTTTTCCGCGTGGCGGCGGAAGCGAAAGATGCAAAGCAGCCCGTAGACATGACCGACGGGCTGTATTATGCCCTGATGAACGGGCAAGGGGAAGCGGCGCAATACATAAAAGACATGGGTGGAAATGAGATGGAGGCGCGAAAACGGCTCGAAGAAATGGAGCGCGTTGGACTGGAACCGACATGGAAAAACATCCACCTGAAAGGAAGTCATTAACATGGCTCTTTTATGCGAAAACTGCAACGCCCCGATAGATACGGGAGAAGCCTTTTGCTCCGAATGCGGTACACGGGCAAAGCAACCGACGGCCCGTCCTTTGTCAGCGCAACCGCCAGCCGTTTCGGATCGAGTCTGCCCACGCTGCGGTGAACTGAACCCTAAAAGCGAGCCGTTTTGCTCGCGGTGCGGTGCGCCCGAAACCCCGCAACAAGCCGCTCCTGTGCATCCCGTGGAACCATCGCCACGACGCAAAGGTTTGCCGATTGGCAGGATAATCGGTGCGGTATGTGTTGCCGTCTTCACCTTGTTCGTGTTCGTGCAAACGGGTCAGAAGCGGCAGGAGGAGGCACGGCTACAAGCATCGTTGCGACAGGCGGAGGAGCAAGCACGCGCCCGAATTGTCATACCGCCGCTTTCCCCGACAACAGGACAAAGTGCCATAGAACCGTCAGCACCATACACGGAAAATCAAGGCTCGTCCACCGACGCCCCGCAAGCATTTCCTCCCACCTATTCGCCTAACCTTGGTGGTCAGCAGAGTTCCTACCCTGATGCCGCAGAGTCGATGCGAACACAACAGGAGCAACTGCGGCGACAAAACGAGCAGCAACGGGCGCAGCAGGAACAGTTGCGCCGCCAGATGAACGCGCAGCAGGAACAGATGAACGCGCAGAACGAACAGATCGCCCGCCAAGCCTGTGACAACTGGCATCGACAATGGGAGTCGCTTAACAACCAGCAGAATCAACTCAATCGCCAGAAGTTTGATCGAATGTCTGAACATATGCGGACGAACGAAATAGACGATCAGTTAGAGGCGGTGCATGAACAGATACAGCGTTTGGGTAGCCCGCCTGTGGGCTGCGCTCGATGATCGCCTCGCGCTTCGAGGAATCGAACTCTGATCTTCGGCTGGTCGTACATTTTCACTTTGGGAACCGCTTTTGCCTGGATGCCTTGGGTTGCCTTGAACACTTGCGTCCTCGCTACCCATGCTCACCGCCTTCATAACGGGTGGCTCGGTCGCGCAGGGTCGCGCGGTGGCGCATCAGGGTTTTCCCCAGTTCATTGCGGCCTTTCCAGTTTCCATCTTTGCCCTGAATGCAGCCCCAGGTGGTATCGCGCCATGTGTTTCCTTCGATCAACTCGCGCTCCCCTGTTGCCAAAAGAAGGCGGGCAAGTTCGGGATCAGAGAATTTTGCGGCGAGCACTTGCTCCATGATAATAAAGCGCAGGGTATCCCAGTTCTCGCGCAGGGTCACCTTTTTACCCAGCCGTTTTGCCAGCGTCGGGGTGGACGCCTTTTGCACTGTTTGGCGTTCGGTCGGATCCAACGTTTTTGCTGCCTGAAAAGCGTGCTCGGCGGTAGGATACGTCGCGCCCTCAAAGGCGATGGCATGCGGATGAAAGTTGGACAGGAACGCGAACTCGTTGCGAAACGACGTGATGGGGTCGTTCTGGGTCGCTTTGGAGGAAGTGGGTGCTATTTCATTCATAAAGGGATTACTCAGGCCGCGCTTTTTGTTCAGGAAACTCGTTTGGGTTTATGCGGTGTGGAGCCGTAGGGGGATGGCTTGCTCAACCAAAAGGGATGCCCCGCCCCCGCGTCGCTCCATCGTTCCCCGCACGATTACGGCGGCAGACAGCAGAAAAACCGCTGTCGTTGTTTCCAGTGCTTCGTCAAAGCAGACTACTTGAAGAATGTCCGTTTCATCCTCTACGGTGGTGAACAGGATGGGCTTGCCACTGCGCGTGGGCGGACGGTGCGGACGAATATTTAGCCCCGCGACCGTGACGCGCGTTCCCGTGGGTTGAGCACAGGCTTCTTCCACACTCAGGATACCCTTGTGCGCCAATCGCTCCCGATATAGCGCGAGCGGGTGCGTGTCCGCGCAAATCCCCGTGATTCGCCATGTCCAATGGAAGCGTTCCCATTCCGAAAAGTCCGCGATGTCGGTCGCACACGGCGTGGGAATAGTATGCCACGCCCCGAAAGCAAGCGCACCTTGACCGCTGTGGCTCATTTCCGCGCGATGCGCGACGGCGAGTGTAAGCGTTTCATCCAAGCGAAGCAGCAGTCCCCGCCGATGCGGATGCAGACTGTCAAACGCCCCTGCAAGGATCAGATTTTCTAACCGATCTCGCCGCAAAACCACTCGCACGCAAAAATCCAGCAAGGAACGAAACGCACCGCCCGCTGCGCGCACCGAAAGAATGGTTTGTCGATCCGCTTCCCCGAGCCGCTCTATGGTTCGCAGTCCCAATCGAAGGTTGCTTTCCTTGTCGGCGTAACACTTGTCTTCGCTTGCGTTGATGTCCACGGAAAGCGTCGTCACGCCCCGCCGCCTTGCTTCTGAGACGAGCGAGTTGGGTGGATAAAAACCCATCGGCTGGTGGTTGATCAGCCCCGCGTAAAATGCAGCAGCATGGTGAACGGACAGGTACGCGGTGCGGTAGCCCGTGAGCGCGAACGACGCGGCGTGCCCCTCGATAAATCCGTAACCACCCCAGCCCTTGATCTGATTCCAAAGGTCAAACGCACGCTGTTTCGGCAAACGGGGATGGTGCTTTAAGCAGGCAGTCATGAACTGCTCGCCCGCGTCCGCAAGCGTTTCTGCGCGGGTGTGTTTGGCAAGCCCTTTACGGAATCGCTCCCCTTCGGCGTGCGTGCAGCCCGTCATAGCGGCGATCACAAGATCTACCTGTTCCTGAAAGATGATGCAGCCGAACGTGCGGGATAAGATCGGCTTGAGGCACGGATGGGTGTAATCAATCCGCTGGTAGCCGCTCCGCGAATCCAAATACCGCCGCACCGTATTTTGCAGCCGCGCGCCCGATCTATTGTTGGCGGGACGGATCAGGGCAACCGCAGCAACGAGATCCTCGAATTCCTGGGGCAGCATTTCCACGGACAGCGATAGTTGCGCCGCCGACTCGAATTGGAACGTGCCCAATGCCTTGCCCTTTTGGAGCATTCGGTAGGTGGGCGTGTCATCGTGGGGAATTGCCTCATACTTAAAGTCGGGATCGCTAACGGTTTGAATGTTTTTCTCGGTGTCGGCGACACTGGATAAAATGCGAAGGGCCAGCACATCGAACTTGATGCCGCCGACCTCTTCGGAATCGTCCTTATCCAGCGTCCAAATGGGCAAAACGCCTTTGGCACTGGGGATAAGCGGTGCCACCGTGGTGAGCGGGACACGGGAAACAAGAACGCCTGAACTATGGGTTCCCAAATGCCTCGGAAAACCTGCGATCCGACCGCACAAATCGAAAAGCAAGCGAAACCGCTCCTTGAGATGCTGCTGATATTTGAGTTCCGCACACGTATCGAACGCCGCGTCCAAATGGTCGGCCCCCAAATGCAGTTGCAGCCGTTCCCCGAAAACGGTTAAAGTGTCGGGCGGCAAAGCGAGCACTTTGCCCACGTCCCGTACGGCCCCGCGCGCATGGTAGGTATGGAAGGTACACGCCATGCCGACCCGATCTGCCCCGTACCGCCGCTGAATATGCCGAAGCACGTCATCACGCCGATCCGACGGGAAATCACAGTCCACATCAGGCGTTTTGTTTGGCATAAGGAAGCGGGCAAACGGAAGGCCGCGCGCCATCACGTCCACATCGGTCAGATAAAGCACATACGCCACCAGACTGTCTGCCGCTGACCCGCGCCCCGTGCAGCGGATGTTTTCTTCCCGCCGCGCCCAGCGCACGATGTCATGGCAAAGCAGCATATAATCGGAAAAGCCCAATGTGCCAATGACGGACAGTTCATGGTCGAGGCGCTCACGGATCGGGCGCGTTATGTTTTGGTAACGCTCCTTTGTCCCTGCGTAGGCGCGTTCCCGTAAAGCCGCTTGCGCGTCTCCTTCCTCGTAGCGTGGCGTAATTTCCTCACCCGTGGGCAGAACGTTTCCGCACCGCTGGGCGATAGCCATGGTTTGAACGAGCGCGTCAGCATTCCACGCGAAGCAGGCGTGCATTTCGGCGGCACTTTTGAGATACCGCTCCGCGTTGAACGGACGCGATTCGTGCGGTGTGGTTAGGGTGATGCCTGCCGCGATGCAACGGAGCACGTCGTGGGCGATATATCCTTCGGGCGCAGCGTAATGGACGTTGTTGGTGGCAACCGCTTTGATCCCCAAATGCTGCGCCAACTGGCTGAGAGCATAACACAGGCGCGTGGCATCGGGGGTCAGGTCGTCTTGCAGTTCGAGGAAAAAGTGGTTTGGCCCGAAGATGTCCAAAAGCAGGCACGCCGCGTGTTCCGCCGCCTCGGCACGGTGGGAAAGTAATAAGGAGGGCACGCGGCCTTTGCGGCAGCCCGACAAGCAGATCAAGCCGTCGGCGCAAGTCGGCAAAGCACTCCAGGGTAGCCGTGGGTCGCGCCGCGCTCCGCCCGCTTCCGCGTTGTTATGGGCGAGCGAAAGCAATCGGCATAGGTTGGCATAGCCCGCTCGATTTTCGGCGAGCAAGGTCAGGTGAGAACCGTCCTCCAGGGTGATTTCCGAACCAAGAATCGGCGCAACATGGTACTGCTGGCAGGTCGCAACGAATTTGACCGCCCCTGCCACGGAGTTGTGATCGGTGAGCGCGAGGGCGGGCATCCCCAGTTCGGCGGCACGACTCACCAGTTGCTGGACGCGGCTCGCCCCGTCGAGGAAACTGTACTCGCTGTGCGTGTGGAGGTGAACGAACGGTGGAGCGGTCATGGAAGCGGCTTAGTCCACCGCGCCGCCAAGCCGCCACTCGATCCCCACGCGATGCAGTTCGGACAGCCCCCACGGATCGGTTTCCACGCGGAATGCATCGTGCTGCTCCAAGCCATGGTTTAATCCCTTCCAAACCGTTTCCCGCCAGCGGTTTTGAACGCGAACAATGTGATACGCACGCGGGGAGTTAGTGCGCCTGTCTGGTTTACGCCAGTAGCGCAGAGGAACGCCCGCGCCATCGGTCGCCACCTTGACGGGTTCGTCCAGCAGGTGTCCCAGCGGAAACGTCCAAAGGTGGATGCGCCGCGCCTGCTTGAGGAGTTGGGCAGGAATCACGGCGCGGGGGCCGAAGCGTTTCCGCAAATAGACCAAGGTGGCATCGAGCCGCTGCTTGCGCTCGTGTGGCAGTTCGCCCGCATCATCCATGAGCGAAAGTTGCACCCCTGAGCCGCCGCCCAGTTCACTCAAAACGATTTCCAGTTCGCGGAGTGCCTCATCGATACGAAGTCGTTTGAGCAGGCGGAGTGCGGTGGCGTAGAGCGAAAGGGTCTGGGACTGGGGTGAAAAAAGCCGCTCGGTTTCTTGTAGGTACGCGCCATCCGAAAGACGAACCCGTAGCGTGATCTCACGGCAAAACTCGCGGCCTTGGGCAAGTTCGTCCGCCAGTTGCTGGGCCATGCGTTGTAAAGCCTGTTCTACGAAGAAACGCTCGCTGACTTCCTCCTCGAAACGATAACGAGCGCACAAAGATCGGGGCGGCCAAAGTGGCTTAACGGGATCGGCGTCATGCCCGTGGACAAGGAAAAGCAGCCGATGGCCTAACTTTTGCAGGGCTTTGGGCAGGCGATGCGGCGGAAGCGAAAGCAAATCGCCCAGCGTGCGAATACCAAGCCGCTCCAATTGCTGGCGGGCTTTAGGATCGAGGTGCGGAATGCGAACCAGCGGCAGGCCCGCGAGCAGAAGCGCTTCGTCGCCGACGGGAACGCTGACAACGGGCTGGTTCTTATCGTTTTGCTCGGCGGCGTGACGGGCGACGAATTTAGTGCGCCCAACGCCCACGCGAACGGGCAGACCCGAATGGCGCGAAATGGTTTCCGCCAAATGGCGCACCCGCTCGACAATGGCTGGCCCTGTTAAAACCGCGTAGCAGAGTTCAGGGGTGCTGGGTTCGACGGTGTCGGATTCGGTTGCGATCACGTCCCACAGTGGGCGCGCTGCGATCTCATACGTGGTGCGGTCATAGGGCAGGGCAATAAGCGAGGGGCAAAGCGCACGTGCCCCCTGTATGTCTTGCCCCTGAACGATCCCGAAGGCACGGGCTTCCGATGAGGCGACACAAATTTGCCCGCTGGCGTCCGTCAAAACAAACGGCTCTTCGATGAGGTGCGGAAGCCGCGCGCGCTCACAGGCGATTCCCACCGCGTCCATAACAAAACAAACAATATACACTCGGCGACCCCACCCCCAGTCGGAAAATTGGCAAACAACTATTTGCCAAACTATACCCAAAAAGTCGCCGATGTGTCAAACAATTGTTTTATGTGTTTTACGATCTATGCTGCGATCCAATTCCGAGCAAAACTAAGAAACCCATCACGGTCTTCTCGTGCCCAGAGGCTTAGGAACACTTGTACGTATTGCCCCTCTTTACTTTCTAAATCGTAGGGTGTTTCCTCGTCTTCAATACGAGAGGCTACCTGTTGGGCGAGTTTTTCGCCTTCGTGTTGGTTTAGCACAAGCACAAGGCCGTGGGGCAAAAGCGTTTCATACACCTCTTCTTCCACTACAATCATCTTTTCGTCAATAAGAGGAAAGAGCACTTTGGGATCAGGGTGGGTTCCTTTTACCAAACGGTCCCATTGTTCACAAAATGTCAGAACTTGGTATTCGCACAGATTCGGCGGTTTAGAAACATACGGGTCGAGCAAACGGATCGCTTGTTCCCATACGCTTGTGGCGTTTGCAGGATTCAGTGAACTGATGGTTGCGGCAACTTCCCATAACGGCGGCACACTCTCAGCAACATCATAGATGGTGGTGTTATGCCAGTAGTTTGGCGAATTGTCTTCAAAAGCATATGACTCGATGGAGCGTTCCACAACGGAGGCGCACACTCGAAGGAGAGGATGGAGTTTTTTGGCAGCCGCTTTCGCGCTTATGGTTCCTTTGGCTACCAATTTTTCCACGACAGGAAGCAAATCGTGTACCGCACCATTAATCTGGTTATCGATACTAAGTCGATTCATCAAAGCGACGGCATACGCGAGGTCAATGTCCACCCATCCTCTCACGCACTGCCGTAATGCTTGATCACGCGGCCACGTCACAAAATCACGTAACGATTGCTCCTCTTCGGATAATGATTGTGCCACCTTTTCGATCAAGCGCAGGAGAAGTTTTACACCATCGCGGTCAAGCGTGCGGCAGTAACGGCACAGCGTAATAAACGGCTCATCTTCCCACAGCAACTCCCACTCGGCGTCAATGAGCGTCTCTCGTCTCATCCCGAAGCGGAGGATCAGGCAGGCTGCAACCTTGGGATGATGTTTCACGAGAACGTCAACGACTGCTTCCAGCCAGTCACCGTCCCTTGGAAGGTCGGGGAGATTTTTCTCATGTGATGGATCAGAGGTTTTCACGGCTGTCAGGTAATCGTTCGTCCAGTCGCCCAAAACGGTAACGGCAATATTCCTCAGTTGCTCGTTGGGATGTGTAAAAGCGTTGCACACCCATCGGAGGGCAACGTCCGCAGCAGGGCAACTCCCATCAAGCCAGTATTCCCGCTGCGTAATGCCTACCAATACCGTCGCCGCCGCCTTGCGGATAGCGATCTCGATTTGGGATTCCGCCGTCTTAACGAGCCACTGCACATCCGATTTTTTAAGCCCTTCGTCTACGGTTATCGTGTCAAGCCGCTCAATTTTAGCCTCTATCGCATTTAGCCTCGTTGCCACTCGTGGTTTCCCAAGCGCACGAAGCGAGCAGGTACGCCAAAGTGTAGAAAACCACGGGTTGGAATCCGTTGGCAAAGAAGCAAGGTCTTGTGGCGTCCGTCCTTGGTAATCCTGGATGGTGAAGTCCGCCCCATGCGCGGCAAGCAGAGCAAGAACTTGAATAAGAAGGGCGTCGTATTCGGCGCGTGCAATGGGCCGCCAACTAATCTCCAGATTCGTATCGCGAAACGCACTTACTACACAGTGGAGCACCGTCCGCCCCATGCCGTCACGGGCATTAATATCCGCCCCATGGGATACGAGTGCCTCGAATAGGGATTTACGCGCTTGCCACGTCGCCGCCAAATCGAAGGCATGCTGAAAGAAAACAAAATGGATCGGCTTGTCTTTTTCCTGGGTTTCGGCGTTTGGATTGGCTCCGCGTGCCAAAAGAAGCCGTGCAGTTGAAAGATTTCCAAACTGAGCGGCGGCGTGAAGGGCCGTTACGTCGTTGGGTTCGTAGTCGAGAAACCACTCATCGGAATCCATGAGTATACAACTATCCACCCCGAAAGCACCGTTCTTCGTTGCCTCAATGTTTGCCCCGTGATCCAGCAGCAATTCGATCTCTTGCGTGAAATCTAATCCTTCGACATTCGTTGCACAACAAACTGCATCGACAATGAGCGGGTTCGTTTTGGCTCCGTTCGGGTCGGCACCTCGCTCCAACACACGGCGAGCCACATCCCGCATCTTGTTCATGTGCGCTTTTCGTCGTTCATCGTCTGCTTTAAGAATGGTTTCCGTATCTCCTGGAAGATCCGCAAGTCCTTTTGTCCAACTAAACATCAGGTAAAGGGGGTTTCCGCTACACCCTGAAGCGTCAGGGGAGGCTCCAAGATCGAGGAGAAGACGTGCCTTTTCCACTTCTCCTTCAAGAAGGGCTTCACAAAGGGGCGTGATCATCATTTCCGTGTTCACATCCACGTCAAAATTAGCGGTTGCGCCGCGCTGCTTTAGGAAGTTGCATAAATCACGATTTCCTGCTCGGGCTGCCCAAAACAGCGCGGTATGGAACCATAATCCCTCACCGTTTACATCGGCTCCTTGCTCAATAAGAAGCCTGACCATAGCCAAATCCCCTTCCTGCGCGGCGACATGGAGTGGGCGGTTTCTATCCTCGTCCAACTGTTCGAGAAGTGCAGGATTTTCTTTGAGCGCAGCGATAACCGCGTCGTAGTTGCGGGCGCGAATCAGATCAGTAAGCGGCATGGAAACAGGCGTCCTTTTCCTCATTGGTGTCGCACGTTAGGATGATTATCGTTTATAACCGTGTCGCACTTCAAGCGGCATATCCTACCGCTGAAGCAGTACGGCGATCAACGATCTAAAATCCAGTTCACTTTTCTGGAAAAGCAATCAACTAAGAGTATTGCAAAACTACTTAACAAGTGATTAAATAAATATATCCAAATACCAAAAGTGAGTTGAAATATTTTTGAGTGAAGTTCCTAATGTGCTTTCACCTGATGAACTCGCGGACATATTCAAGATACCTGAGGCCGATGTCATTGCCGCCTTCGAGGCAGGGACGCTACAGGGTTTCAAAATCGGGCCGCATTGGCGCACAACGATGGACGCTGTGCTGAGTTTCATCAAACAAGGAATTGCCGCACCACACGCGACGGGTTCGGCAGTATCAACACAAGGCGTCGCAAAGAACACGATAGTCAGAGGAGTACCGAGCATGGAAAACTTTCAGTCGATGAGTTGGGTTAAACAGGACGGATTTACCTATTTGTGGCCGCAAACCAAGGGCGAAGACGAGAACGGCGAGCCGCTCCAAAACAAGGAAACGTTCGATGAAGCGTATCAAGCGACCATTGCGGTCAATGGAAAAGAAACCCCGTTTGTGATCGGGTTTTGTAACCGCGCGGCGGCTGGAATGGATGAGCGGCGGCGAGCGGTCGTCTTCAAGGGCGAATTGGGCAAAACGCTCTACCCTCAAGTTGAGTTCGCGGGTGCAAATAATTTTGCGACCAGTGGTACGATGGTCAGCACCATCCGCGTGGAAGGACGAAAGTCCATCAAACCAGGCGAGACGGTTCCTGCCGTGTACGCGGATATGCCGCTCGCGGTTTACAACGAGGTTGTCGTTGGCCCCTACTCCATGCACTGTATGGCAGTGGTCGCCTACAAGACGGATTTCGCCGTGATGCTGCGCCATGCCGTTATTCGTATGCTTAAAGCCGTTTGACGGATCGAACGGAAAGCCGTTAGGTTACGGTCGGAGAAATGTGGAAACGCGAACTTTTTGCATTTCTCCGACAGAATACGACCTACTTTTCTGGCTTTATTCTCCGCCCATCCCTTGAACCAAAGACTTCTCATCCGTGACACGCTGTGGATAAAAGATTGCGTCTAACGCTTTGGCTGCCGCCTGATGAACGCACGGTATCACATGAGAGTAGGTGTCCATTGTCAGGCTGATCTGACTATGTCCCAAAATCTCCATCACAGCGCGCGGCGAGGTTCCCTGTGCGATGAGCAGCGACGCGCAGAGATGACGCAGATCATGGAATCTCATGGGCGGGAACCCTTGCTGGATGAGGTGTTCGCGGAACCGCTTGCGGATGCGGCTCTCATCTAAGGGGCAACCCTTCTGGTTGGAAAAGACCAATCCCCAATCTCCGCCCACCCAAGAATGTGCCGCGACGCGGCGTTCCTCAGCCTCGATGCGCCGACGATCCATAAGAGCACGAACGACAAAAGCAGGCAAAGCAAGCGTTCGCACCCCACTTCGGCTTTTCGGTGGAACCAGCGCGATTTGCTGGTTTATCCGTTGCAGTTGAACCCGAACCGTTATTTGCCCACTTTTTCCGTCCTCTGATAACGTCACGTCTTGCCACCGCAAACCCAGCACCTCGCCAAAGCGCAGCCCTAAACCAAGGGCGGTTGCAAATAGCGATCCATGACGGGATAGGTGAAACGAAGCAAGAAGGCGGCGCGATTCTTCGAGCGATAGTATCTCGATCAGATTCCGCTCGTGTTTCGGGCCACGGGTCAGCGAGATAACATTGCGGCTCACCCAGTCCCAGCGGAGGGCATCTTGAAATGCCTGATGCAGGATTGCCCGAACGTAGAGGACGGTACGCGATGAAAGCCCTGACTCATGCTTACTTCGCAAAAATGCTTCAATCGTCCGAATGTCCACTGACTTGAGGGTTAGAGAGCCGAGTTCAGGAACGATATGCAGCCGCGCCATTTGTGCGTAACTTGCGTAAGTGCGCGGACGAACACGGCCCTGTGCCTCCCGCAGCCACTCGGTGATAAGGTTGGCGACGGTGCGTTCCTCCTCGTTATGGGCACTCGCTACGGTAGCGGGAACCATTTGGGGCAGAACAAAACGATTTGCACAATCGTTTAACGATTCAATGGAACCAGGCGGGACTACGTTCGATGGATTTACACGATCCCCCACATCAAAAGCGACCAAGGCCGACGTTTGCTTGTCACAGATAGGAAAGGATGGTCGCTTTCGATGCTTTTCTGGCGGATGCGCCGCAAACGATTCCAATGCCGCGAGCGGCACTCTTTCCGACCGCTCGATCCACACTGCTGGTAACGTTCCCGAGGCGATCAGTCGCTTGATACATGCCTGAGATACCGATAAAAGATGCGCCGCTTCCGAAACGCGCACCAGTAGTTTCTTCTGGACAAACAAAAACAAGAACCTCCTTATCCAAGTTAGGAGGTTCCCGTAAAAATAAACGCTACTTCGTCGTTCCGTTCTTCAGCAGGTGGGCGGTAACATCGACCCTTTCGCCTTGCTGTAGCACCAAGAAGAACTGCGTTTCAACTTTTTGAATAACGACGTGCCAATAGGCACGCTCCCCTTTGACCGTTTGCCCCATGCGGGAGAGGTACGACACAAATTCGTGATAAGGAAACAGGAGTACCTTCGCCGCAGAGCCGCAGCCAAAAGCGACGTACCCCTGCTCTGCCTCATCCAGATAGGATTTTTGGTGTGGATGAAATGCATACCAGTATTGTGGTACGCCACTGCGGACATATTCCTTGGAGGCGGCGCAGGTAACACGAACGGCATCATTCGCAGAAGCGAATTTTGTGTCCGATTTTTTAACGAGGGCGGTTTCCAACGCAGAAGCGATGCGGGCACTGCACTCCCCATGGAAGTTGGCCGAGGCGACCGACGGGGTTGCCACCGATTCAGCCATTTCCCCACCGAGGGACGGCCAAACGGTTAAAACGTTCTCGATGAGCCAGTCGCAACGGGCGCAAATCGCATCCTCGTCCCATTCAGGAATGTCTTGAGAAAAGTAGTCCGTATTGATTTTGAGCGCATGGCCCGCGAGCCGCTGCCGCTTGATCGTAAACGATTTGTTGGAAAGCGACGAGTTCCAGTCTTGGGTCACCAGCGTCAGGTTGCCCAGCGTATGAAGATACTCCCTTTTGATACGCTCCACATCCGCGCCCAGTGCTTCCAGCCAGTCTTCGTCGGGATCTTGGGGCAGGATGTGTTCGATGGTGGACGCACCGCTCAGAACGGTGTATCCGCCTGTCCCCTGCGACAGGTGGCGGTTAATCGTTTCCAAAACCAGCGTCGTTCGCTGACGAGTAAGCGTGCTGGTGTCGTATAGGGAACGGCTCATCAGCCGAAGACGTAGGCGCGCCGCGCTGGGGTAGTTTCGCACTGCAAGATACGATTTGAGGGCGGTCACCACATCGGTATCTTGCTTCTTTGCTTCTTCGCGCACTTGATTCCATAAGTTAGAAAACAAGCGATTTAAGAAACTCGTCGTCTCATCGGCAAGGTAACGTCGCACCAAATAATTTTCAAGCGTTTGGAGAACACCAAGCCATTGCGACTCGGGAAGTTGCTGCCCCTGATAAGCATCGCAGGCGGCAAGCAGGAAGGGAAAGGTAGTGGACGCCTCTAAAACGTTGAGCCGCGCCAGCGCCGCTCTGGACGCAAGTAGGGGATCGGTCTCAGGTCGGAGCAATCGGTCATACAGGTCGGCAAAATGCCGCATCCGTACAATCTCAGCGGCAAAGGCATCTTCGCTGGAAAACTGCTCACGAGTGCGATCACGGAAGCGCGCGTACACATGCTCCTCGCTGCACAGCACGCCCGAATGCATCGCCATGTAGTGCCGTAAAAAGGCAGTAAGTTCCCCCAAGCGGGAGCGGCCCACGATTCGCTGATCCCGTAATTTCTCTTCGATCACAGCCCACTGCCCGTGGAATACCTTTTCCTGCGATTGCGGGGAAAGCCGCATGGCAATATAATTGCGGACGAGGTCGGCCTGCGAAAGCGGTTTTCCCTTTCCGTTCAGGCTCTCAAAAATCTGGTAGGGATTCTCATCGCGGTTGAGATCAATAAAGACGACCTGAAACGTTTGCGTCAGCACCAAGAAAAGACGATCAGGATCGAGCGTCGTTGCAGACGAATGAAGCCGCTGATTGAGTTCTTTAAGGAAAAAGTGGTACGCCTGCGTGATACGCGAATCGGGAAGCGGTTCGCCTTCACCACTGACGATTGCCTTATAACTATCCCGATCCCCAAACTTAGCGGTGGGAACCAGTTTGAAATAAACCTCGCCTTCTTCGTCCGCGTTGACGAGCAAGCGGCGTATCTTTTTGGAAAGCGCGGCGTGCGGCTTTTCGTCCAACGAGCGCATAAGGGCGCACAGCAAAAGGGAAAGCGTTGTGAGCCGTTGCTGACCATCCACTACTTGAAATGCAGGAACGGTTCCGTTGCGCGAGCCATCGTTGATGACGACCACCGATCCCAGAAAATGCTCCAGGTCGGAGGTATTGCTTCCTGTTATGCCGATCTCGTCATGGAGCGTCAGGGCATCATCCAGAAGCGTCTGCCATTGCGCCCTTTCCCAAGTGTACTCTCGTTGAAAAAGCGGTAGGACATAATGGATGTCACCACCGTTCTGGAATAGTTTCGCAACCCGCAGGCTTTCGGGCTTCATTGATTTGTTATCCTGCCAAGAATGTTGTAAGCAATCGGTCTTTAGTCAAGAATATAACGGTTCAACTACTATTTAGGCTTTACTCTGCCTTTGAAGCATGTCACAATAAGATTTACTATGGTTCCACTCAATATTCAAGAAGCCTATTATTTTTCCCTTTTCTTTGATTCGGTGGCAGAGGCAGTGTCTTCCCGAATGGGAGATCGTTCCCGTGTTGGAGAGGAACAACTCACGTTTCTTTTGTGCGAAATGATGGACGACAGTTACAGTTCACGCCATGTCCTTAAGTATTCGCTAAATGACCTAAAGTCGGACTTGGAGCGCATCGGCAGTCTTTTAACAATAAAAATCGACACTACTGCCCATGGAAAACCATTAGAAAATGAACAGTCTGCCTCTGATTTAGGTATCGTCTTGAAATACACAAATGAGTACGAGGAGATAATCGAAAAGGCTGTATTAGTTCAAGCAAAGCGTCTGGACAAATCGACCGAAGCACCTAAGTATACCTATCGAAGTTCCTATAAGGAATTTAATCCCGAACAAATCACCAAACTTAAAAGTATTAACGACACCTATGGGTCTAAATCAACGTGCTATTTGTTCTATAATCCGCCGCGTGCAGCCTTCAAGGAGAGCAGCCAACACCAAATAACAGAATCAGAACAGATAATTAGGGAAATGGACGATTCGGTCACTATTTTATTGAATGGTTGGCTTCGTTCGTATTTATTTTTGTCAATCATTCTTCCCTCTTTTACCACCGAACCGCTGGCAGCATCGCCTGGATTACGTTTTTCCAACATACAATCCGTGGAGGATGCCATCAACAAATTGGGGCGTGACAAACCCTCGCTTTACACCATGTATAGCAATGTAACCGACTCGTCAAATCCGAGAGCACTCGGTTTCTCTCCTTTGTCAACGTTTTTTGTACGTGGATTGTTCTTCTGCCTATTTGGAGAACGAAATCCAGGATTAGTAAAACTGGCGCGAGGTGAAGTGGATGATGTCACCTCACCTGGAAACGCTCGCCAGATGGGAGTAGCGAAGCACACTATAGACATACACGTTCGTATGTTGAGCCGCCGAAGGCAGGACGAAGAAGAGGAATAAGAGGTTGCAGGCGTGCTATCAGATCTGTCAAAACCTGTAATAGTTTCTAAAGAAACGGTTCTGCGATACTTCCTAAAGTCTAACGTTGAACGCCGCCCCTCATCGTCTGAGCCTGACACGCGGCTAAAGGCTCTCATCGAGGAATGCCTGTCTGTTCCTGAAGGCGATTGGAACAACTTCGAGCCACGACTAATCGCCTACCTTGATGAAGCAGGGATGCGGAATAATCCAGCAATTGTTTGGACTATTGGCAACCCTCCCCGATCAATGCACTATGGGCAAGTGGATCATTGGGTGTATGCCACCGTGCGTCTTGGCAGTCTATACTCATCAGGTGTCAATGGCGAGGTAAACAAATTCTTGGTGCAGCACACTGTCCAAGGAAACCTGACGAATTTTGCTCCCTACGCTGAAAGCGTTCAGGGTGAGTTTCGCCTCGGAGAATTGCCCGCAGATTCATTACGAACCATAATAGGCGTTCTGCATCCGCTCCAACCACCACACCAGCGTATTGAATTGATAGATGGCTTTCATCGCGCAACGGCTCTAATAAATGCAGGCGAGCAGTCCGTATCGGCCTACGTTGCAATAAAAAAAAAGCCGCCGCTCATTCTGAGTTATCCACGCTCGAAAAGAGGATCAAGTCGGCACTGGAGAAAGACTTCGAGAAGATTAAGAAGGGCATCGGGACATTCCTCATGCAGCAGGAAATGGTGGCGGCTGGTATTTTGCTCAATCCAAATTCCCACGCTTTCTTTAGTCACCGCCGCAAATTCTGCATTTATTTCTGTATCTCCACCGATCTGTGCTAAGGCAGCCCCTGACGCGAGGGAAAGCAGCGATTTGGCGAGATTGCTTTGGCTGCTATTCGGAACGTAATGCTGCGAGGTGAAGCGCGCCGCGCTTTTGGAGCCAACTTTGCCAACTTTCAGGCAACGCTGTGCCGAGGCGAAAACATAAACGCCTTTCCTACCTGATGGTAATCGTTTTGGCCGCGTGTGAGGTGCGAACAATGTTTCATACTCGATGTCTTCCGAAGCAATGGATACTCCCGATAAGGCGGCGACTTTACAAAAATCAGCGATGAGCGCGCTTGCATCCAGCGGAAAATGTCGCGGTGGTGCATCACTGCCTGCTTCTTCATTCCCAGCAACTCCCGTCACCTGTTTGCTTTGTGCCGCGCGCCGCGCTTGGATGCGGAGCAGTATCTTTGTCGCTTCCGTCCACGGGCAGGTAGTTTCAAAGCCCGTCGGCTCGCCGAAGGTCACCTCGGTTACTATTATTTTGTTCGGTCGTCGTCCCATGTGCTGTTCCTGTTGTCGTAATTTTGTTAGTAGTAGGTGACCTCAATGCGGTCTTCGTAGGGAATAATCTGCTTGATGAGTATTCGCAGGGCTTCGTTCTTTTCTGCGTTCGTCACAAGCGGACTGAAGAATACGGTTTCTATGGTCGCCTGAATTTCTCGAAGCGATTCTTCTCGATCCTCTGACCGAAACCGTTTGTCTCGCGCTTCTGCCTGACGCTTCAGGTCTACCGCATAAAGTTCAAGAACTTTGCCGAAAAATCGTCCGAACACTTCACTGGAAGGCGCATTCATCTGTAGTCTGGGCATATCACTGTCGCTGCCAACGTCCACAATTCCAAGTGCTGCGTGAACTGCCTGTGTTGTCTCATCGTTTGTTGTATCAGCCGAATCCGTCTTTTTGCCCCGTCGCCGCACCGTAGGCTTCGGTTGTTCAACAGTTGGAGTATCTGTTACAGTGGAGGGATTATCCATCTTCTGATCTAATCGTTTGGCGACTTCAAGCAGCAGTACAGTTGCCTCAGAAAGCCGCTCCAACAATGGCGCGAGGTCAGTTTCGTGAGCCGTTTTCGTTTCCTTGTCCGTCTTGTCGTCCGAGCGTTTTGGCATACGTGTTGTTCTATACCTCTTTTAGGAATTTCTTTTCTCGATGCCAAGCGAGCGCATCCTTGGCAGGAGCGTACTGTGCCAGTTGCGGCAGGTAGGCGGCAGAATCGGCAACGAGAAAAGAAGCAACGTTCCTCAGAGCGGGTGACACGATGATCCTGTACTCGTCGCTCAGGCTGAACCAACCGTGATCAAAACCCCAGTGGTGGTTCTTGCAAAGCGCAAGACCATTTCGCGGATCGTCGTTCTGACTCTCGGAGAAGGGAATGATGTGGGCGGCATCCACCAGCGTTTGCCCTCGCTCGGTTCGGACGGCGAGGCGACAGATAGCACAGGTGTCCTCATAAAGCGCCTTGACCACGCGGGGGAAGAGGCTGTGGCGGACGAAGGCGACATCGCTTTCCGCCTCGGTCTTCGTCGTCAACAAGCGGAAACGGCGCGTCTGCGCCTCGCTAATAAGACGCTCCGCTTCGGCGGCGAGCGGGTCGGCAGGCAAGGTTGGCAAAGCCAGCGCTGGTTGGGGTGCGTTCTGATCCGTAAAGTAGCGTTCGATCAGACATTGGCGGAGGGATGCGCGAGCGACCGTATCCTGGAGCAGCATCCAGAGATCGCCTGCGAACCGTGCGCCGTCCACTTTCCTCGTCAGTTGCCCGATACTGGTCACGTCGCCAACGGACTTTGCGCTGACAGGTGCGCCGTCCTTGATAAGTTCCCACCAGCCCTCGTGAGCAAGGTGGCGAAACGGATAGGCAATGCGCTCCTGCCAGGTATTTGTGGGGACGAGGGATTGCCAATAGAAACGGAACGCGGCGACGAGTTCAGGGCTGATGGAGATGTCGTTTGTCTGGAGAACGCCCTTATCGAGCAGGTCGAGCAGCGCAAGCAGAAGGACTGGCTTGTGTGGCGCGGCCCCGTACTGTGGGGTGATATTACGATGGAGCGCCGTCCACTTGTTTAGATAGTTTATTAACGGGTTCATACTATCGGAGTTTGATCGCTACCCTTTTGGTTTTTCTGACGCTTTTCGGTGCTTAAATACTACGCCAGTCGAGACGATATAGATAAGGACACATCTACAGGCAGGGAATGGAAATATGACAGATATTGAACGAGACGCGGTTTCCTTGATTCAAGGAACGATGCCCAGCGGGTTCGTTATCGACGATAACAGATTTGATAGATTGAACGCGTGGAACTACATCATGATGCAATTGAAGAATGCAGAATTATCTCTCGGCTACTCCTCAAAGTATGCTAACGATACAAATATCGACCGCATGGAGCAAGTCCTCGTGGGCCAATCGTTTTTTGTCGCAGCGATTGTTGCTTATGGCAAGTGTTTTAATAGTTCTGGCAATGGCAGAATTTCGTTAGACAAGAAAAAGGTATTTAAGGACGAAGATGAATTAAAAGTTATTCACGACCGTCTCATTGATATTCGCAATGGTTTTGCTGCCCATAGTGATACCAATGATCTGGATATAGCAAATACAGCAGTGAATGAGAAGGATGACGTTATCCTAATCAGGCACCTCTATACTGTTGCTACCCCATTTCGGGAATATCCTGATTTTCTTCGCGTGATTCGCCACAGCCAGAAGTTCGTTGTTGAATCTATCAACAAATATCGGAAGCGGTTAGAGGCAGATTTAGGGAAGCCACTCAGGCTATCTTGATATTGAGAATGTCGCTTTTGAAATAGTTGACATAGCGGAGGTCGCCTTGATGGTTATACTCTGACTGTCGATGGCGACCTCCAAAGGTTGAAAGACTTACAAAGATAACTCTGCGAGAGCCTTCTCCTGCTGGGTTTTGTCTTCCGAATTCGGATCGAACACGAAGGCAGATTGGGCACGCATCTGGTCCAACTCACCTTCCCACTGTGCCGCGCCCACATGCGCTGCCTCAGTTTGCTTTTTGAATTCGAGGATTGCCTTGGCATTCTCTGCGGAAATAGGCGTACCCCAGACGTAGGCAAGGAGAGCATTCTCCACCTGATCTTGCAGTTTGCTTGCCACATTTGCGAACCTGCGGAACTGAATTCCACCCGACCCATCTTTTTGTGGCGGAACCCTAAAACAATCCGTCAAGAGCGCATCAATGTGAACAAGACTGATCGCGGCAATAGCCGATACAGGCACAACATGTAGCACCGATATGCCTGGGTGGTTACCGTTGACCAGGCTGTCAACCCAGAACTCCTTGTGTGCCTTTACTGCATTCCTTGCTATCTCGCGGAATTGTGGATCGGGCAAGTTTGTCTCTGGGAGTTTCAAACGCCGCGCTTCATCCCGCAGGTAGTCCTCATCGGGATAAAAAGTGGTTTGATCCAAGCGCTCGAACAGAACTTTCACGACCATCGCTGGGGCATACTTTTTCGTCCTGTCGTTGTCATCGTAGGCAACGAACAGGGCGTGAGAAAGTGCGTTCTTAGTGCCGAGGTAAACAAACTCCTTGTGCGAGGTTAGCGACCCGTCAGTAACGGAGTCATAATTGCTCGCTCGCCCAGTGCGCGATCTACTCAGTAGACCATCGGCGAGAACGTTTCGGACGATAGACCCCGTTGTACCGTGATAGAGGATAGTACTTTTAAGAGCCTCAGTAGGTGGAGTTGGTGAACTTGTGAGAAACATTCAGAGATATTACCACCACTCGAAGCCTTTTCGCAAACATAAGTTTTATGACGGTCTTGTCACGAACATTCCCGTATGCTCCATCTCGATAGCGTAACGGTGCGTATATCCATATGGGAAATCATCCAAATAAAGGAGGCCATTGTGAGCGAGTGAGACTTCACCGGGGCGTGGGATGCTTCCGCCACCCGTGAGGCCCGCGTGAGATATCGTGTGGTGTGGGGCGCGGAACGGTCGGCTCGTGACAAGGGCCGCGCCGGACGGGAGCATCCCCGACACGGAATACAGTTGGGTTGCTTCGAGGGCTTCATCTACGGAAAGCGCGGGCAAAATCGTAGGCAGGCGGCGGGCGAGCATCGTTTTTCCGCTGCCCGGACTGCCGACCAAAAGAACGTTGTGCCCCCCGGCGGCGGCGACTTCGAGGGCGCGTTTGACGTGCGCTTGGCCTTTCACGTCGCAGAAATCCATTCCGCCGGGCGCAGTTTGCTTGAGAACTTGCCGGGGGTCTTCGCGCACGGGCGCGGGGGCGTCGTCGCCTTGCGCGAGCAGGACGATCACGTCGGCAAGCGTGTGGACGGGGTACACGTCGATTTCGCCGACAATCGCTGCCTCGCGCGTGTTGGCGTAGGGCACGATGAGTTTGCGCCGCCCGGCCTGCCGCGCCCACAAGGCCATCGGCAGAACGCCGGAAACCGGACGGACGGAGCCGTCCAAGCCCAACTCGCCGATAAATACGGCCCCCGATGCGGATTCCTCGCTGATTTGCCCCGTAGCGACAAGCAGGCCCACGGCAATCGGCAAATCGAAGGCGGGGCCTGCCTTGCGCGTGTCGGCGGGCGCGAGGTTGATGGTTAGTTTTCGGTCGCCGGGAAACATTAAGCCGCTGTTTTTTATCGCGGCCCGGACGCGCTC